>NZ_WODC01000002.1 GCF_009729555.1 Pseudodesulfovibrio alkaliphilus
CATTCAATAAAGGGTGCCACCACGCAGGCTCGTTCGTCCTGCGCATAAGCGGTGGCCGTGGGGGAATTGCGACAACGACAGATTTCTAGATACCTGTCGTTTGTCCGGCGGGGGTGCTGTGTTCCAGCCTGGTGTTTGGATGTGAAAGCGTGCCGTTTGGAAATGAACGGCGAAGAAGTGTTTGGTGTTACGGCATGTTAGTGCCTACTTAAGCGTTCATCAGTTTAGACTTCGTCAAAACTTATGAACGCGCCCTGGTTGCGTCATACCTCCTTCTCGTTACGAAATTATCCAGCGGATATGGCCTACCATATGACGCCCCCAGACCAACGCGCAAGCTTCGGCGAAGGGATATTTGCTCCTCCCGCCGTTTTCTCCGCGAGCGTGACGCAAGCAGCCGAGACAGCAAGGCCAGGCCCTTCGGGCGTCCGTCTTCGCCGGACGGCCTTGCCATCTCGACTTTGCTTACGTCGTCATCCACGCAGGCGACGGCGAGAGGGATGGCGGGGTCGACTCCGGCTCAAGGGATTAAGGGCATGCTTGATCTGCATTGGCTGCGAATAAACTAACTCGTTGATTTATGGAGTTCATGAACTTGTTACTTAACCGGTGGCCCTTCACGACAGGGAATAAACCCTTGCCCCGGACCTCGCATGGAGGGTACACAATCAGCCAACCGGTATTGATAGCAGACATTCCACCAACGGACAGTGCACATGACCAACTTCTCCGCCACTGCGGCCAACATCTGGGCCGTTGCGGACATGCTCCGCGGCGATTTCAAACAGTCCCAGTATGGCCGCGTCATTCTCCCCTTCACCCTGCTCCGCCGCCTCGAATGTGTGCTGGAGCCGACCAAGGACGCTGTTCTCGACGCGGCAAAAAAGCACGCGCACATGGGCGACGCAGCCGCGCCGCTCATCAGGAAGGCGGCCAAGCAGCAGTTCTACAACGCCTCGCCCATGACCATGGCGTCCATCGGATCGACGCAGACCCTGGACAACCTTGAGGGATACGTGCAGGGGTTCAGCGCCAATGCGCGGGAGATATTCGAATATTTCCACTTCTCGGACTATCTGGAGCAGCTCGACGCCTGCGACCTGCTCTACATGGTGTCCAAAAAGTTCGCGACCTGGGATCTGAGCCCAGAGGCCATCGACAACCACACCATGGGCCTCGTGTTCGAGGAGCTCATCCGCAAGTTCGCGGAATCGTCCAACGAAACCGCCGGGGAGCACTTCACCCCGCGCGACATCGTGCACCTCGCCACCTCGCTGGTGTTCCTGGATGATGACGAGGTGCTGTCCAAGCCCGGCGTGGTCCGCTCCCTCTACGATCCCACGGCCGGGACCGGCGGCTTCCTCTCCGAGGGCACGGAGTTCATGCGCTCCCTGAACCCGGATGCCGTGATCAGCGTCCACGGGCAGGAGCTCAACCCCGAGTCCTACGCCATCTGCAAGGCGGACATGCTCATCAAGGGCCAGGACGTGGCCAACATCAAGTTCGGCAACACCCTGTCCGATGACCAGCTCCCGGCGGAGAGATTCGACTACATGCTCTCCAACCCGCCCTTTGGCGTGGACTGGAAGAAAATCCAGCGCGTGGTGGAGGACGAGCACCGGCTCAGGGGCTTTGCGGGCCGGTTTGGCCCCGGCACGCCGCGCGTGTCCGATGGCTCGCTCCTGTTCCTGCTGCACCTCATCAGCAAGATGCGGCCGGTGAGCGAGGGCGGCTCGCGCATCGGCATCATCCTCAACGGCTCCCCGCTCTTCACGGGCGGGGCCGGGTCGGGCGAGTCAGAGATTCGCCGCCATATCCTTGAGAACGACCTGCTTGAAGGCATCGTGGCCCTGCCCACGGACATGTTCTACAACACGGGCATCGCCACCTATGTCTGGGTGCTCTCCAACCGCAAGCCCGCCTCGCGCAGGGGCAAGGTGCACCTGCTCAACGCCACCGAGGTCTTTGCGCCCATGCGCAAGTCGCTGGGCTCCAAGCGGCGGCACATGACCGAGGAGCAGATAGAGGACATCGTCCGCGCCTATGGCGACTGCCTTGAGGACGACAACTGCAAGGTGTTCGACTCCACGGACTTCGGCTACCGGCGCATCACCGTGGAGCGTCCGCTCCAGTTGGCCTTTTTCCCCAAAGACGAAGCCCGCGTGGCCGCGCTCAGGGCGGACAAGCCGTGGGCCAAATGGGATGCCAAGACGCAGCGGGCCGTTCTGGACGCCCTGGCCGCGCTGGATGAACGCTATCTCTCCCGCTCCGCCTTCAGGAAGGCGCTCAGGAAGGCCGGGGCCGATGTGAGCGCGGTCCAGTTCAAGCTGCTCCAGAAGCACCTTGGCGAGCACGATCCCGAGGCCGAGGTCTGCAAGGTCAAGGGCAGCCCCGAGCCGGACCCGAACCTGCGCGACAACGAGAACGTGCCGCTCAAGGAGGACATCCGCGAATACTTTGCCCGCGAGGTGCTGCCCCATGTGCCGGACGCGTGGATAGACGAGGCCAAACGGGACGGCAGCGACGGCGAGGTGGGCATCGTGGGCTACGAGATCCCCTTCAACCGCCACTTCTACAAGTATGTGCCGCCGCGCCCGCTGGAGGAGATCGATGCGGACCTCGACACGGTGTCGGCGGAGATCATGCAGCTTTTGCAGGAGGTGCACAGTTGATGCAGCCTGCCGAAGTGGAAGTCTACCAGAACGAAGAAGGGAGTCTCGAACTCCGGGTGCCCGTCCAATGGGAGAGCGTTTGGCTGAACGCCAACCAGATGGCCTTGCTTTTCGGGCGCGACAAGTCCGTTGTTTCCCGCCACATCCGCAATGTGTTCGGGGAAAGGGAGCTGGACGAAGCGGCAACTGTTGCAAATTTTGCAACAGTTCAAAACGAAGGCGGGAGAACGGTTTCCCGCGATATCGCCCACTACAGCCTCGATGTGGTCATCTCGGTTGGATACCGGGTGAAGTCGCAGCAGGGCGTTCGGTTTCGCCAGTGGGCCACGTCCATTTTGCGCGAGCATCTGGTCAAGGGGTATACGGTCGACCAAAAGCGGCTGGCCGAGAATGCGGATGAGCTGACCAAGGCTCTGGAGCTGGTCCGCCGCAGCGCCGGGAGCATCCGGCATATTGAAGAGGGACAGGGGCTGGTGGATGTCATCAGCCGGTACACCCGGACGTTTCTCTGGCTCCAGCAGTATGACGAGGGGCGGCTGGCCAAGCCCGAAGGGCAGCGCGGCGGCAGGCTCATGGCCCTGGACGAGGCGCGGGCGGCGCTCGGCACGCTCAAGCGGCAGCTCATGGCCCGGCAGGAAGCCACCGACCTGTTCGCCATGGACAAGGGAGCTGGCCTTGCCGCCATCTGGGGCGCGTTGCAGCAGAGCGCGTTCGGCGAGGATGTCTACCCCTCGGTGGAGAGCAAGGCGGCGCACCTGCTCTACTTCGTGGTCAAGAACCACCCCTTCACGGACGGCAACAAGCGCAGCGCGGCCTTCCTGCTGGTCCATTTTCTGAACGCCAACGGGCGGCTCTTCGACGACAGGGGAGAGCTGGTCGTCAATGAGGCCGGTCTGGCCGCCCTGACCCTGCTGGTTGCCGAATCCGCGCCCAGGGAAAAGGACACCGTGATCCGGCTCATCCTCAACCTCCTGGCCCAGGGAGAACAGTGATGGGCAAGTATCGGGCGTACCCGGAGTACCGGGACTCGGGCGTGGAGTGGCTTGGGGAGGTGCCGAAGCATTGGAAGTACTCCCGCATTGAACGCGTTGCCTCTTTCGTCAAAGAACCAATATCACCCGAGCAACTGAAAGGGCTCCTTGTAGACCATTACAGCATTCCTGCTGTTCAAGAGTATGGGAAAGGCCACATTGAAGAGGGGGATACTGTCGATAGTACGAAATACATGGTCGTCAAAGACGATATATTAATCTCCAAACTTAATCCAAGGAAACGGACATCGGCAATTGTAAAAAAAAGCTCATGCCCTATAATTGCCTCTTCTGAGTTTATTCCTTTACGTCCTCATGCGATTCACGGACGATTACTGTATTATGTTGTGAGCGGGGATCTTGTTGGCCAATTCCTTGAAGCTCATTGCGATTCGGCGACTCGGAGCCATCAAAGAATTACTCCCGATATTTTGTGCAAACTGTCGATACCATTGCCTGCTACACAAGAAGAACAAGCCCAAATCGCCGCCTTCCTCGACCGCGAGACCGCCAGGATCGACCGGCTGATCGGCAGGCAGGAGCAGTTGATCGAACTGCTCAAGGAGAAGCGGCAGGCGGTCATCTCCCATGCCGTGACCAAGGGTCTCGACCCGGATGCCCCCATGAAGGACTCCGGCGTGGAATGGCTCGGGGAGATTCCGGCGCATTGGGAGCATTCTCGAATCGGTTATTGCGCCACAGTAGGGAATGGATGCACTCCGCATCGAGACAAGGAAAGTTATTGGTCAGATGGAATAGTCCCGTGGCTGAATAGTTCCAAAGTCAATGAGGATTATATAGTTGATGCCGACCAGTTCGTAACGAAAAAAGCCGCCGTTGAATGCCACCTTCCCTTGGTTAGGCCCGGATCAATTCTGATCGCAATAACGGGTGAGGGTAAAACACGAGGAATGGCTGCATTGACCAAAATTGATACTACAATCAGCCAACACCTTGCGTTTGTCAGGATTCAACGAGTGGACGTGCTTCCAGATTTTATCCATTGGTACCTCAAGAGCCGGTATGATTGGATTCGATATAATTCGGCAGGAGGTGGGTCAACAAAAGCGGCGATAACTTGCAGTGACATTCGGAAATATCCAATCCCGATTCCACCCAAAAATGAACAGATAGAAATTGTCGGGCATCTGTCCAAAAAGATGTTAACGTTTGGCAAGCTTGAGGAAAGCGCACTTAAAACTATTGCCCTCCTCCAAGAACGCCGCACCGCCCTCATCTCTGCGGCTGTTACCGGCAAGATCGACGTGCGGGAGGCTGTGTAGGGTGGGCCAGCCGCGCGGCAGCTTCAAGCATGTGCTCGACCACTGGCAACGCCTCATGGGCGCATACCTGCACGGGACCGTGCCGCACCATTTCCCAGGCACGGTCATTCATGGTAGCGGAAAAGCCACCATGCGCATGCTGATCGAGGCATTGCCGGTCATGGACGTTTCACCGCCAGCAAAGGAGCATTGACCCATGCCCGACGCACTCGAAAACACCTTTCAGCAGGACATCGTCAACGCCCTGGTTGCCGGGGGCTGGATGATCGGCACCTCGGCGGGCTATGACCGCGAGCACGCGCTGTATCCCGAGGACGTGGTGGGCTTCATGAGCGAGGCGCAGCCCGACCAGTGGGCCAAGTTCTGCAAGATGTACCCGGAGAATCCCGAGGCATCCATGCTGCGCAGCCTTGCCAAGGCGCTGGACGACAAGGGCACACTCCAGATCCTGCGCAAGCACTATGCGGACCGGGGCGCGCGCATCCACATGTGCCGGTTCAAGCCCGACCACGGGCTCAACGAGGAGACCGAGCGGCAATACGGCTGCAACCGGCTTCGGGTGGTGCCGGAGCTGGTCTACTCGCCCCACGGCTATGTGGGGCGGCTCGATCTGGCCCTGTTCGTCAACGGCATCCCGGTGGCGACCCTGGAGCTCAAGAGCGAGTTCAAGCAGTCGGTGCACAACGCCATCCGGCAATACAAGAAGGACCGCCCGCCCAAAGACCCGCACACCCGCAAGGGTGAGCCGCTGCTCACCTTCAAGCGCGGTGCCCTGGTGCATTTCGCCGTGAGCCAGGAGGATGTGTACATGTGCACCCGGCTGGCCGGGGACGCCTCGCGCTTCCTGCCCTTCAACAAGGGCACCGACGATGGCGGGGCGGGCAATCCGCCGCCCGCCGATCCCGACGACTACGCCACCGGGTATCTCTGGCAGGAAGTGCTCCGGCCAGACAACTTCCTGCGCATCCTCGGCCGTTTCCTGCATCTCGAAGTCAAGGAAACCACCGATTGGCAAGGCCGCACGCGCAAGAAAGAGACCATGATCTTCCCGCGCTTTCACCAGTGGGACGCGGTCAACCGGCTCATCGACACGGCCCGGGCCGAGGGGCCGGGACACAAGTATCTCATCCAGCACAGCGCGGGCTCGGGCAAGTCCAACTCCATCGCCTGGACCGCGCACCAGCTTTCCTCGCTCCACGATGCCGAAGACGGCAAGGTCTTTGATTCGGTCATCGTCATCACCGACCGCACGGTGCTCGACAACCAGTTGCAGGAGACCATCTACCAGTTCGACCACCGCCGGGGCGCGGTCACACGGGTCAGCCGGGAATACGGCGACGGCTCCAAATCCGAGCAACTGGCGGGCGCGCTGGAAGAGGCCGCAGGCATCGTCATCGTCACCATCCAGACATTCCCCTACGTGCTCAAGCTCCTCCAGGAGCGGACAGCGCTCAAGGGCCGCACCTATGCGGTCATCGCCGACGAGGCCCACTCGTCCCAGACAGGCGGCACGGCCCAGAAGCTGCGCGAAGTCCTCAACCTCGAACAGATCGACGAGGGCGCGGACCTGAGCTCCGAGGACGTGTTGCAGGCCACCCTGGCCTCCCGGCGCGACTCGGACCGCATCAGCTACTTTGCCTTCACGGCCACGCCCAAGCCCAAGACCCTGGAGCTCTTCGGCCGCCGCCCAAGGCCCGACCTGCCCGCCTCGGCCGAGAACATCCCGCAGTCGTTTCACGTCTACACCATGCGGCAGGCCATTGAGGAAGGATACATCCTCGACGTGCTCCGGAACTACACCACCTATTCCATGGCCTACAAGCTGGCCCACACCAATCCAGAAGACGAGCGGGAAGTGGACGCCCGCAAGGGGGCCAGCACCATCGCCAAGTGGGTGCGCCACCATCCCCACAACATCGCCACCAAGGTGGAGGTGATCATCGAGCACTTCCGCACCCGGATCGCGGCCCGGCTGAACGGCCAGGCCAAGGCCATGGTGGTCACGTCCTCCCGGCTGGCCGCGGTGCGCTACAAGCTCGCCTTTGACAAGTACATTGCCGAGCATCCGCAGTGCCAGGGCATTCAGGCCATGGTCGCCTTTTCCGGCGATGTGGAGGATGTCGAGAACGGCACCGGCCCGTTCAACGAAACCAACATGAACCCGACCCTGAAGAAACGGGACATGCGCAAGGCGTTCGACACCGACGAGTATCAGGTCATGATCGTGGCCAACAAGTTCCAGACCGGATTCGATCAGCCCAAGCTCTGCGCCATGTACGTGGACAAGAAGCTGGCCGGGGTGGACTGCGTCCAGACCCTGTCGCGGCTCAACCGCACCTATCCGGGCAAGGACCAGACCTTTGTCCTCGATTTCGCCAACAAGCCCGAGGACATCCTCGCCGCGTTCCAGCCCTACTACAAGGTCGCCAGGCTCCAGGACGTGTCCGACCCGAACCTTGTCTACGAGCTCAAGGACAAGCTCGACGGGCAGGATATCTACCGCTGGGAGGAAGTGGAAGCCTTTGTCGAGGCATTCTTCAACGACAAGGCGTCGCAAGCCCGGCTCATGCGCCACTGCCGCCCGGCGCGGGAACGCTTCGGCATCCGGTACAAGGAAGTCCTGTCCGTTGTCCGTGATGCGGAGGAGGCGTTTCGGGAAGCGAAGAAGACCGGCAACGATATCGTCATCAAGAATGCCCGGATCAGCGTCGCCGAAGCCAGAAAGGGCAAGGACGTGCTGGACATCTTCAAGCGCGACCTGAAGCGGTTCACGCGGTTCTACGAGTTCGCCTCACAGATCATCGACTTTGACGACCAGGAGCTTGAGAAGCTCTCCATCTATGCCCGCCACCTGCTGCCCCTGCTCCGGGAGGAACGCCTCGATGACGAGATCGACCTCTCCGACATCGAGATGACCCACTACCGCCTGGCCAAAAAGCGCGAGGAGCAGATCAAGCTGGAAAACGAGGACGGAACCCTCAGGCCGCCCTCCGACGAAACGGCGTCACCCAGGGAGCGCGAGACCGAAAGGCTCGCGGAAATAGTGGAGCGCATGAACAGGCTCTTCGACGGCGAGTTCACCGGCGGCGACGCCCTGAGCTACGCCCGGACCATCGTCACCAAGCTGCGCGAGAACGACCGGCTCATGACCGAACTGCGCGTGAACAGCCCGGCCCAGGCCATGCTCGGCAGCTTCCCCCAGGCAGTGGAGGACGCCGTCATCGAGAGCATGGACACGCACGCCGAACTCGCCCGGCAGTTCCTCGGCAGGGAGCGCACCAGAAAAGGCTTCGCCAAGCTGGTGATGGATCTGATCCTGAAGGGCTTTGCAGACGGAGCCCCAGAAGAAAGGGAATTTGTCAAACGGCTGCCTTAGCGATTGCGGTGCGCCATGTTTTCGGTGAGAGAGTGAGCGAAAGGTGCCAACGGCTCATCAAAACAATGCTCGACGCACTCACGATGCCATTGGTAAAGTTACATGCTCACTCCAAGCCGGAACTTGGTGACAACGAACAGATATGGGGCACCCCCTTGCTGAAGCCGGGTCAAAATGCTAGGTCATTCCCCATGCACAAAGGACACGCCGAAACAGAATAGACAAATAAAATCAAAGCATTGCCGCGATGTCGAAAAGCGAGACGTTCCGAGTCTTCTCTTCGGCACCAGAATGATCAAGGGTTGCGGCTAACAAGCTGCAACCCTTTTTCTTTTTTATCCGGCAAGTTACGCAATTGTCTTCTTTCGGCGTGATTTGACCCCTCTGGGTCAAAGTGGTGGGTCAAAGCACCCGGAATCGTCTGTCGCCGGAGACGTCACATGCCGCGAATCGCTCGCTCCCCGAATCACCTTTACTTGAAAGGCACGACCTACTACTTTCGTCACGTTGTCCCGAGCGCCCTGCGCCACTCGCTGGGCCGCTCCGAGATCAGGATGTCCCTGCGCACGGGATACTTGGCCGAAGCAAGGCCGAAGGCCAGAATACTGGCCTCCTGCGTAAAACAAGTCCTGACCTGCCAATTTACGCGTTCATCAGTTTAGGCTTCGTCAAAACTTATGAACGCGCCTTGGGTGCGTCATGCTTCCTTTTGATTACGAAATTATCCAATGGATATGCACTACCGTACGCCGCCGCAAAACCTTTGCGCAAGCTCCGGCGACATGCTTTCTCCCTTTCCCTCCGATTTTTCGCGAGCGTGACGCAAGCAGCCGAGATGGCATCGCTGCTGTCTTCACCCGTAAGGCTCGAAGACTCGCCAACGGCTAAAGCAAGGCCAGGCCCTTCGGGCGACCGGCTCTGGCCGGACGGCCTTGCCATCTCGACTTTGCTTGTGTTGTCATCCGTGCAGGCGACGGCGAGAGGGATGGCAAAGGCGGCTCCGGCTCAAGGGATGGACAGGATCATCGAGCGTGTGCAACGCCGCTTCCTGCGGTTCAGGCCAGGGCCAGCCGGGCCACTTCCTCGGCCGATTCGCCCAGCTCGCCATCAAAACGGGCAAGAAGGTTCCTGGCCCGTTCCAGGCGGCCGAGGATGGCTTCCTCGGCGCCGGGCTCGTGCCGGTGGACGGCCAGTTTTTCGAGATAGCGAGCGTCGAGTGCGACCGGCGAATGGCAGCGTACCAGCTTGTCGGCCAGGAAGACCACTTCCTTTTCCGTGATGGGTTGATCCGGTGCAAGGGTCAGGTCGAAGTGCCCGGCCACGATGTCGGCCGCGGCGTGGAAGCCATGTGAGCGTAGCAGGGCCGCGCCCGCAGCTTCATGGTGTCTGGTCCCCTTGCCGATGTCGTGGACCAGGGCGGCCCCCCTTGCCAGGGCGGGGTTCAGGGCGGAAGTGCCGTTTCGGGCGTTGAGCCGGGCGCACAGGGCGTCGGTCACGGCTGCCACGGCCCGGCAGTGTTCGTCGACGTGCTCCGGCAGGCCGCGCATGGCCCAGAGTTGGCGGCATTCGCGCTCGTTGGGGTATTGGGCGTCGAAGCAGGCGAGAGCTTGCCCGTAGTCTTCGGGATGATCCAGGTCGATGACCGTGCCCGCATCGGGCGTATCCAGGTCCATGGCGGCGGCCTCGTGCCGTTGCAGTACGGTCCGCAGGCCGCCTGCGCCGTCGTGACCCACAATGTCGCCAAGGAGTTCCCTGCCGATGACCGGCGGATGGCCGCGCTCGTCCAGGAAGCGGGGGTAGAGCAGGGCCGGTCTGGCATTCCGGTAGGTCTCCGCCAGTCGGCCGATGGTTTCGGGCCGGATCAGGGGGGTGTCGGCCGGGAGGAGAAAGAACGCCGAAACATCGTTTTTCAGTGCGCCGATTCCCGTGAGCACCGAGGAGAACATGCCCTGCTTGAAGCGTTCGTTGTGGACAGGCTTTGCCCCGGCCCTGAACGCTTCCGCCGACACCTCGTCCCTGTTGTTGCCCGTAACAACTATGATCTGGTCGATGCGGTTGTTTCGGAAAAGATCAACGCAACGCGACAGGACCGTGCCCCTGCCCAGCGGGAGCAGCGGCTTGCACCGCCCCATGCGCGAGGAGAGCCCGGCGGCGGGGATGACTGCGGCCAGCCGGATCATCGTCCCATCCCGGCACGGGCGCTGATAAGCTCCGCGCCGATGCTGACCGCGATCTCCTCAGGCGTTTGCGCCCCGATGGGCAGCCCGATGGGGCAGTGGCAGCGGTCGATGTCCTGCCGGGTGAATCCGTCGGCGAGCAGAGAGGCGTATATCTTGTCGCGCTTGCTTTTGCTGCCGATCATGCCGATGTACCCGGCCGGGGTGCGCAGTGCCTCAGCCAGCACGGTGCGGTCATGCAGGTGCCCGCGGGTGACGATGACCACAAAGTCGTCGCCACCGATGCCCAGTCCCTGGCAGCAGCCGTCAAAGGAGGGCAGGACGGCCACCTGATCCGCCTCGGGAAAGCGTCCGGGATTGGCGAAATCGGCTCGGTCGTCGAGGACCACGGTGCGGAATCCGGCCATGGCCCCGACCCGGGCGGTGAACAGGGAGACATGCCCGGCCCCGAAGAGGTAGAGGGAAGGCGGGGGGGTGAAGGGTTCCATCAGGCGCATGGCCCGATCCTGTCGCTGGAAGACGATGCCGTTTCCCGCAGGGGCGTCGAGGACCGCATGGTGTATGGTCCGCAGGGTGTCGGCTTCTTCCAGCCGGGTTTCAAGAACAGTGCGGACGCCGCGGCGGATGCGTTCGTCCAGCGCGGCGTAGGCCGTGGCGCACGAGCCGCCGGGGGCCACGGTCTCCAAGAGCACCGAGAGGCCACCGCCGCAGATCATGTCCGATTCGGCAGCCAGGGAATTGGTCAGGTCCACGAAGAGGAGCCGTGCCGCGCCGTCGCCTGCGTCGAGCTGGGCCAGCCCGTCGCGGCAGGCCAGGGCCTCCACCAGTCCGCCGCCCACGGTGCCGAGGATGGAGCCGTCTCCCCGCACGATCATCTTGGCGCCCGAGGAGCGCGGGGTGGATCCTGAGCTCTCCACAACGGTCGCCATCACAACGGTTTCGCCCCGCGCCAGGAGTTCGCACACGGAGCGCACAAGGGATTTCATTGGTCGTTTCCTCCAAGGATCGTTATGCGGCGCTTGTCCAGGCCCGGGATGGCGGGTGCGCCGTGTTTTCGTGTCTGGATGTCCAATGCAAGGGCGCCAGAGCACAGTCCACGAGCCACGGCTGGCAGGGAGGCGAGGGCGCCGTTCACCGCTTCCCGCAGACCGCGGCCGCCGCAGGCCAGGATGCGCAATACGCCCTGTCCGAATCCGGCCGCGAAATCGTCCAGTTCGGGCAGCGCGTAGAGGCATTGCCCAAGCTCCCGCAGGGTCAGGGTTCGCCCGCCGAGGTCCACGCTGTCCGTTCCTCTCCATATCAGCGGATCAAGGCGGCGCAAAGGGCTTGGGCAGGCACACCGCCCTGGCAGAATGCGGCCCATGTCGCCCGTGCGGTAGCGGATGAGGGGCATGCCGCGCCTAAGGGGCGTGGTCACGACCATCTCCCCGTACTCGCCGTCCGGCAGAATTTGGCCGGTGGCAGGGTCAATGATCTCCAGGAACACATCTGTCTCGCGCAGGTGCAGACCCGACCCCGGTGTGCATTCCACCGCACCGCCGAGGCCGGTCTCGATCATGCCCCAGTGGCGAAAAGTCCGGCAGCCGAATATGCGTGTGCAATTGCGGACCACGGCCTCGGGGATCATGTCCCAGCACAGGAGCACGGAGCGCACCCGTCCCCGGGGCAGACCGCGTCGCTCTCCGGCGCGGGCGAGCAGGTTCAGGTGCGCAGGGCTGCCCACCACGCAGCGGGCTTCTGCCTCAAGGCACTGGTCCAGGGCGGCATCGGCGTTTTCCATCACGCCGTGGACAGCGGCGTTCACGCCGCTGCGGGCGAGGGCCTGGGTCAACAGGCGGGCCACTCCGCCCGGCCTTTCGTCGGGCATGAGGATCAGGGCCGTGTCTCCGGGCGCGGCAATGCCCGCCATGCCCCAGGCAAAGTAATCGACAGTGGCCTCCATGTCTTCGGCGGTGTGGAAGACCCTCTTGGCCGGGCCGGTGGTGCCGGAAGTCCGAAGCGTCACCACCCGGGCAATTTCGTCGCGGGAGACGCAGAGCAGCCCTTCCGGCGCGTCGCGCAGATGCTCCGGTCCGATCGTGGGCAGCCGGGAAAAATCCTGGAACGTGGCGATGTCTCGCGACTTTGCATCGGCAAGATGGCGGGCGTAGAAGGGGCTGGCGCATTGGGCGTGGTCCACTGTCTCGCGCAGCCTGTCGAGGAGCCATGCGTCCAGCCTCCTTCGTGAAGGGGGAGCGTCAAGCCCTGTGCGGTGGGCCAGCCACAGGTCAAGGGGCTGCAGGGCCACGGCACTTCCCCCGGTACAGGGTGGTCCCGTCCATGGAGGTCAGGTTGTAGGCGCAAAAGGGAATAAGGCGACCGTCGGGCGACACGGCATGGATGCAGCAGCCCTTGAGCCGTTCCAGGTCCATGGTCCAGCAGTCCTGAAAGGCCATGGCCGACACGGCCAGGGTGTGGGTCGATGCTCTGGCGATGAAGCGGTCGAAGTCGTCCCCGGCCTGAGCCGAGGGCTGCCCCATGTCCGGCGAGGACCACTGCCGCCGGACAAATGCCTTGGCCTTGTCCGCCCCCTCGGAGGCGGGCCGGGGCGAGGTCGGGTGGGGGCGTGACGGCTCGGGGGGCGCACAGCAGGCGCTCTTGGCCGAAAGCCGGGCCAATCCGCCGTTGCCGGTCACGATGTAGTTGGCGTGAAAGGAGCAGTGCGAGTGCTCGCAGCCTGGGGCCAGAAAGTCCGAGACCTGCAACGCGCCGTCGGTCTGTGCTTGGAGCTGGCGCATGACCTCGGGCAGGGTGATGCGTTGTTCGTCGGCAGGAGATCGGGGAAACCTGCCGAAATAGCTGATCGGCTGGAAATGGACTCCGCGCACGGCCGGGGAGTTGGCCGCCGCGAAACGGATGATGGCCCCAAGGGCGCGGTCATTGACACCGGGCACCACAGTGGGCACCAACACCACGCCGATTCCGGCCTGGGCCAGGGAATCGATGGCCGCGAGCTTGCGCTCAAGCAGGGGGCTGCCCCGCAACGCCGTGTAAATGTCGTTGTCCATGCCGTCGAACTGGAAAAAAACCGAATCCAGCCCGGCTCTGGCCAGGGCGGCGGCATAGCCCGGCTCGCTTCCGATGCGCAGGCCATTGGTGTTGAGCTGGATGAAGGAAAATCCCTTGCGCCGGGCGAGGCGGATCAGGTCCGGCAGGTCGTCCCGCGTGGTGGGCTCGCCACCGGAGAACTGAATATTGCAGAATCCTGACGCCTTGGCGATGCTGTCGAGCAGGGAGCCGATGACGGTTGGCGACAGGTCCGGCAAGGCGTCCGCGCCGGACGAGGCGAAGCAGACCGGACAGCCGAGATTGCACCGAGCGGTCACGTCGAGCACGGCGGTGCAGGTGTGCTGCCGGTGGGCGGCGCACAGGCCGCAATCCAGAGGGCATCCCTTGTCCACCGGGGTTGACGGCGCCTTGGGCTGGGACGGAATCTTGGGCCTGGACCAGTCCGCGAAATCCGGCGGCCCGCGCCAGACCATGGTGCGAAAGGAGCCGTGTTCCGGGCATTCCTTGATCAGATACGTATCGCTCCCCCCGGTATCGTTTTCCAGGGTCTCGTGCCAGGCCGGAATCGGAGCCAGACAGATCGGGCAGACGCTTCGCGGTTCGCGGGTCATGGCAGTTGGCGTCCCTGTTCCGGGTCCAGTCCGTTTTCGACCAGGATTTCGCGTAGCTGGGCATGGGCATCGGTCAGGAGACCGCCGCAACGGGCCGCGTCGGGCTTGCCGCAGCCTCCATCAAGGATGTCCCGGCAGGCGGTGCCGCCATATGCCTCCGTGGCTGCGGCGAACCAGTCGCGCATCGATTCGAGCATCAGGGGCAGGCCGTCGGCGCTTTCCTCGTGGTCCACGCCTTTGCCGCCGTAAAGCCCCAGGACGAGCATGGCCCCGGTGAGTACGCCGCAAGGGCCGGAACAGTCGCCCAGGCCGTTGCACAGTCCGGCGGCCGCCCGCACAAGGTCCGGGTTTTCGCGGTCCATTCCCTCCAGGGCGAGCTGCACCAGGATCTGGCTGCAGCAATACCCTTTGCCGGCCAGTTCCAGCATTCTGAAGCCGGTGTCATCCAGCATGGTTCTCCTCCTGCTTGCGGGCGATCATCAAATAATAGCCGAGACTCCCGCCGCAGCCCGGGCAATCGGGGCGTTCTCCGGCAAATGCCAGCCGCGCCGCCAGTTCGCGCAGCCGTGGGGTGTGGTCCTCCACCGACAGGATGTGCAAGCCGCAGTTCCCGACCAGTTGCACCACGTCGGGCAGCGGCCAGGCGCGTTCGGCGCAGGAGTCGCCTCCGGGTGGGCTGGCCCCTTGGGTGCAGAGGTCCGACAGAACCAAAAATCCGCCTGGCCGCAGAACCCGATGCGCCTGTCGCAGGGCCGAGGGCCGGTCGTTGAGCAGGGAGAGGACGCACTCGCAGAAAACCGCATGGAACATGCCATCGCGAAATGGCAGGCATTCGCCCGACGCCCTGACCATGCCCGTGGTGTTCTCTGCCAGCCGGAGCTGTCCCGACGATATTTCCACGCCAAAGGCCCTGGCCCCGAACCGGGCTTGCAGCCGGTGCATGGTGGCTCCCAGGCCGCATCCTACGTCAAGGACGCGCCATCCCGGCAGCATGTCGATGCCTTCGGCGGCGCGGTCGGTGAGCGAAAAACCGCCCGGGCGGAGCGTGTTCCCGGCAACGGCCCGTAGACCGGGCTTTTCCCAGAGGGGGGCGTCGGCCACTACTTGTCCTCCAGCAACTGCTCCACTTGATGCATCTTGCCCAGGGCCAGGGCCTCGGGAATGAGCACATGATGGCACCTGGGGCAGGCAGGCAGTTCCACGTTGAACAGCGAATCCAGGTATTCCAGCTCCACGGGACGCATGACCAGGGGCTCGTCGCAGGCCGCGCACCGCCATCCTGCTGCGTCGGCCTCGGGTACCTTGATGACGCTCATGCCCGGCCTCCCTTGATCCGCATGCGGTGACACCATGCGCGGTGAACCAGAACCCCCTCGCCCTGCTGCTCGTACTCGACCCAATAGGTCACTGTCGAAGGACGCCACGAGGCCAGATGGCGGCCCGTTTCATCGTGGCCGAACTGCGCCCCGGCCCTGGCCCCATAATGGAGCACCTTTTGTACGTCGCTCCTCAGTATCCGCCGCTCCTCCATGAGGCGTGCGGCCTCGTCGGTAAAGACGACCTGCACGGCCTCGTGGGGTTCGGCCCCGGACTGGTCCGTTTTCCATAGAGTGCGCAGCAGCTTCTCGCGGAGCCGGGTGCGGTTTTCGCGCCTGTCCGAGTATCCGGGAGCCGGGCGGGAGCCGGGCTCGGCTCCGCCGGGATAGATCAGGTCGTAGAGGTGCATGGCCCGCTTGCCCGTCCGGGCAATCCTGTCCCGGCACATGGCGCAGTAGGTGACGAAGTCCTCGGCAAGCTCGTCCGCCCGCCGTTGTGCCACGAGCCGGCCAAGCTCCGGGTTGGCTTCGGCCAGGAGTCCGCCAAAACCGCAGCACTGGGCGAGTTCGCCGGTCAGCTCCGGCTCCACCATGTCCACCCCCAGCCGGTCGAGCAGGGTGCGTACGTCCTCGCGGATGGCCCTGTCGTGCCGGACCGCGCAGGGGTCGCCCACGGCCAGGACCATGCCGTCGGATCTCGCGCCCTCGGGCAGGCCCATGGCCCGGAGTACCGACCAGTGCGAGACGATTTCCGCCTCCGGCAGCCACTGGCGGAGGGTGTTGAGACAGGTGGGACAGGCCGCGATGATCCGCGGCGAGCTCAGGTGCTTCCATTCCTCTTTCAGGGTGGAAAGGGATTGATCCGCCATGGCCTGCCGCCCGGCCCAATGGGCGGGCGCTCCGCAGCAGCGAAGCATCAGCCCAACTCTGCCGAGTCTGGCGCACAGGTCGGCATAGGCCGCCTGCACCCCGTCCGGGTCGGAAGCGGTCAACTGGCAGCCGGGGAAGAACAGGTAGTCGCTGGACTCCGCTGCCGGGGCATGACGGGCCAGTGCGCAGGCATCGCTGTTGGCAAAGGCCATGTCGCGCAGGGCGAACTCGTGGGCCGACGGCGGCATTTTCCCCCGCTCGACCATGGACCTCCGGGCCTCAAGGCAGAGCTCGGCCATGGAGAAATCCTCGGGGCACACGACTTCGCACAGGCCGCAGAGCATGCACGAGTTGATCATGGTGTTGGCCTGGCGCGTGCCCATGACAATGGAGGCGTTGTTGTATATCTGGCGTGCGTACACCTTGGGATATTGCTTGTAGTGTTTGAGATATTCGCAAACCTTGACGCACTCCATACATTCACATTGCAGGCAGCGCCTGGCTTCGGCGAGGGCCGCGTTCTCGTCAGGGCAGAGATCGCCGCAGACGGGCGCCGCAGCGTCCACATTGTCCAGGCTGGTGAACAGGCGGGACGGGTACGCCCCTTCCAATTGACGGCTGGTGGTCATGGACACTCCCTGGACGAAGCGCTCGACCGAATTGGCCGCTCGCCGCGCCGCCGCCGCCCTGAGCACTGGCGAGGGCTGGCCTGCAGGGCTGGCGAAAATCCCGGAGCGCCGGGTGCCCAGGGTCAACTCGTCCGGCTGGCCGAAATTATCGAACCCGGCGGGCCAGGCATCGCCGTCCACAAAGAGGGCGTCCCGGCTCTCTGCCAGGGAGTCCAGAAGGGCCATGGTCAGGTCCGTATCCCGCTTCAGGTCTACGCCCAGTTTGTCAAGGTTTTCCAGCTCCCGCTCCAGCGCACCTTGAGGCAGGACGCTTTCCGGGAGATTCAGCAGCGAGCCGCCGGGGACGCCGCAGTACAGGGACACCGAGAATCCACGCCGGGCCAACTCCCATGCCGCGCACAGCCCGCAGAGGTCGCCGCCGAACACGGCCACGGTTTTGCGGCGCGACGGCAGGGGCTTGGGTGGCAAGGCGGGAGCGGCAACCTGAGCGCAATACCGTTCCAGTGCGCCTGTCTCAATGGGGCCGCCCGCGTCTTTTCTGACGCATTCCGCCTTGCAGGGCGCGTCGCACAGCCGTGCCAGCACCGAAGGCAGGGGCAGGACCTTGGCCAGGGTTTGCCAGGCCTTGTCGAAGCGGCGCTGGGCCATGAGGCCGCAGAAGGTCCGAACGTCCACATGCAGGGGGCAGGCGGCGGTGCACCGGGGCGTCTCATCCTGTACGCATCGCGCTTCCCACGCCCTGAGTTCTTTTTGATCCATGTTTCCCGCCGGAGAAAAAGAGCGGTGGCGGTCCCGTCGGAGCCGGGACCGCCACGGGTTGCAGCTATAGTGTTAGCCCTTGAGGCCGGCCAATACCTTTGCGGGGTACGCGGGCAGTTCCTTGATGCGTACGCCGCAGGCGTTGTAGATGGCGTTGATGATCGCCGGGTGCGGCCCGCACAGCGGGATTTCGCCGACGCCGGACGCACCGAATGGACCATCTGGGCGCGGGGTCTCCACGTAGATGATCTCAATGTCGTCCGGGATATCCTTGATGGTCGGAATGCCGGCCCCGGCCATGTTGGAGTGTTTCTTGATGTCTTCGTAGTCCTCGGTCAGCGCCAGGCCGATACCCTGGGCGATGCCGCCGTATATCTGTCCGTCGGTGACCAGGAAGTTGTTGACCACGCCGATGTCGGCAACCATGGTCATCTTTTCAACCGTGGCCTTGCCGGTGGCGACCTCCACGGCCACCTCTGCCATGAACACGCCGTACATGTAACAGCAGAAGGGATTGCCCTGGCCGTTTTCGTCGCAATCATTGGCCGGAGCCGTGAACTTGCCGCGGTAGAGCAGGTCCAGCTTTTCCTCCACCATCTCGGCATAGGTGCGGAAGGAGCCGTCCGGCTTGCGCATGGCCGCCACCAGTTGATCGCAGGCGTTCTTGGTGGCCTGGCCGACCATGACCTGAGAGCGGCTGCCGCCCGCCGGACCCGCCACCGGAGCGTTGCTGGTGTCGCCGATGACCAGTTTGATCTGGTCCGGGGTCAGCTTCATTGGACGCAAGGCTTCGTGGGCCGTGCCCAGAGTGCCCATGTCCGCGCCCTGGCCGTGATCGCCCCAGGTGGAGAAGATGGTCACAGTGCCGTCGGCGTTCAGGGCGGCGTCCACCTCGGCGGTGTCCGGGCCGTCCAGGCCGGAGCCGTACACGGCCACGGCCACGCCCACACCGCGCTTGATCGCGTCGGTGGAAGCTTCGGCAGCCTTCTTCCTGGCTGCCTCGTACTTCGGACGCAGCTTGTCGATCATCTCGGGCAGGGAGTATACCTCCGGGTCCTGGCCCGTGGGGGTTGTGGAACCCTTGCGGTAGACGTTCCTGTAGCGCAGCTCCAGCGGGTCCATGCCCAGCTTTTCGGCCAGCTCGTCCATGAGCACCTCGGACGGGAATTCCGCCTCGGGGCCGCCGTAGCCGCGGAAGGCCGCGCCCCAGCAGTGGTTGGTGCATACGGTGCGACCCTCGCCGCGAATGGCCGGAATGTTGTAGCCCGAGCCGATGAACTGCGCCCCGCGCAGGGTCAGCAGGTCGCCGAACTCGGAATAGGGGCCGTGGTCCACGGTCCAGTCGGTCTCCATGCCAAGCAGCTTGCCGTCCTTGGTGGCGGCCATTCGCACCGAGGTGAATTGGGGCGAGCGTTTGCCGGTGTAGGTCTGCTGCTGGTACCAGGTGTAGTTCAGGTAGGTCGGGCGCCCGGTGGCCAGAGTGGCCGCGCCCACCAGGGCTTCCATGGTCGGCGAGAACTTGTAGCCGAAGGTGCCTCCGGTGGGGTTTTGAACCATGATCATGTTTTCGGGCTCGATGCCGAGGCCCGGAGCGATCATGTACATGTGCAGATGCAGGCCGATGGACTTGGAGTGGATGACCAGCTTGCCGTCCTCGTTTTGATAGGCGAACCCGACATCCGGCTCAATGGGCATGTGGGGTTGGCGCTGGGTATAGTAGTCGCCTTCCACCACCACGTCGGCACCGTCGAAGATGGGCCTGGTGTCCGGGCCCTTGGCAATCTTCTGGATGTAGTAGACGTTGGGCGTACCGGGGTGGATCTCTATGGCGTCGTCGGCCATGGCCGCATGGGCGTTCATGTACTCGGGCAGCTGCTCAAGCTCGACCTTGACCTTGGCCGCGCCCTCCTTGGCCGCCTTCGGGTTCTCGGCGCAGACGATGGCAATGGCATCGCCGAACTGGAAGACCTTCTCATCGCACAGGATGGGCCGGTCCCAACCGTCGCCCTTGTTGGTGGGGAAGGTGATCAGGCCGGTGATCCGGTTCTTGCCCTTGATGTCCTTGTGGGTCACGACCTTGAACACGCCGGGCACGGCCTCGGCCTCGCTCGTGTCGATGGACAGGATGTTGGCGTGGGAAACCTTGGCCTGCACCAGCTCGCAGTGCAGGGAACCGGCGGGCAGCCGCAGGGCCAGGTCCGCGCCGAAGTCCCAGGTGCCTGTGACTTTGGCCACCGCTGTGGGGCGGGGGTACTTGGTGCCCCAGATGCGGCCGTCCTCGGGAATCTTGAAGAGCAGGTCGTCCTCGGTCTTCTCGCCGCGCAGGACCTCCGCGGCGGCCATGACCGCGTCAACCAGCGGTTTGTAGCCGGTGCAACGGCAGACGTTGCGGTTTTTTTCGAACCAGTCTCGAATCTCCTGGCGGGTCGGGCTTTGTTTTTCCAGAAGCAGGGCGTAGGCGGAGACGATGAAGCCCGGGGAGCAGAAACCGCATTGGGCACCGCCGTATGCGATCCAGGCGAGCTGGACGGGGTGCAGTTTGCCGGGGAAGCCGATGCCTTCCAGCGTTGTGATCGCAGTGTAGTCGTCCACGGTTTTCATCTTGGTCCGGCAGCAGCGGCTCAGCTTGCCGTCCTTGACGATGGTGCAACTGCCGCACAGGCCGGTGCCGCAGCCGATCTTGACGCTCGTGAGCCCCAAGTTCTGGCGCAGCACGTTGGCCAGCGACTCGTCCGGTTCGCAGACAACCTGCCTTGAAACTCCATTGACCTGAAGAACCCGTTTAATCATGAGTCATTTCCTCCTTGACGCACTCCAAGGCGTCGTGGTTGCAAAATTGACGAGGTGGACGCC
This sequence comes from Pseudodesulfovibrio alkaliphilus, assembly GCF_009729555.1. Taxonomy (NCBI): domain Bacteria; kingdom Pseudomonadati; phylum Thermodesulfobacteriota; class Desulfovibrionia; order Desulfovibrionales; family Desulfovibrionaceae; genus Pseudodesulfovibrio; species Pseudodesulfovibrio alkaliphilus. Next base: position 20,626 of record NZ_WODC01000002.1, read on the forward strand.
CCCTTATTTGCCGAACGGGCAGACAGGGTAGCGGCAAACGTCACAGCTTGCGCAAAAACCGCCGTGGGCCAGGGCCACGATGTCCTCGCGGGTTATTTCCACTCCCGCCAGCAGGCGGGGAACCACCAGATCAAATATCGACGCCCTGTAGTACATGACGCAGCCGGGCAGTCCGAGGATGGGTACGCCGTCAAGCATGGCGGCCATGAACATCACGCCGGGAAAAGTCGGCGAACCGTAGGTTGTGACCTTGGCTCCGGTGGAGCGGATGGCCGTTGGTGTCTGGTCGTCGGGGTCCACGGACATGCCCCCCGTGACCACCACCATGTCAGCTCCTTCGGCGATGAAGGCCTGGATGGCGACTCGGGTCGTTTCCGGATCGTCGCAGGTCAGGCGCTGGCCCATGACTGAGGAGCCCAGCGCCTCGAATTTCCGGCGGATGACCGGCCCGAACTTGTCCTTGATGCGGCCGTGGAACACCTCGCTTCCCGTTGTCACCAGCCCGACATTGTGCCGCCGGAACGGGCGTACGCCCACCACAAAGGGATACTCGGCGCAAATGGCCTCCACCCGGGCGATTTTCCACTCGTCGATGACCAGCGGCACCACCCGCGTCCCGGCCACGGCTCGGGGCGAGGTGATCTGCTGGCCGTCGTGCATGGTGGCCAGAACGACTTCCTCTATGGAGTTGATGCGGCGCAGGGCCTCCACGTTCACCTGGAGCAGGCCGGAAACGGCCTCGAAATTGATGCGGCCCTCACTGACATCGGACAAGGTGATGCCGGGACCAGCGGCGGCGCGGGCGATGCGTCTTGCCGCTTCGTCTTCATGGATTCTCCCTTCTTCCAGGGTGAGGACGTAGATGTGCTCCTTGCCGATCTCAAGGAGGGCCGGGATGTCGGCCTCGGCGATGACGTGTCCTTTTCTGAAGGCGGGGCCCTTGCTCTCGCCGGGGACGATGCGCGTCATGTCGTGGCACAACACCATGCCCACGGCATTCTGGACTGGTACGGTCTTCATTCGGGCTGACTCCGCGAGCGATTGAGAGTGGGGGGTGGCGGCATTCTGTACATGGAGGGGGGGTGTCCTCTTTAGTATTGTGTCTTTTTGGGCATAATATATAGCCAGACTTCCCTTGTGACGATGCACTGTGAGGCGCGCCGACAATTATGCCCAATTTGGCACAACGTATCCGCGCCATATTAGTGTGTCAAGGGGCTCTTGGGAATTTGTTTGTGTCTATTTGAGACACTCTTTTTACAAAAAAGGAAAGGGGGTTTGCTGGCACCAAGGCAATCAGCGGCGGCCCAATGGGCCGTCGTGCGCCGGGGAGGGCGCGAAAACTAGTCCACTCTCGGGGCCCGCAGTCGCCAGCTGTGGGCGTAGACCGCCAGCGTGTTCTCACGGATGCGCCCGATGAGGGTGATGTTGTTGTCCTCGGCGAACTGGATGCCGGAGCTGGTGGCGGCGGAGAAACCGCACAGGATGGGGATATTGGCGGTCGCGGCCTTGATGGTCAGCTCCAAGGCGAGCCGGGAGGAGAGCATGGCTATGGCCGCCCTTGCCAGGGACCCTTCGAGGAGTGCCCGTCCGATGGCCTTGTCAAAGGCGTTGTGCCGTCCGACATCCTCGCCATAAGAGAGCAGTTCCCCGTGGACGGATATGAGCGCTGCTGCGTGGGTTGCCCCGGTGTTCTTGAAGAGCTTCTGCCGGTGTTCAAACAGGGCCTTGAATTCGAATATCCGCTCGGGAGCAAGACGCAGCGGATGCGGCGAGGGAAATATGCGGCGGATGACCTTGGGGGACTTGAGGACCACATCTGCAAGCGAGCCGTTGCGGGGGTGGAAGGCGACATTGAGAATGTCTTCCGGGGTGCGGATCATGGAGCGCGAGAAGAGATGGCCCGCGATCAGGTTCAGGTCGTCTCCGGGGGTCCGGGCCAGAACCATCTCGGAATGATCCTGAACCCGGATGCGGATATCCTCTTCCACCGCGATCATGTCCTCGTCAAGCCGCAGCGATCCGGCGGCGTATCGTTGCAGAGACCTTGGACAGACGAGGCTCGGCCGGGGCTGGCCGTCGATCCCTTCTGGCCGTGGTGCTTCTCCTACGCATTTGAAGGCGCGCAGCGGCATGGTGGTCATCCTCTGTCTTTCCTACCCATCAAAGCTGTTCCACAGTGTGCGCGTGATGGGGGTCAACTTGTTCTGGTGTGCAAAAATGTCCAGATGGATGAGGCCCATCTGGGCCACATCAAGCTGCGGGGGCGGGTCGCACTCGCGCATGTCTATGCTCAGGCAGTAGGTGTTGCACTTGCGACACGCCTCGATTCGCTCGTTGCCGACGCCTTCCACGGTCAGAATCTCCCGCGTCTCGCTGTCGTCGTTGCCGCATGCGGCGCAGGCGTTGCGCTTGACGCGCCACTCATGCCCGCACAGGGAGCAGTGGAGATATTTCTTGCCTCCGCCGCTCACCAGGTGGTCGAGCCCTGTGGACTCCTTGAAGGAAAGAAAGGCGATGGACGGAGACGAGCCACATACCGGGCAATGGCCCTGATTCCAGGAGTGCCTGGCAAGGGGCTCGCCCAGGCTGTCCGCAAGGACGGTCAAGGCTGGAGAGAGGATGCTTTCGGAAACAAACAGCAGGATGCCGGCTGAAACCGTTTCGAGTTTTACGGAGGTGTCCTCGAAAAACTTCCAATTGCCTTCAATGCGTGCCTGGGCGAGTCCCGAGAGGAGAGGCGGATCGGCAGGGAGGGCGGCCAGGGCCTCGCCCGCTGCCTTGTCAAGATGGAGCACAGAGATCAGCCTTGGCAGCAGGGTTTTGGCCGACGTTTGGAACAGCGGCAGCCAGGGGGCGAGATCGGCCCCGGCCAGGACAGGAGCCCCGGCAGCGAGCTTGGCCCCGTCGACCTCGGGCGGAGGGGGAGCCATGGCGGTCAGTTGGTCGTACAGCTCGGCTCTGCCAAGGAACAGTGGGCCGAACCTGTCGACCAGCTCCCGGTACGCAGGCACACGCTGCTTCATGGTTTCCAAAGTCGCCGTGACCGCCTGCCTTGCTGTTGCTGATGTCATGGGTGCTCCCTGTGGGCCCCGGGTCCGGACCGCCATCGGCTCTCCGGTCCCGGGGCGCGGTTGTGTGTCTACGCCTTGACCATGGCCTTGAAGGGCCGGGCCAGGGTGGCCAGGAACTGCTTCTTGGTCAGCGGGCCCATGGACGCCTGGGCGACGGCATGGGTGTGATAGTTCTCGGGCGCGTCGGTCAGCAGGTAGATGACGTTCACTTCTCTTGGATCAGTGAGCACCGCCTTGGGCCAAGTCTTTTTGACCGTGGCCAGACGGGATTCGGCCAGCTTGAGCATGTCCTCGCGTTCGCCAAAGCGCATGGCCCCGGTGGGGCAGACCTTGACGCAGACGGGCAGCAGACCTCTTTGCACCCGCTCGTTGCACATGGTGCACTTGGCGAGCAGGCCGGTCTTCGGGTCGCGTCTGGGGATGTCGTACGGGCACGACTCGCGCACCTGCTCGAACTCCTCCGCACTGAAGGCCGTGGTTTTGTCGGTGAAGATCACCGCCCCGGTCTCCTCGTCGTGGACAATGGTATCCTCATGGTAGATGTCGCCTATCTCCTTGCAGGGCGGCACCTCGCAGTGTCGGCACTGGTCCGGGAAGAAGTTCCACCGGATCACGTCGTTTTCGAGATGCTCGCTGAATCTGACGAGCTTGTAGTTGTTGGGGTTGAGGTCGGGCGGGTTCTGGTGGCTCCCCCATTGCCTGGTCTGGTTGGCGGGAAGCTCGTGCCATTCCTTGCATGCTATCTGACAGCCGCGGCACGCTGTGCAGCGGGATGTATCGATCAAAAACGCCTTTGGCATGACGGTCTCCTTTTGGTCATCGGGCGGCGCGGGCCGCCCGGTGCGGTCGTTAGGTTGCAAGCTCGGTGAGCTTGTCGGCCTTGCGGATGTTCACGCAGCACGCCTTGAATTCCGGGATGGTGGTGTTGGGGTCGCCCACCCAGGACGTGAGCCTGTTGGTGGAGTCGCCCGTACCCGGAGTCGTCCAGCCGAAGCAGAACGGCATGCCGATTTCGTGAATGGTCCGACCGTGTACCTTGAGGGGACGCATGCGGATGGTGACCATGGCTATGGCCTCCACGCGTCCGCGTATGCTTTCGACGATCACGCCGTCGCCGTTCTTGATGCCCTTTTCCTGTGCCAGTTCCGGGCTCATCTCCACATAGAGCTGTGGTTCGGCTTCGAGCAGGTTGGGGATGTTTCTGGTTTCGCCGCCGCCGCACCAGTGCTCGGTCACGTTGTAGGTGGTCAGCACGATGGGGTAGTTCGGGTCCGCGGGCTTGGCCAGCTTGTCCATGTCGCTGGACATGAACTTGTAGACCGGGCTGCTGAGCTGTCTGGAGAACAGGTTGTTGTTCACCGGGGTCTCCACCGGCTCGTAATGCTCGGAGAAAGGACCGTCCATGCGGCCCGGGCCATACAGCTGCCCGCCTCCGTGCACGGTCATGATGAACGGCATCTTGCCGTTGCCGGTGGCCAGCGGTGGCCAGCCGCCGTCGGGCACGTCACCCACCCACTTGCCGTCCTTCCATTTGATGACGGCCTTGGCCGGGTTGTACGGCTTGCCGTTGAGGTCCACCGAGGCGCGATTGTAAAGGACGCGGCGGTTGACCGGCCAGCACCATGCCCAGTTGGGATACAGGCCGATGGCTTTTTGCATCTCTGTCTGGGTGGTGTCGCGCCGTTTGGCCTTGTTGCCGTCCTCTTCGGTGAAGCTGCCCGTGTAAAGCCAATGCAGGCTTGCGGTCGAGCCGTCGTCCTGCAGGGCGGTGAAGGAGGGCACCAGTTGCCCCTTCCTGTAGAGTTTGTCGCCCACCCTGGTGTCCCTGGTGAAGCGGCCGTTTATCCGGGCGCAAAGTTCATCGGGATCGTACTTGTCCGGGTAGTCGAGCTTGAGCACGGCCTCGGGGAGCGTACCGCCCTCCTTGGCGTAGAGGGCCTTGACCCGCTGCATGATGCCCACGAACATGTCGCCGAAGGACTTGGCCTCAAAGGCAGGCGGAACCACCTGGTAATGCCAGAGCAGCCAGCGGCCCGAGTTGGTGACGGACCCTTCTTTTTCCAGCCGGTGGGCCGAGGGCAGCAGGAACACCTCGGTCTTGATCTTTTTCGGATCAGCGCCTGGCCGCTGCCAGTTGTCCGTGGTTTCCGAGTGATGCAGTTCCGAGGCCACCAGCCAGTCCAGGTTGTCCAGCGCCCTGCGCACCTTGTTGGTGTTGGGGATGCTGTTCATGGGGTTGAGGCCGATGATGATGCCGCCGCGGATCTGGTTTTTGTACATGCGGTCGAAAAGGTACATGTAGGAGTAGTCCCCGCCCTTCTCGATCTTGGGAAGCAGTTCGTAGCAGAAGCCGTTTTCAGCGGTGGCGTTGTCGCCGAACCACGCCTTGAGCAGACTGGTGAAGTACTTGGGCTTGTTCTGCCACCAGTTGGCCGAGAGCGGGTCCCTGCTCACCGGGGTGGTGCCCTTGACGTAGTCGGCGTAGGTCTGCCACTCGTTGTGCGGCATGTCCATGTAGCCGGGAATGATGTGATACAGCAGGGCGTGGTCCGTGGACCCCTGGACGTTAGGCTCGCCGCGCAGGGCGTTGATGCCGCCGCCGGCCACGCCGATGTTGCCCAGCAGCAGCTGGATGATGGCTGCGGACCGGATGTTCTGGACACCCACGGTGTGCTGGGTCCAGCCCAGGGCATACATGACGGTGCCAGCCTTGTCGGGTTTGCCGGTGGCTGAGAAGGCCTTGTAAACCTTGAGCAGGTTCTCGGCGCTCACACCCGTGGTGGCGGAGACGGCGTCAATGCCGTAGCGCGAGTAGTGCTTTTTCATGAGCTGGAAGACACAGCGCGGGTTCTTGAGGGTCTTGTCCCTCCTGGGTACGCCGTTTTCGTCCATCTCAAAGCCCCATTTGCTTTTGTCGTAGGACCGGGTCTTGGCGTCGTAGCCCGTGAACAGGCCGTCCTTGAAACCGAAGTCCTTGCCCACAATGAGCGAGGCGTTGGTGTATTCGACCACGTACTCCTTGAAATAGGCGCCGTTGTCGATGATGTGCTTGATCATGCCCCCGAGAAAGGCGATGTCCGTGCCGGACCGAAGAGGGACATGGAAGTCCGACCTGGCCGAGGTGCGCGAGAACTTCGGGTCCACGTGCATGACGGTGGCTCCCTTGTCCTTGGCTTCAAGCACCCACTTGAAGGAGATCGGATGATGTTCAGCAGCATTGCTGCCCATTATGAGGATTGCATCGGCATTCTTGATGTCGATCCAGTGGTTGGTCATCGCACCGCGTCCGAACGACTCTCCCAGAGCCGCAACTGTGGCGCTGTGTCAGATACGCGCCTGGTGGTCCATGTGGACGACGCCCAGGCCGCGCATCGCCTGATGGGCGATGGCGCATTCCTCGTTGCCTGCGTGGGAGGTGCCCAGCAGGAACATGGATTCGAGCCGGTTGACGGTGTCACCTTTCTCGTTTTTGAGGATCAGGTCCTTGTCGCGGGTGTCCTTGATGCGGCGAGCGATGCGCTCGAACATCCAGTCCCAGCTCTTCTCTTCCCACTTGTCGCTGTAGGGGGCGCGGTACAGGGGCTTTTGCAGCCGGTGGTGGCTGGTGGTCATGCTCAGCATGGCCGCGCCCTTGGCGCACAGCGAACCCTCGTTGATGGGGTAGTCCGGATCGCCCTCTGTGCTGACGAGCTTGCCGTCCCTGACATACCCGATGATGTGGCAGCTCACGGAACAGAACGGACAGACTGTCACCACCTCTTTGGCGCCGGAGATCTTGAGATCTCCCGCATAGGCCCGCACCGGGGTCAGATTGACTCCGAGCTGCCCGAGGGTGAGACACGCCGCTCCGGAGCCTGCGAGCTTCATGAAGCTTCGGCGGTCGATTTTCATACCTGTGGCCTCCTTGGTCTATGCCGCGCCCCTTGGCGCCCGGCAGTGTTGCGTTTCGAACAGACGATGTTCGGATACTGCCACCATAGCATAAAATCTTTTTATATCAATATGTTATATTTAACACAACGGCTGAGAAGGGGCGCGGCTCATTCGTATTTTTCCAGAGAGAAGGGAAGCATTTCCCGGCTCTTGCACAGGGCGTAGCTTTCGACCTCGCGATACCACTGGTCAAAGCTCTTGGCGATGCCGCTTCCATAGGCGGTGAGATGATACCCGGCGCGTCTGCTGTCAGCCCGTTCGATGAGCTTTCTGCCGATCAACTCCTCGGTGGTCTTGATCTTTCCCCAGGCTCCCCGGTAGGACATGCCCAGCGCCTCGGCCGCGGCCTTGAGCGAGCCGCACCGCTCCACCTGGCGGAGCAGTTGCAGGCGGCCCAGGCCGAAAAGCACTCCCTCCTTGGTTTCAAACCAGAGGTGCATGCGCATGGTCGGGCAAACGGTCTCGGCGCAATGGTTGGTTTCGGCGATCTGCATGGCTTACCTCCCGAAGGGGCACTTGGGGAAAGTGCAGGACGTACACTCCATGCACATTCCGCCATTGCCCAGTTTGGCGATGAGGGACCGGGTGATGGGCATGTCCGCCAGGAGGCGGGGCAACAGGAGGTCAAGGCTGGTGGTCTTGTGGAACAATGCGCAGGCCGGCACACCGAGGACTCGGGCCCGGCCGATGCGGCCGGTCAGGGTCATGGCCCCCGGCAGGATCGGCATGCCGTGCAGGGCGTCGGTCAGCCCGGCTTCCACCAGTCCCTGCCGGGTCACGTCGTCGGGATCGACGGAGAGACCCGCCGTGGTGATGATCAGGTCGCAGCCCAGTGTTTCCAGCTCCCTGGCGGCTGCCGCGATCTTGCCAGCCTGGTCGGGCGTGATCCGCGTATGGGCGATGACCCCGCCGAAGTGGGCGATCTTGGCCTCAATCACTTCGGCGAACCGATCCTCCACCAGCCCCTTGAATACCTCGTTGCCCGTGATGAGCAGGCCGACCCTGGCCTTGCGCAACGGTGCCACCGAGAACAGGGGGCCGGAGCCAAGGATGGTCAGCGCCTTGTGGAAGGTGTCGGTGTCGAGAAACAGCGGAATGGCCCGGGTGGCCGCCACCCGGTGGCCTTGGCGGATCAGGCTGTGGCCGCGACGGCAGGCGGCCATCACGCCGGACAGGGAATTGAAGGCCTCCAGCAGGGGCTCGTTGACAACGATCATGCCGTCGCTGCGTGCTACCATGTTCACGCGGCCCTCGCGGGGAGCGCCCTCGGCGGCTACGCCCGCTCCGCACATGAGCCGCGCAAAGGCGCTGGCCGCGTCATCCTCGTGGATGAAGCCTTCCGGGGCCTCCTGATCCACATACACGGAGAAGCGGCCCATCTGCTGCAAGCGACAGATGTCGCCCGCCGTCACCACATGGCCGCGGGAGAACTCCACGCCTTTGGATTTTCCGGGAACGATGCGCGTCATGTCGTGCAGTACGCGCCTGCCGACGCTCTGGTCCACCGGGGTCGAGGGGATGGCCGCCTCGACAGGCACTGCCATTGCGGCGGTCTTTCTGTCCATGTACGGCGAATCGCCGCCGCAACCGCGGCAAATGGCGCCATGAAAAGAAGGATAGGCGTCGCCGCAGAGCGGGCAGATGGCGATGGCTCCCTTGCTCCGTTTGTGGACGACCTCGGGCTTGACCTGCACAGGGGCCGCGGCGAGCATCTCGGGACCGTGCTCCCGAATCTCGCGGCGGAGGGCGTCAGAGTCCTGTTGGCTCTTGGGTCTGGTTTTCATCAGCCAGCACGCGGTGTGCGGGAAGTCGGCGAGTCTGGCCGGATCGAGTCTGATCCGGACGCCCTCCCCGGTGCCCTTGTCGAACAGGGACAGGGCGTACACGCCCGTGTTCCAGACACGCAGCCAGCCGTTGCCGATGGTACACGGGGTCAGCAGCTGAATCGCATCGGGCAGACACCACGAGGTCTCACTTACCGCGTCAAAGAGCACCCCCACGGGTATGTGCCGTTTGGCTTCCTCCACCATGTACCCGCCCAGCAGCAGCCCTGGTGCCGGATAGTTGTGAAACCATGTGGCCAGATCGACGAATGCGTCGAAAGAAAAAGTGTTCCGGGGAGTTGTCGAAGGTTTTCTGACGGTTTGCGTGTGCATGATCTTCTCCAGGGGGATCGTTATGCCCGATTTGGCATAATGAACCTCTAGGGAGAATCACCGAGATGCACAACACAGCCAGACTTGATTGAGGTTTGGCACCGAGCTCTGGGCAACCGTTTGTTTTTAAAGACAGTAATTATTGTCTGATTGGGGGGCGATTCGTGGTTCTTGGATTGCCGTGTTTCGAGAGCAGCGGCGGGCGCCATGCCGTCCCGGCCGCGTGTCGAAGGGAGGGAACACGCGACTCGGGGGCAGGGCCATTGGCCGGACCCGGCGAATCCGGGCCTCAGGCGAGGGGCGCTCGGGCTCAGGCTCTTGGGGCGGATGTCTTTTGCCGCCTCTGCTACATGATGAAATCCGTGGACAGGAAGTTGGAGCTGTGTTCGCGGGTTATGGCCGCCAGCAGTTCCTTGTTGCGGTCGGTTCCCTTGGCCGCGACAAGGGTGCGGATGGAGAAGCAGCGCAGGGCGTCGCCCACCGACAGGGTGCCCTCGGCCGAGTCCTTGCGGCCGGTAAAGGGAAAGGTGTCGGGGCCGCGCTGGCACAGGCAGTTGATGTTCACCCGGCAGACCTGGTTGACCAGGGGGTCCACCAGGCCCGCCACTTCCTTTGGATCATCGCTGAAGATGCTCAACTGCTGGCCAAAGGGGGATTCGACCATGTAGTTCACCGGGGTGGCCATGTCGCGAAACGGCACGATGGGAACCACCGGGCCGAACTGCTCCTCGTGATAAACAAGCATGTCCGCATTAACCGGAGAGAGCACGGCGGGGTGGAAGAGGCTTCCGCCGGATTGACCGCCTCCCGCGTTGACCACCCTCGCCCCATGCGCGATGGCATCGGACACCAGCATCCCCAGGTAGGTGCATTTGCCCGGTTCGGGCAACGGGGTGATGCGTACGCCGTCCTTCCAGGGCATGCCCATGGGCATGGCTGCCACGGCGTCAACGAAGCGCTCGACGAATTCATCCAGCCTGTCCTCGTGGACAAAGAGAATTTTCAGCGCCGTGCAGCGCTGGCCGCTGAAGGAAAGGCTGCCTGCCGCGCATTCGGCCACGGCCAGTTCCATGTCCGCAGATTTCATGACAATGGCCGGGTTTTTGGCTCCCATGCCCAGGATGCAGCGCAACTGGTTGGGATTGGGGTGCGCCTTTCGCAGTGCGCTTGCCGCGTCGCTGGAGCCGATGAAGGCGAGCACGCTGATGATGCCGGACGCCATGATCGGCCCGACCATGGAACGGCCTCCGAACACGACGTTGACCACGCCGGCCGGAAAGCAATCGCGAAAGGCCTCCATGAGCGGGACATACAGGAGCCTGCCCAGGCGGGGGGGCTTGAGTATCACCGGGTTGCCCATGAGCAGGGCCGGGATCAGGGTGGCAAAGGTTTCGTTGAGGGGGTAGTTGTATGGCCCCATGCACAGGGTCGGCCCAAGGGGCGCACGCCGGATCTGGGCATAAATGCCCTTTTCGATGACAAAGCGCGATGACGCCCGGTCGAGGTCCTTGAGCGCGTCCACCGTGTCGCGGATGTATTCCACCGTGCGGTCGAACTCGACCCGGCATTCGTCCAGGGGTTTGCAAATTTCCCACATCATCAGTCTGACGATGGCTTCCCGCTTCTCGATCATGCGGCCTGTGAACGCCTCGACTCGGCTGATGCGATCGGCCACGCTCAGGGTCGGCCACAGGCCCATGCCGTGGTCCCATGCCTGGCGGACAGCCTCCACAGCGGCCAGCCCGGCCTGGGCGTCGAGCTGCGGGCACGAGCCCAGGCGTACCGGCTCCAGCGAACCGTTTCGGCGTATTTCTACTGGAGAATCAATTTGTTGCATGGGGCCGTCCCAGTCGATGATCCGTCCTCCGACAAGGTATCCCCGCAGTTCGACGGGTTCGGGGAGCGCGTGCGCCTCTGGCACATCCTGAGCATCGGGAAACAGTGTCAGCATATCCGCATTCGTGGTCATCTGGTCTCCAAGTTGGCAGGTGTATTATGTCTTTGTCGGCATAATATCGGGTATCTTGGCGCAATACAACCTGTTTCTAGGAGTCCACGTGTGCGCAAATTAGCCCGCTCTCCCAGAACACTGGCCGAGGCTTGACGGCTTGGCAGTTTCGCCCGTCTCTACTCAACGCCAATCCTATTGGATATTTTGCGCTTGCACCTGTGTGTCATCGTCGACAGCCTATATTGACGGCCTCATTCAACAGCTTTCACCTTAAACAAAGGACATCACCAAGGACTCTAGCCACTTGAAAGAAGTCACTCCATCATATCGATTCAAGACTCCTGTGCGTATCTCCCCGGGGGATTGCGATCTCCCCCTTGCTGAGGCCGGGTCAAAAGGCTAGGTCATTCCCATGCACAAAGGACACGCCGAAACAGAATAGACGAATAAAATCATGACATTGCCGCATAGCCGAAAGATCAGGACTGCCGAGTCTTTCCTTCGGCAGCAGAATGATCAAGGGTTGCGGCTAACAGGCCGCAACCCTTTTTCTTTTTTATCCGGCAAGTTACGCGATCGTCTTCTTTCGGCGTGATTTGACCCCTCTGGGTCAAAGTGGTGGGTCAAAGCACCCGGAATCGCCTAGAGCGTCTTAGCCTTGAAAAGGCTTAGAGGCTCTGATGCATCTCAATGCGCTACCGCCGGAGACGTTACATGCCGCGAATCGCTCGTTCCCCATGGATGCTCGTGTCCGCATGACGCTGTTTCTGCTGGATTTCCTTGAACGCTTCCGCATGGGGAATGAGCATCTGGTCATCAAAGGCATGGTTCATGGTGACGAGTGTTCAAAAAGCAGTCGAGCTTGGTATTACGCCGTTCCCGTTTCGGGGTGGTGCCGGAAGGTGACGGTCATGAGGGTGCCGGACTCGTTATCTGTGTGCATGGTGATATTGGCCCCGTGGGTACGGGCTATGAGGGCGGCGAAGTAGGTGCCCAGGCCGGTGCCGTTCTCTTTGCCGTGGGTGACGTATTTCTCGAAGATGCGGTGACGTACTTCGGGTGGGACGGGCGTTGGGTTGTAGACAGAGACCTGTCGGCGGGGTCCGTCTTCCAGCCGTACCAGGACAGTGTCGCCTTTGCGGGACGCCTCGATGGCGTTTTGGATGAGGTTGCGGAGCATGGCTCGCAGCAGAGGTTCCTCGCCAAGGATGTCGAACCGCTCGAGGCCGACCACCTCGACGCCGTCAATCTTCATGTTCAGCAAGACGCCAGAGCTGCCCAGCAGGGGGGAGAACTCCTCTTCAAGAGAGCAGAGGGTCTCCACCATGTCCACCGGGGAGCGGCGCAGGGAATAGAGATTGTGTTCCATCTTGAACATGTCGAGATGGTTGCGGATCATATCGAGCATTCGATACCCGGCCGCACGGATTCGTCGGATGTTTCTGGCCTGCGGTTCGGTCAGTCCGCCTTCGGCCAGGAGCAGTTCGGGGTAGCCGATGATCAGGCTCAGGCTTGATTTGAGGTCGTGCCGGTTGATGCGCTCAACCTCTTCGCGGATCATTTCCGCTTTGGTCCGGCGGCGCATCTCGGCCATCAGCTTGAAATTGTTGCGTTCCAGTTGGCGGGTGCGTTCCGCCACCATCTGCTCCAGGTATTCGCGGTGACGCCGGAGTTCCGCGTCGCGATTCTCGATGCGTTCGAGCATGGCGTTGAACCCGGCAACGAGCATGCCGATTTCGTCGTCGCTGCGGTATTCGGCGCGTCTTGAGTAGTCACGCCGCCGGGCGATGTCGGCCACTGTCCGGCCCAGTTCGGCGAGGGGATCGGTCAGTTGCTTTCGGAAGCGGATCGCCACTCGGATGCAGATGACGAAGACCACGGCCAGGATCGCCAGCGCAATAAGCAGAGCCCGTCCGATGGCCGCCCATTGGTCAGCCAGGGATACGGTCAATACCAGTCGGCTCCCCGGGGAGGCCGAGGGTACGTCCTGGGTCACTTCCAGGCGGGCAAATGTCACCTCTATCCGGTTTTGAGGTGAAGTTCCACGGGGCGGCGGGGGCGGTTCGCCGTATGCCGCAAAGAGTGTATTGCCGTTCACATAGACTGCGGCTCCGTTCACTTGCGGAATAAGGGCCAGGGAATCCAGATTCTCCCGGGCCGCAGCCTGATCGTCGAAATCCACCGCTGCAGCCAGGGAGGTTGCAAGCAGACTGGTCAGCGAGTGGGCCCGTCGGGCGGCGTCCTGTTGTTGGGCATGGATGGCGAAGAGGAAGTTGAGAGCCAGAGCCAGCGCCAGGGCCAGCAGGGTGGTTCCGAGAATGGCCCACACCAGCTTGCGGCCAAGGGGGGTGAAAGCCTCACCGCGCATCGTCTGCCTCGAGATATATCCTGGCGAGTCCGAGTAGACGGGAGCTGATGGACAGTCCGGTCCGCTCTGCGGCGGCAGGATTGATCTCGAACCGCAACCGGCCATTCTTCAGGATGAAGTTGACCACCGCACCCATACGCATGCCGGAAGGGCTTTGGGTGACGGTCAGGACCGGGCGGTCCGTGACCGTTTGGAGGATGGCGGCCGCCGTGCGATCCGGGGTGCCGACCAGAATCAGCACATGACACATATCCACGGGCCATTGCACAAGTTGGAAGCGACCGTGGGCCAATCCATCGGTAAAGTGCGGCCGCAGGCTTTCGGCATCTATGGCGGCTACGATGATCGGGCTGCCAGGGGGCAAAGTCTCTGTGTCCGGCCAGACCACATAGCGGACCATGCGCTGGACGAACAGAGCCTGGAGCTGATCGATGGTGGCTGTAAGCCGCTGGTCCCGCGCATCGACCACCGAGGCCGGCACCGTGACCAGGAACACTATCAGGGCCAGGGCAGCCGCCAGTTGGATGGGGCGCACGAGGTTCAGAAATCCCATGTCATCCTCAGGTCTAGGCTCGGCCCGACCCGAAGCGGAGAAAACTGCTGGTGCGGCCCGGTCAGATTCCGGCCGATGATCTCAAGCAGCAGGGTGTCCGTGCAACGCCATGAAGCGTGGATGTCCAGGGAGAAGAAGCCGTCCACAAGGGGATCGGTGGGGCTGTCCGTATAAGCGGCGAGCAGATCAAAGCCAACGCCTTCCCATGGGGTGGTCAGGGCCTGGATCTTGAGTTCGCCCTGGGTGCCCTTTTCGGGCATGGAATCTCCCTTGGGCGGTTCGTCTCTGCTGTGGATACGCTGATTGATGAGGCATAGGGACGGACGAAGCGTCAGCCATTGCGCGGCCCGCCAGTCGGCCAGGGTTTCCATGCCGTATGCCGTGCCGCGCAGGGTGTTCTCAAATCTGGCGGTTCGATTCACATGGTCGAATTCGAGCCGCGTCAGCCGGTTGTATTCATTCACATACAGGGAAAGGTCCAGCCGGAGATCAGAAGAAATATCGCAGCGGTATCCCGCTTCGTACGAGATCATTTCTTCGGTGCCCAGGTTGTTTGGGGCGATGACGGTGTATTCGACACCATGATCGCGCAGGGTGTAGCTGCCGCCCCGTTGCCAGCGGGTGTCGGCCCGGACGGCACGCGAAACGGCCATCCATATCTCCGAGTCCGGCCGGGTGTGCAACAGCCTGGCGGTGGGCTGTATCTCCAGTGTTCCCGAATCGAAGAGGTCGAACTTGGACCCTGCAATGAAGAAGAGGCTTCCGGGAAGGATGGTGATCTTGTCCTGGATAAATGCGTTTGACTCAAAGGAAGAAGCATCGTTTCTGGCGATGGAGACCCTGTGCCCTTGGGAAAATTCGTCCCAGGCGTAGCGCGTGCCCGCTCCCAGGGTGAGCAGGTGAATTCCTGCCTGCCCGGCTGCGTACTGCACCTCAAGGTCGGCGGTGTTGAAGGTGCCGGTGAGGTCGCCGATGGCTTCCTGCTCGCGTGAATACGAGGTGCGCAGGCTGATCCCGGCATCCAGGCCGGTGGCCCTGTCCCATGTGAATTGGCCAAAGCCGGTGTAGCTGTTCTTTGACCGGGGATCATGAACATGGGGGGTGCCTGCGGCCCCGTCATCGATGCGCGCCCCGGAGATCTCGCCTTGGAGTGAAAGGGCGTCGGTAAAGGCGTTGGGCCAGTCCACGCGGAAGCCGGTTCGCCCCTGTTTCCAGTTGCTCGACCCGCGCTGGCCGGTGTCGCTGGTAAGCCAGTTGCCTGTTTTGTAGGAGCCGTCGGCATAGACACGGTAGTGCCCTGCCTCCCCCATGGATTCGCCCAAGATCAGGGTCTCGCCAAAGCCGGTCGTTCCGGCCGTGGTCACGCTTCGGCCGCCCTGGGTTTCGGCTGCGGATTTGGTGACCACGTTGATGACTCCGGTGAAGGAGTCCGACCCCCAGAGACTGGTCCACGGCCCGCGTACCACTTCTATGCGCTTGACTATGCTGAGAGGAACGCCGCTGGACCCCCAGAATACACCGCCAAGAGAAGGGGAGGACACGGGGCGTCCGTCCAGAAGCACCAGGTGTTTGCTTGAGAGAAGGCCATTGAAGCCGCGAATGCCCACGGCCCATTTGTCTGTGTCGGTCTGGGCCACATGGACCCCAGCCGCCAGTCTGAGCGCCTCGGGGATGGTGGTTGCCCCGGAACGGAAGATGTCGTCCTCGGTGAGCACTGTGACCGCACCGGCCACTTGGCTGAGGGGCTCGGCCCGGCGCGAGGCAGTGACCACCTCGACCTCCATAAGTTCGCCCAGGTCAAGATCCTCAAGCCGTCTGTCCGCTGCCTCAGAAAGGAGGGGCAGCGCCATAAGCAGCGCCCACAAAACGAGTCCGGCTCCCCGGACAAACATGCTAGGCCGCTCCGATCCCGGGAGTGGCCAGCAGATAGCCTCGTCCGCGAATGGTTTTGATGCTGGCATGGGTCCCGAGCTTGCGCCGCAGATTGCTCATGTGCACGTTGAGTACATAGTCGTCGAGGTCGGCGTCACGACCAAGGACTTTCTCCATGAGTTCCTCTCGCTGAACAATGGTGCCCGGCCTCAGGGCAAGCAGCTCGATCAGCCCGAACTCCGTTGCTGTCAGGTGGACGGGCGCATCGTCCAGGGTAACCTGCTGCGCCCCGCGATTGACGACAACGCCGCCTACGCGGATGTCGGTCATGGGCCGGGTTTTTTGTCCTGGTGCGTCGAGGCGGCCACCTGCCCAGCGGCGCAACACCGCGCGCATCCTGGCCAGTAGTTCACGCAGAGGAAACGGTTTGGACACATAGTCGTCCGCTCCCATCTCAAGACCTACCACTCGGTCGATCTCCTCTCCTCGGCCGGTGAGCATAATCACCGGCAGCGAGCACTCTGTTCGAAGTCGCGAGAGGACATTGAAGCCGCTTGTGTCCGGCAGCATGATGTCAAGCAGAATCAGGCAGTAAGGCTCGGCCATGGCCTGCCTGAGCCCGGAATCGCCATCAAGGGCGGCGTCAACGGTGAATCCTTCGCCCGCCAGATAGGCGGACAGCATCTCGGCCAGCTCAATGTCGTCATCGATCAGCAACACCTTTTTCATGGCTTACTCCTTTGGGTCAATAGTAAACATTCACCATCAATAAATGAACTTTTTTATTGTAAAGAAGTGTTAATAGTGTAACTAAGTGTAAATTTTCAATGTAGAAGGTTAATACTTCAATGTACCACTTGGTAGGAATTATTTTCCTACCATGAACGATGTGTCGTTTTGCCTCCGTATAAATGGGCATCAAAAGCATTGCTTATGTCGAGCAGTGCGAACGCATGGATGCATTACCATTCAAGGAGGAACACATGTCATTAGTCGTCAACAACAACCTGATGGCTGCAAATGCCGCCCGCAATCTGAACACGGCCTACGGAGCTCTGAGTACATCCACAGAGCGTCTGTCGTCCGGGCTGCGCATCAACTCGTCCGCCGACGACGCCGCCGGGCTGGCCGTGCGCGAGCTGATGCGCTCGGACATTGCCACCCTCAACCAGGGAATACGCAACGCCAACGACGGCATCTCCATGATCCAGACCGCCGATGGAGCGCTGGGGGTGGTGGATGAGAAGCTCATTCGGATGAAGGAGCTGGCCGAGCAGGCGGCCACAGGCACCTACACCGATGGTCAGCGGCTGATCATCGACTCCGAGTACCAGGCCATGGCCTCGGAGATCACCCGTATTGCCAATGCCACGGACTTCAACGGCATTCACCTGCTCAATGGAAACCTGGGTGGGGAAGGTCTGACCATCCACTTTGGCACCGGGAACGACGAGGCCGAGGACAAGTATGCTGTGACCATCGACAATTGCACGGCCGAGGCCCTGGGGCTTGGGCTCGGTTCAGGCACTGGCGCGGGCTCCACGGTTTCAACCCAGGCCATGGCTCAGGCCGCCTTGGAGGCCCTGGACAACGCCATCACCTCCAAGGACAAGGTGCGAGCCAACCTCGGTGCCATGGAGAACCGCCTGTCCGCCACCATCTCAAACCTGGAGATCCAGGCTGAGAATCTGCAGGCTGCGGAGTCGCGCATCTCGGATGTGGATGTGGCCACAGAGATGACCGAGTACACCAAGCAGCAGATCATCACCCAGTCGGCCGTCGCCATGCTTTCCCAGGCCAACTCGTTGCCGCAGATGGCACTGTCTCTCATCGGTTAACCTTCCATCGCTCCTGCGGCCGGCCCCTGGTTCGGGGCCGGCCGCGCCCGCTCCCTTGCCCCGAACACGTCTCATGCCAGCAGTACCCGGCAGGAAAAAGCTGCCCCAGCCTCTTGGCGACTGGTGCCGCCGCAGCCGCTGCCGTCGTCCTCAGCCCGGAGATCAAGAGCTCGCGGTGTCATCCATATGAATTTTTCTCATGACCCTGAAGATGGTCCAAACAAACAACGCAGTGTCTGAATTTTGAAAACATAATCAAAACTAATTTTGATGGAAAGCTGATGTGTTGAGGCATGTCTGTTGCTCATTGAAGCGCATGAGAGTTGAGATCACGCATACAAGCTCCGATGAGGAGCATGATGTAAGGGAAATGTCGTATGATGATTTCTTCGATCAATACTCAGGTATAATATTTAAAATTTTACATTCTTTCATCAGATGCAAAAATTTACCACTCAGGAATGAAGATGTAGATGATATTTTTCAAGAAGTTGCGATAAAAATTATGAAATACGAGTACATATCCAGGTACGATAAAGAGAAAAGCTCGCTTGTTACTTGGGTCAACATCATCTGCCGAACAACGGCCATCGACTACTCAAGGAAGATGATGCGTTGGAGGACGGGGAGTTGGCTCGGTGGGTCGGAGTCTTGCGTTGTTTCGGAGGAGAGGGGCGCCAGTCTGAACCTGCCGCCCGGTGTGCTTACCGACCGGCAGGAGGAGATCCTTTCCCTGTTCTTTGGAGAAGATATGGAGGCCGGGGAGATTTCCGACAGGCTCGGCATATCGCCCCAAACTGTTCGCAGTCTCAAATCTCAGGCCCTGGAAAGACTGCGCCGACATCACGCAACCGCCGCGGCCCGCATTGATGATCGGAGCGCGGAAGAGACACGGAGGACCGTCTCATGAGCGTCGAAACAACCAGTTACTATGATGCCTTGCTTGCTTCGTCTTCCGAATCCACGAGCACATCCTCGTCGTCCACTTCCCTCGACTCGACGGATTTCCTGACCCTGCTCATCACCCAGCTCCAATACCAGGACCCAACCGATCCGGTGGACAACAGCGAGATGATCAGCCAGATGGCCCAGTTTTCCCAGCTTGAGCAACTGACTTCCATCAACGACAAGCTCGATGGGCTGGCCGACAACCTGAGCGCCTCGGCAGTCACCAGCGGCTTGAGCTATCTCGGCCGCGAGGTGGAGGCGTCGGGCTACACCGTGAGCAAATCCGGCGACAATGTCAGCTCGCTTTACCTTGCCCTGGACGATGCCGCCGAAACCCTCACCATCAACATCTACAACTCCAGCGGCACCATCGTGGGCACCGAAACCCTCGGCTCCCTCGACTCCGGCAACTATTCGTTCGTTTGGGATGGCCTTGACTACGACGGAACCGAGGCTGCCGACGGCATCTACTACATGGTGGTCTCGGCCGAGGACGCCAACGGGGCCTCGGTTGATGTGCGTACATCCACCACTGGCACGGTGGCCGGTCTCAGCTCCACCGACGACGGCATTGTGCTCATTCTCGACGACGGCCGCACCGTGTTCATGGCCGACGTTACCCTGGTCACCACCTAGGCTTTCATCACATGGAGGTTCAGTCATGAGTATCACAGGATCAATGTACACCGGCATCTCCGGGCTCAAGGCCCAGAGCCAGGCCACATCGGTGGTCAGCAACAACCTCGCCAACGCCAGCACCACGGCCTACAAAAGTTCGTCCATCGCCTTTCAGGATGTCTTCTACAGCACCATCTATTCGGGAGGCAGCGTGGATCAGATCGGCAACGGCGTATCCGTGGCCTCTGTCAACACTGACTACTCCCAGGGCGCCTACGCCACCACCAACTCGGCCACGGACGTGGCCATCACTGGCGAAGGGTTCTATGTGGTCATCGACCCGGACACGGGCAACACCTACTACACCCGTGCGGGCAACTTCATTTTCAACAACCAGGGTTATCTGGTGGATTCCCATGGCAACCGGGTCCAGGGGTGGGCCATGGACGGCAGCTCCATCTCCGGGTCGCTGACCAACATCGTCATCGACCAGTCCCAGTCGCCGCCCAGCGCCACCACTGCGGTCTCCTTCTCCCTCAACCTCGACTCCACCGAGTCAGACCATTCCACCTCGGCGACCAATCCCTATGCCGCGCTTTTCGAACGCTACGACGGCACGGCCGAAACGCCCCTTGGGGATTCCACCTACGCCTACTCGACCACCATCAGTGTGTACGACGAGAACGGTTCGGCCCACGACCTGACCGTCTACTTCGACCCGGTCGAGACCGACGACGGCACCATCGTCTGGGAGTATGTGGTCACCAGCAACCCAAGCGAGGACAAGCGCGATTTCGGGGGCACCGAAATGAGCACCACCAGCGGCGCGGGAATGCTCATGACCGGGACCATCACCTTCAGCTCGTCGGGCAACATCACCTCGCTGACCGCCTTCACCCTCTCGGAAATGCCCAGCGATCCAAGCGATCCCCTGGCCGCAGAGAACTGGGAACTGGCCGAGTTCGACAAGAACGGCTACCCCGTCTTTCTCGCCGACTTCACCGGGGGCGGCGGCCAGACCATCTCCATGAACCTTGGCATGTACAACTCCGACACCACGGGAACCGGGTGGGACACCTCCGGCGGCATCACCTCGCTGGCCGACATGACAACGGCGACCACTCCCGGGGAACTGCCTTCCTTCAACAACGGTATCGTACGCACAAGCGCCACCACCAGCACGTCGCTGAACAACGCCACCTACAGCCTGTCGCAGGACGGCTACGCCCCTGGCGTACTCGTCGGCGTGTCCATCAATGAAAACGGCGTGCTTTCGGGTAGCTATACCAACGGGCAGACCAGGAATCTCTACACCATAGCCCTGGCCGATTTTGCCAATACCCAGGGGCTGCTGGCTCAGGGCAGCAACCTCTATTCGGCCACCACCGAGTCGGGGCAGGCGTTCATCGGCACCCCGGGGTCCGCCGGGTTCGGAACCCTCGCGTCCTACTCGTTGGAGCAGTCCAATGTGGACACCGCCACCGAGCTGACCAACATGATCATCCTCCAGGCGGTCTATCAGGCCAACGCCAAGGTCATCACAACGGCAGACACCCTGCTCTCGGCCGCCATCAACATGAAGCGCTAGCGGAAAACTCCGGGGAGGCCCGCCGTGATCAACAACCTCTACAACATCGCGTCCAACGCCCTGAAGAATGCGCAAACCTCGGTCAACAACGCATCCAACAATGTCGCCAATGCGGACACGGCAGGCTACCAGCGCACCCAGACCGTCTACGAGACCGGCAACTCCATCACCATCTACGGTCTGGCGATGGGCACCGGGGCAAACATTGCCGCCATCGTCTCTCTCAAGGACAAGTTTGTGGAGGCCCAGTATCTCGACGCCTCGGCCGATCTGAGCCGCGAGAATGCCGCCTTGACCTACCTTGGTCAGCTCGATTCGCTCTTCAACCAGGCCGAGGGCGGTTTGAGCGAGGCCTTGAGCGACTACTTTGATGCCTGGAACGAGCTGACAACGGACCCGGATTCCCTGGCTGGTCGCGAGGCATTGTTGGGCGCGGCCCAGACCCTTGTTTACGCCCTCAATTCGACCGCAAGCCAGCTTGATTCCATGGTCGATGCCGTCAACGCGGAAATCAAGGACGCGGTGAGTTCGGCCAACCAGCTCATCGTGGACATCGCCAAGGCAAACGCGGGCGTCGCGGCCAATCCCGGCGACAATCAGCTCATATCGGATCGCGACCAGATGATTCGCGAACTCAACGCCATCATCGGCGTGGACGTTATCGAACAGGAGAACGGCATGGTCACCATCCTCACCGACGAGGGGTACAACCTGGTGGACGGCACCGAGACACACTTGCTGGTTTACGCCACGGACAGGAGCACCCAATCGTTGATGCGCGGCTCTGCCTACGACGGGGAGCTGGCCTTCTCCGGCTCTTCCAGTGAGGAGATCGTCATCGAGTTTGTCTCCTCGGGCGCGGACGGCACGGCCCAGTTCAAGGCGTCCCTTGACGGAGGCAAGACATGGCTCGCTGACGATAGCGGCGATACCATGCTCTTCACCTCGGGCGACGCCGACTCCCCGGTGACCATCGCGGGTGTTGACATATGGTTCGACGGCGGCACTGCGGACCATGCCGCGGGCGACACCTACACCATCGTGCCCAAGTCGGGGGTGTACTGGGAATCCGGCGACGGCAGGCTGGTGAATATCACCCCCCTGACCGACGCGAGCGGAACAGCGGTGGGCGGGCGCACATCCAGCGGTGCACTGGCGGGGCTCTTCGCCGCCCGCGACGACGCCATCCTGCCCACGGGCAGCGGCCTGGACGACTTGGCCGAGGCCCTGGCCTGGGAGGTCAACGCCATCCATTCTACCGGGGCGGGCCTGACGCATCACGAGACCCTGACCGGCAGCTACGCGGCCGACAGGACCGATGCGCCCCTCGAACAAAGCGGACTTCCCTTTGCCGACAGGATCAAGGATGGGGAACTGGAACTCGTGACCTACGACGCGGACGGCGCGGTCTCGACATCGGCCATCATCGCCGTGGATCCCGAGATCGACTCCCTCGACGACCTGGCCACCTCCATCACCCTGGCAATGGGCGGAGAATTGACCGCCAGCGTGAATGCCGACGGGCAACTGGTCCTGAGCACGGGGTCGGCCGCGGGGTTCGAGATCGCGTCGGATTCCTCGGGACTGCTGGCCGCCTTGGGGCTGAACACCTTTTTCACAGGTTCCGATGCCTCGGATATCGCCGTCAACGCCCATGCGTCAGCCAACATCTCGGCCATCAATGCAGGCTCTCTGGGCTCCGATGGGTTGGCGGCGTCCGGGGCCAACGACGTGGCCGAGGCAATTGCGGCCCTGTCAGACACATCGGTGCAGGTGGGCGGACAGGAGCGCAGCATGAGCGCCCATTTTGCCGCCCTGGTCGCCTCGGTGGGCTCGGCCGCCTCGTCCGCCACCCTGCGGGCGACCTATGCCTCCACCTCGGCCGACTACTACTACCAGCAGCAAGCCTCGGCCAGCGAGGTGAACGTGGACGAGGAACTGATCGATCTCATCAAATTCCAGCAGGCCTACAAGGCCGCCGCCCAGATGATCACCATCACCCGTTCCATGATGGATACCGTTTTGGACATGGTCTAACGCCGACAAGGCCGGATAGCAGGAGCAGCCATGCGTATCAGCACCTCTCAGATTTTTTCGCAGTCGCTCAACCAGATCAACTCGTCTCTGACCGACGTGGCGAAACTCAACGCCATGAACAGCTCGCAAAAGAAGCTCAACGCCCCGTCGGACAATCCCTTTGGCATGGGCACGGTCATTGAGCTACGCGCTTACGACAAGACGCTCAGCGGGTATCTCGACAACTGCGATGCGGCCTCCTCGGCCCTGAGTCTGGCCGACAGCATCCTGCTTGAGGCCAGCGAAATCATCACCGCCGCCCGGGAACTGGCCGAGCAGGGGGCCACCGAAACCTACACCGCCACTCAACTGGGCATGATGGCCGAAGAGATGGCCGGATACCTGGACAGCCTCATGACCATGGCCAATGCCCAGCTCGGCACAGACTCGGTGTTCGCTGGAAACGCCCTGAACTCGTCGGCCTACAAGACCGGGCTCGGCGTGACCCTGACCAACGACACCCTTTCCAACGCAAGCTTTGTCGCCATTTCAGGCGAGCTGGACTCCCTTTCCGTCAGCGTCCGCCTGGGCTCCGACGGCGTGGTGGGCACTGACGAGCTTGACTACAGCTACTCCACCGATGGGGGTAAGACATGGACCTCGGCCACCCTGGCCGCTGGCGACACGGTCTTTGACCTTGGCCCATGCACAGTGGAGCTGGCGGCGGGTACGGCAGTCACCCAGGCAGACGACGACGGCAACGGCACAGGATTCATTGTCCGTGCGGCCGTGGTGTACACGGGCAGCGACACGGCCATGACCGTGGCCATCTCCGAGAGTTCCAGCGTAGCCATGACCACAGTGGGCAGCGACATCTTCGGCGGGCTCGACGGAAACGGAAACCCCTACGGCGACCCCAACCTCTTCGAGATCGTCGCCGACTGCATCGCCTGCCTGGACAACGGCGACCACGCAGGCGTAGCCGAAAAGGTCGAGGCCCTGCGCCAGGCCCAGGAACACCTCGAAGCAGCCAACGCCAACATCGGGGCCAGGGAAAAACGTATCGAATACACCAGCGAAGCCATCGCCAGGGTGCGCGCCATCACCACCAACGCCATCAGCCAGGTCGAGGACGCTGACGCGGCCCAGATTCTGGTGGAGCTTGAACAGGCGAACTACATCTACCAAGCGGTCCTGAATTCTTCAGCCAGCATCATGCGGATGAGTCTGCTCGACTACGTGTAGGCAGGAGGCAAAGCCATGGGATATGTGTCATCGCTTTCATCGGACGTGACCAGCTACATAAGCTCTACGACCTCGGGCAAGATAAGTTTTACCGGCTTGGGTAACGGCACTGATTTTCAGGAGATCATTGAGGCAACGGTCAATGCGGAAGCCTACCGCAAGGACGCTTACGAGGCGGACAGGGACGAAAAGAAGGCGGCCATCACCCTGCTTGAAGAATTGAAGTCGAACCTCAAGGAACTCAAGCAGACTCTGGAAGACATGGGGGATTTTCTGTCCATGGACGCCACCAGCACCGGAGACCAGGTCAGCGCCTCGGCCAGCGCCGACGCCGACACCGGCACCCATACGGTCATCGTGGACCAGCTGGCCCAGAATGATGTCTGGATATTCACCGACCAGGGCTACGCCTCTTCCGACACGGTGGTCGCCCAGGAGGCCACCACCCTGCAACTGACCTACGCTGGGGAGAGCATCGCCGTCGACATCGCGGCCGGAACCACCCTTGCTGGGTTGATCAACACCATCAACGCCAACGCGGCCCTGGACGGCAAGCTTTCGGCCAGCCTCATCAATGACGGCAGCAGTTATTATTTCGTGCTCAGGGGCGAGGAGTCCGGGGCGGAGAACGCCATCACCGTGGCCGATACAGGCTCTTTGTCGGGTTGGAGCGCCGAGGGGTTCACCAACACCCAGGAGGCCTGCAATGCGCGTCTGAGGGTGGACGGCTTTCCGGTGGGTGCCCAGAGCTGGATCGAGCGCTCAAGCAACACCATCGACGATGTCATCAAGGGCGTGACCCTTGAGCTGATGGAGACAACCGGCGACAGCGGACTGCGCATCTCCGTGCGCCTTGATACCGAGGCTATTGTCGAAAAGGCCGAGGCGCTCGTCGCCTCGGTCAACCAGATCATCTACGATATGCAGGTGCTTACCGGCCGCGCCGGGAGCGACGACGAGGACAGCGAAACTCTCACTGTGAGGAATTCCGCCACGAACCTCATGTACTCCCAGTTCAAGAGCGTTCTCTCCTCCAGCGGGATCGGCTTCGCCCGCTACGATTCGCAAGCGGGGGGGGATCTCTTCAACGCCCTTTCCCAGGTGGGTATTTCCACCAACACTGACGAGGGTTCAGACTCTTTCGGCCAGTTGATTCTGGACACCGATGCGCTGGAGGAAGCGCTGGCAAAGAACTCCGAAGCAGTGGCGCTTCTCTTCTCGACCAGCGGTTCGGCCACTTCCGACAGCAACGATTTTTCCGTGGATTCGATAGTCGGAGCCCTGACCCCTGCCGGAGAGCACACAGTGGAATACACCGTGGAAAACGGCGTTCTGGTTTCGGCCTTCATCAACGGCGAGGCGGCAGCCATTGAAGGGGACTGGAACATCCTTGGCATCGCTTCCTCCTCGCGGGGACTGAGCATCTCCATTCTCAACCAGGAGGAGGGGACCCACACCGGCACAGCCAGGGTCAGGCAGGGCAAGATTGATGAACTGATCGATACCATCACCGCCATGACCAATTCCGAAGACGGTACTTTGACGATACTCATCGACAACTACGAACAGAGCGTGTCCAGTCTCAACAACCAGATATACAACGAGGAAAAGAGGTTGGATCAGCTTGAATCCTCATTGACGCGCAAGTATGCGGCTCTTGATGCGAAGCTGATCGAATACTCGGCCCTGTCGAATACGCTGGAATCCCTGCTCGCCTCACTCAGCTCGTAATGTCGCGTCCGTCCGGTTTCTGCGAAAGGGTCACGGTGACGATCAGGCAGCTTTCCCCGTCGGGCAGGGTGCCGTTGATCGCCTCGATGCAGCCCTCGTGCAGGGCTGCTATGCGCTGGGCCGTGGCCAACCCCAGTCCGGTGCCGGACTCCTCGCTCCTGTTCAGCCGGTGAAAGGGAATGAACATGGCCGACAGCTCCTCCTCTGTCAGCGGCGGGTGGCTGTTGGCCACGCGCATTACCAATGCACGAGCCTCCTGGCGCAAGGAGACCGCGACCTTCCCGCCTTGTCCGGCATACTTGATGGCATTTCCGAGGACGTTGTCCACGAGGCTGCGAATGTACATTCCCTGGCATGCCAGGGGGGGGACCGCAGCCAGATCCGCGCTGAGCCGAAGGTTTCGGCTGGCGGCCATGGGGCCGTAATTGTCGATCAGCTCGGCGATCAGCCCGGCCAGGTCCACGCTGTCGGTGCGCGGTGGCGGTTCGCGCATGTCGAGCTTGGAGAGGGCGAGCATCTTGCCGATGAGGTTGTCCATGTGCTCGATCTCGTCGCGCATGCCGGCCAGCAGCGTGGCGTTGCCGTCCGTGCGGCCCTGTTCGTTGCGCTCCAGAAGCATCTGCAGCGAGATGCGCAGTCTGGCCAGCGGACTGCGCAGCTCATGGGAGAGGTGGGCCGTCAGCTCCTTGCCGCTGGAGACCATTTTTTCCAGACTCCCGGCCATGCGGTTGAACTTGCGCGCCAGCACGGCCACCTCGTCGTGCCCCTTTTCGTCAACCCGGCGCGAGAAATCGCCCTGGCCCAGGCGTTCGACGGTTTCGGCCAGCTTGAGGATGGGCCGGGTGATGCGCCGCGACACCGGGATGATGAAGACCGCGCTCAGGCAGGTGAGCAGGACGAGCCCCTTGAGAAACCACTCCTGCTCGCGGGGCGGATGTTTGGCGTGAAGTATGTGGGCGGTCATGGCGGTACCGTCCTTCAGGGTGATGGCAGAGTCGAGGTATATGGAACGGAACCTTCTGTTTCCGACCTGGAAGAAGCGCACTCCTTCGGGAAGCTCCACGTTTACGGCGACGAGGTTGTCCGCAATGTCCGGTACCGGGCCGTCGAAGGAGGCGACCACGGTCCGGCCCTGGGCATCGGTCAGCCAAATGTCGCTGCCGAATCCTCGGGCCAGCGTGTCGATCAGCGATGCGCCCTGCTCCCGAAGGGCCTCTGGCGAAGCCGCGTTTTCCGAAAACTCCCGCTCCACGAGCAGACTCACAAGCATGGCCCGCTCGACGGCGTCGCGAAAGAAGGGCGAGTGCATCTTCATGGATAGAATGACCCCGAAGACCACGGCCTCGGCCGCCAGAAGCACAGCCACAAAGGCGAAAAATATCTTGAGGTAGAGTCGCGTTATTCTCACTCGGCCCCCACGAACAGGTAGCCCGTGCCCCATACGGTTCGGATGCGCCGGGCATGGGCGGGATAGGAGCGCAGCAGCGAGCGCAGCTTGCTGATGTGCACATCGATGCTTCGGTCATAGGCGGAAAAATCCCTGTCCCAGGCCAGAGTCATCAACTCGTCCCGGGTCATGGCCGTGTCCGGGTTCTCCATAAGCACCCGGAGCAGGCGGAACTCGGTGGCTGAAAGTTCCACCTCCGCGCCTTGGGCCAGCAGCACCTGACGGGCGAGGTTGAGGGTCAGGCCGCCCGCCTCAAGCAGGGGGACGGGCCGCTGGGCCGGAACCTGGCCTTCGGCAGCGGGTGCGTCCAGGCGGCGGAGGACCGCCTTGATCCGGGCCAGTAATTCGCGGGGATTGAAGGGCTTTGGCAGGTAGTCGTCGGCGCCCAGCTCCAGGCCCACGATGCGGTCGGTATCCTCGCCCTTGGCTGTGAGCATGATCACAGGCACCCGGGAGTGCCCACGGATGTCGCGCAGCACGTCAAGCCCGTTGCGCCCGGGCATCATCACGTCGAGAATGACAAGTCCCGGCGGGGCGGAGCGGACCACATCCACCGCTCCATCGCCCGAAGGCAGGGTGCGTACTCCAAAGCCGTACCCCTCCAGATATTCGGTCAGAAGCGCACGCAGCTTTTCGTCGTCGTCGATGATGAGAATGTCGCCGTTGTCGTTCATGCTAGCCCCATAGCCTTGGTGGCCTGAACAGGAAAGGGGGATGGTTGTTCTTTTACACACATTTACATTTTTTATCATGGTGGAAAAACTCTGCCAACATTGTGCGCCTAGACAGGGGGGACCCAAAAAATACGACCGGAGACAACCTCTTGCATCACGTTTCATCCATATCCCCATCGACCCAGGCGCATTTGTTCTTCAGCGTGGCGGCATCCCTGGTGGCCGCGCTCCTGGTGGCTGGGTGCACACCGTTTCAGCCCGATCCGCGTGACGGCATGGAGTTATCGCTTCCGCCTGCCTACACCCTGTACTCCGAAGAACCCAGGGCCACGGATCGATGGTGGCGGGAGTTTGGCAGCGAGGAGCTTGACGCACTGGTGGAAGAGGGACTGTCCGCAAACCTCGACATTGGCGCGGCCTGGGGGCGGCTGCGTCAGGCGCGGGCCTCGGCGGTGCAGTCAGGGGCGGATGCCTATCCCGTTCTGACAGGCGCGGCGGACTACGCCCACACGAGAAGCAGTGGGAACGCCAGGAGCGAGACCACCAGCGAAACCCACTCCGTCGGCTTGAGTGCCGGATATGAGGTGGATTTCTGGGGCCGTGTGCAGGCCGTGTCCAGGGCTGGAGAACTCGACAGCGCGGCCAGCCGCGAGGATCTGAACACCGTGGCCATGACCGTGGCCGCGGAAATCGTGACCAAATGGGTGCGTATCCAGGCCCAACGGCAGAAGAAACAGATACTGCACTCGCAGATAACCGCCAACCGGACATACCTTGAACTCATCGAGCTTCGGTTCAGAAACTCCCTGGCAACCGCTTTGGATGTGTATCAGCAGCGGGAAAACGTCGAGCGTGTCAAGGCGGAATTGCCTCTTGTCGAATCCGAGGAACAGTTGTTGCTGCACGAGTTGGCCCTGCTGCTTGGCCGACCCGTCGGGACGGTCATGGTGGCGGACGAGCCGCTCCCGGAGCCTGCGTCGCTGCCGGGGCTGGGGCTGCCCGTCGATCTTTTGGCCAACCGGCCCGATATCCGCTCGTCAGGGCTTGCCCTGCAGTCGGCCGACTGGACGGTGGCCGCAGCCCGGGCTGACCGTCTGCCCGCCCTTACCCTTGGCGGTGATGCGGCGTATTCCGGGGCACAGCTTGCCACCCTTTTTAACAATTGGATGTTTTCCTTGGCCGCCTCGGTGGTGGGGCCGATCTTTGACGGCGGTTCCCGTGCCGCCGAGGTCGAGAAGGCTCGCGGCGTGGTGGACGAGCGGCTGGCCGACTACAAGGCTACCGTGCTGACCGCCCTCAAGGAAGTGGAAGATGCTCTGGCCCAGGAAAAGTGGCAGCGGCGGTATATCAAGGCCCGTCAGGCACAGGTCCTGGCCGCCCGCGTCAATCTGAGCGAGGCCCTGTCGCGCTACAGGCAGGGGCTGGACGATTACCTGCCTGTGCTCACCGCGCTTTTCACCGTGCAGGAGCTGGAGGTGTCTGCCGTAGGCGATGCGGCCGATCTGCTGCTTTATCGGGCGGCCCTGCACCGCGCTCTGGGCGGCTCCTGGGTCAATGACCTCGTGCCGTCGGCCCCCGACGGGGAAGAGGATGCCGTGCAATCCGGCGCCGCCCCGAACGACCAACATCAACACAACGGATAGCGCCATGAATGTCGAATTGTCACGAACCAAACAATGGTTCCGCCTCAAGGCGGTTATTCCCGTAGTCATCGTCGTCCTGGCTGTGGCCGCAGCTTTTTCCCTGATAGCCACATCGCCACGCGCCGCCAAGGCGCCGCCCGCCCCGGCCGCCCCGGCCGTGTCTGTCGACGTTTTTGAAAAAAGCTCCCAACAAGTCACGGTTTCCGTGATGGGCACGGTCATGGCCGCTCGCGAGATCAACCTGAAATCCCGTGTGGCGGGGGAGGTCGTGTCCGCGAGCGATGCCTATGTTCCCGGAGGCATGTTCGCCAAAGGCGAGGTAATATTGCGCATTGATGTCAAGGACTATGAACTGACGCTGCGCGAGATCAAGGCCGAAGTGACGGAGGCGGAATACAATCTCAAGGTGGAGCAAGGTTATCAGAATGTTGCCGGGCGCGAGTGGGATCTGCTTCGGGAGTCGTCTGGCGGCACCGAGGAGGAAGCCGAACTCGCGTTGCGCAAGCCGCATCTGGAAAAGGCCGTAGCCGATCTGGAAGCGGCCAGGGCCAAGCTCGATCAGGCACGGCTGGATTTGGAGCGGACTGTGATCACTGCCCCGTTTGCGGCCGTGGTCAAGGACAAATCCGTGGACGCAGGGGCCATGGTCAGCGCCCAGGACGCTCTCGCCACCCTTGTCTGCACCGACGAATTCTGGGTCCAGGCATCGATCCCGGTGGACAGGCTCGGCTGGATAACGCTGCCAAATGGCGACAAGCCGGGCTCTGCGGCCACCATCATCAACGCCGATGGTCGAACGCGGCGGGAGGGGCGTGTCATCCGGCTGCTTCCGGCCCTGGAGGACGAGGGGCGCATGGCCCGCATTCTCATCTCCATTCCTGATCCGCTCAACCTGACTGGGGAGCCGGGCGTTCACCCGCTGCTGCTCGGTTCCTATGTCACTGTGCTGGTGGACGGCGGCAGGGTCGACGGCGGCATCGCCATCCCCAGGTCCGCCTTTAGAGACAACGGGCGGATATGGGTGGTGTCCGAAGACGGTACCTTGGACATCCGCACCGTGATACCGGCCTGGCGCGACACCCAGTCGGTCATTCTGACCCAGGGGCTTGAGGAGGGCGAGCAACTGGTCCTGTCAAGCCTTTCCGCGCCAGTTCAGGGTATGGCGTTGAGTGCTGCCGGTGTTCTTTCTCGCTCGGGTGCTACCGGAGGCACAGAATCCATGAACACGCAATCGGAAGAGGGTGAGGCGCATGAGTAGCCGGAAATTCCGCGACGGCGGGCCTCTGGCCTGGATGGCGGGAAACTCCGTTGCCGCCAATCTGCTCATGATGGTTCTGCTGGCGGGAGGCCTGATTCTCGCCCTGCAGATCAGGCAGGAGGTTTTTCCTGAATTCAGCGAGGATCAGGTCTCCATCTCCGTGTCCTACCCTGGCGCGAGCCCGGAGGAGGTGGAGCAGGGGGTTACTCTGGCCATTGAGCAGGCCGTGCAGGGAATCAACGGCGTCAAGGAAGTTACGTCCACTTCGAGCGAAGGGTCGTCGCAGGTCATCGTCAAGGCGCTTGAGGGGGCGAATCTGCACAGCCTCACTCAGGACGTGAAGAGCGAGGTGGACCGTGTTTCGTCCTTTCCCGCCGAGGCCGAGGACCCGGTCATCGCCGCGTCGTCGCGAAAGCACAGCGTTCTCTCGATCATGGTCTACGGGCATCAGGACCAACTGGTGCTTCGGGAAATGGCCGATCAACTGCGCGATGAACTGATCAGCGACTATCGCATTACCCAGGCCGAGTTGTCGGAGGTCAGCAATCTGCAGATCACGGTGGAGGTGCCCCAGGCCAGGCTGCGGGCGCATGGGCTGACGTTGGGCGATGTGGCCGAAAGGTTGCGCGAGGCATCGGTGGATATGCCCGGCGGAGGGGTCAAGACCGAATCCGGAGAGATTCTTGTCAGGATGAAGGAGCGGCGTGACTACGCACGCGACTTCGCCCAGACCCCGGTGCTTACGGGCAGCGACGGAACGAGGATGTTGCTTGAGGATATCGCCACCGTCACCGAAGGATTCGAAGATACGGATATTATTACCGCATTCAATGGCATGACCGCCGTGCGAGTCGATGTTTACCGGGTGGGGGACCAGACCCCGATCACGGTTTCAGAAGCGGCCCGAGAGCGGCTTGAAGCGTTTCGTCAGACCCTGCCCCGAGGGGTTTCCGTGGCCGTGCTCGACGACAATTCCGAGGTCTTTAGTCAGCGCATGGATCTTCTTTTGAATAACGGCTACCTGGGGCTGGCCCTGGTCTTCGTTCTCCTTGCCCTGTTTCTTGAGCCCAGGCTTGCCTTCTGGGTGGCCATGGGTATTCCCATCTCTTTCCTCGGTTCGTTCCTCATTCTCTCCACCCTCGGCGTCAGCGTGAACATGATCAGCATGTTCGCCTTTCTCATCGCCCTTGGTATCGTGGTGGACGACGCCATTGTGGTCGGGGAGAACGTCCATACCATGCGTCAGCAGGGCATGCCCCCGCTCAAGGCCGCCATCGAGGGAGTCAGAGGCATCGCCATGCCCGTGATCTTCAGCGTGCTGACCAACATTGTGGCTTTCATGCCCCTGCTCTTTATCCCCGGAACCATGGGCAAGATCATGTACTGCATCCCGGTGGTGGTTATCGCGGTGTTCGCGGTTTCGCTCATTGAGAGCCTGTTCATACTGCCAGCCCACCTGGGGCATATGGGAACAGGGCGACACTCGCGACCCATGGCCTGGGTGGCCATGCGGCAGCAACGCATCAGCGCCGGACTGCTCTCCTTCATCCAGAAGGTCTACCGCCCTCTGCTGGATTGGTGTGTGACCTGGCGTTACGCGACCATTGCTTCCGGAGCCGCCCTGTTGCTGTTGTGCGGAGCCTATGTGGCCAGCGGTCGTATCGGGGTGACGCTGATGCCCAAGGCCGATTCGGACTATGCCCATGTTACGGCCGAGCTGCCTTACGGCGCGGCCGTGGATAGCTCTGTGGCCGTGCGTGACAGGCTTTTGCAAGCTGCGGACAAGGTCATCGCCGAAAATGGCGGGGAGGCGCTGGCCAGGGGGAGTTTCTCCAAAATCGGCGGCGAGGGGCGCGATTTCTCAGGCAGCCATGTGGTCAAGGCGCAGATATACCTGACCGGAGCTGACGAGCGGCCCATCACCACCGACGAATTCGTGAACAGATGGCGCAAGGAGAGCGGGATGATCCCCGGCCTGCAGTCCATCACCTTCGAGTCGGACCGCGGCGGCCCTGGGGCAGGCAGTTCTCTTGAACTGCAACTGAGTCATAGCGATGTGACCACTCTTGAGGCCGCAGCCGACCAACTGGCCGAGGCCCTGAGCTACTTTCCCAACGCCAAGGACATTGATTCCGGGTATTCGCCCGGCAAGCAGCAGCTCGACTTCACCATCAGGCCAGAGGGGCAGAGCCTGGGGTTGACCGCTCAGGAGGTTGCCTCCCAGGTGCGGGCCGCCTATTACGGCACCGAGGTGCTCCGGCAACAGCGGGGGCGCAACGAGATCAAGGTGGTGGTACGCAGACCCGAGGCCGAGAGGGTCTCCGAGTTCGATCTGGAGGAGTTCATGGTCCGTACGCCGGGCGGGACCGAAGTGCCCCTTCGCGAGGTGGTCGACATCAAGCGAGGCCGTGCCTATACCTCCATCAAGCACGTCAACGGCCGTCGGGCGCTGACCGTTTCGGCGGACATCACTCCGCGGGAGGACAGCAACAAGGTCCTGGCGGAAATCCTGGCCGAGACCATGCCTGCGCTCAAGGCGGCCTACCCCGGACTGACTTACGCCCTGGACGGACACCAGCAGGACATGAGCGAGGGGACGGCGAGCCTCATGTCCGGCCTGATGCTGGCCATGCTCGCCGTCTATGCCCTGCTTGCCATCCCCTTCAAGAGCTACACCCAGCCGGTGGTCATCATGATCTGCATCCCCTTTGGCGCGGTGGGTGCCATCCTCGGTCACATGCTCATGGGATGCCCCATCAGCCTGAACAGCCTTCTTGGCATCGTCGCCCTCTCGGGGGTGGTGGTCAACGACTCCCTGGTGCTTATCAGTCATGCCAACGATCAACGCCGTCAGGGCCGCTGCGCTCATGATGCCGTGCTTGACGCCGGAACCTCCCGCTTCAGGCCCGTCATGTTGACCACCCTTACCACCTTTGGCGGCCTGGCCCCCATGATTCTGGAAACCTCCTCGCAGGCATCGTTTCTTGTTCCCATGGCCATTTCACTCGGTTTTGGTATTGTCTTCGCCACCGTGATCACCCTGGTGCTGGTGCCGTCTCTCTACATGATTATCGAAGACTTTCATGATGCCGCCCGTCGCCTGTGGCGCCGAGCCGTTTCTCCGAAGGAAGACGCGGCGTCCGGCACAGGCGCTGTTTCGCTCACCATCAAACAGTAAGTTTTTCATTATGTGGCATTCTCCCAGGCACCGATATCTCACCAGTCGTATGTTGATAATGGCAAGTCCTCGCCTCGTAGACGCTGCCGGGGTTGTGTGCTGTTTGTCCTGATCTGCCGATCTTGCCCCTGTTGTTCCAGGTGGACGGTGCGGTGTGTCCGGCCCAGAAGTTCCGACGGATCGTGAGTCACATGGATGACTGCGGTCGAGGTGTTCTCAAGGCCGGCCTCCAGCAGTTGGCGCATGTTGTCCTTGAGGGGTTTGTCCAGCCCGGTGAACGGTTCGTCCAGCAGGAGAATGTCCGGCGATATGGCAAAGGCCCGGGCCAGTGCAACCCTCTGGCGCATGCCCCCGGAGAGTTGGTGGGGGTATGCGTTTTCGAATTCGGCCAGTTCCATGCGCTGTAAATAATGCTGTGCGCGCTTCCTGGCTGCGGTCTTGTTCATGCCCTGCGCACAAAGCGGCAGGAGCACGTTGTTCAGGGTCGTATCCCATGGCAGCAGACGTGATTCCTGAAACACGTAGCCGATATGCGTCGAGTTGACGGTGATGTGCCCCATGTCCGGCATTTCCAAACCGGCGATCATGCGCAGGATGGTGGACTTGCCGATGCCGCTGGGGCCGAGCATGCCTATGGCCTCTCCTTGCTTCACGGTCAGGTTGAATCCGGCGATGACCGGGCGGTTGCCGAAACTTTTATGGATGTTTTCAAGAGTGATGATGGTGCTCATGCCCGTTTCCTCTGGATTGCCTTGGTGGCTGGTCGCAGCAGGGCCAGCTCGACCCCGCCGACGATGAGCATGCTGAGCAGGGTCAGGGCGTACAGCTCGGCGGTCTGCAGATTGGATCGGGAAATGGCCAGGGCGTGGCCGATGCCCTCATTGGCCCCGAGCATCTCCGCCAAGACGACGAGCCGGATGCAGTAGCCCGTGGCGAGGACCGTCCCGGAGAGAAACGGCCCGGCAAGGGCCATGGCGTATATGCGTACAAGCCGCATATGCAGAGGGAACTTGTAGACCTTGGCCATCTCCAGCAGATTGCGGTCCACGGCCATCATTCCGTCCGCCACGTTCACATAGACGATGGGGGCCATCATGGTGGCCGTAATGCACACGACCATGGTGGTCCCTACACCGAACCAGAGCATGAAAACCACAACAAGAACCACGCCGGGTATGCTTGTGAGAATCCAGCGGGCAGGGGCCAGCATGAATCTGAAAGGTTCGATGAAGCCCGCCAGGATACCCAGCAGGGCGCCGCTGCCTATGCCAAAAAAAAGAGCCAGGCCGATGCGCTCCAGTGTGGGTTTCAAGTGCAGGTCCAGAAATAGCTTGTTCTCAAAAAGTCCGAAGAGCGCTTCCATGGTTGCGCCCGGGCTTGCCACTACCAGACCGGAAAAATTCCGTGCCAGCATGTCCCAGCCGAAGATCAGGAGTACCACCCCGAAAAGATGAAAGCCCAATGGCGGCAGTTTGCCTATGGAGCGGCCGCTCATTGTGCAACCTCGAACAAGTCCGACCCCGGCAAGGCGCCGCCTATGGCCGCCGGGGATATCTCTCTGATTCTGCACAGGAAGAACATGGCGTCTTCCTGAGCCTTTTCTCCGCTCATGATGCGGAATTCGAAATCGGTTATTTCACCCTGCTGCAACTGTGCGGCCAGGGCCGGGAATTTTCTCTCGACCAACTGCCTGGTTTCTTTTGGATGCTGCCGCACCCACTCACAGGCGAGTGCATAGGCACGGTTGAAAGCACGCATCTGTTCAGTGTCGTCTGCCTTTGGGCCGAAAAACGCGATGCCGCTGGCCACCAGCCTGTGCCCCGGAAAGGAGCTCTCCCAGGCGCGCCGCATGTCGATTCGTTTCACCAGCAGGGGGGCGCCCTCGCTCTGCAGCGCTTTTGCCCTGAGCATCGCTATGGATGCGGTTGGTTCGCTGAGCATGGCGTGATCGCCTTTTCCGACCAGAAGCAGGTTGACCGCTTCCAGCACGCCTCCCGTATGCCGTGTCACGAGGTTGACCTTTTTTTCTCCCAAGATTGCCCTGTAGAACAATTCCGGCATTTCCCCGGGGCCGAATGGAAACAAGAGCGTGCCTTCGAGGTCTTCCAGCCTGTCCGATCCGGGCTGTGTGGAGACGATCCACACCGGGGATTCATGCAGAAGCGTCAGCTTGCACTTGACGCCCTTGCTCTTCAGGGTGCTGGCGGCAGCCGTGGTCACGATGGCCGCGTCCACCTGCTGCCCGGCCACCATGGCCCGAAGCATGTCCGGCGAATTCCAGGGGATGAAGCGGGCCTCGAAGTCCTGCTCCCATGGCTGGTCCTTGCCCTCCATCATCATCAGGGGGATGCTTTCTGTTATGGGTGGCCCGGATATGCGCAGGACAGTCGGCGTTTTCGCCGCTGCCGTGCAGGCAAGGCCAAGGAACAGGAGAGAGAGAAAGGCGGTTTTCATGTCAGCCTCGTTTGCGGGCGATGGTCAGTTCCATGGACCCCATGGGCAACATCAGGGACCGGGTTTCCACCAGCGAGAACCCCGCACCGGGAAGATGGGATGCGATCTCTCCCTGCTCAAAAGAGACATCCTGACCCTCCAGGGCCAGTGAGAGGCGTGAAAGCACCACGCCCGAAGGCTGGGTGCGTTCATTGGTCAGTCCTTCGTGAAAACTGATGAAGACACCGCCCGGATTGAGCGCCTCGTACAGTCGAGCGAACAGGGCATCCAGGTCTCTGGCGTAATACAGAGTGTGGCTGGCCCATATCAGGTCGTAACCATTGCCGAAGTCCACATCGTTGTAATCGCCGTCTATGGTGCTGACGCGGGATTCCAGACCTGCCGCCGCTATCTCTTCGCGGGCCACCTCCAAGACAGAGGGCAGATCGCACAGGACTCCTTCCAGAGAAGAATGCCGCGAAACGGTTGTCATGCACATGATGCCCGGACCGCAGCCGAGGTCCAGCATGCGTTTCATGCTGGGGAATTCCGGGAGCGAGGCCACCAAGGCGGCCACACGATCAGCCATGCCCGCTTTCTGGTAGCTGGCCAGATGTCGCACCGACTGTTTCCACAACTCTTCTTCATGCAGTTGGTCCCGTTTGTTCACCTCGGGAGGCCCCTGGCGGATCAGCTCCGGGATGCGCCCGAGATTGCGATGCTGCATGCGCGAGAGGTTTTGAACCAGCCCGCCCAGATAGGAGGGGCTTTGCTTTCGCAGATAGGATTCCGCAAAGGGGGTGTTGCCATACTGTCCATTTTGCTTTGCAGCAAAGCCCATGGAGACCAGGGCATCGAGAAAATAGGCCAGGTTGGTTGTATCGCTTTTCACGTCCAGGGCCTGGGAGATGGATTCCAGGTCCTGTTTCTGGGCCAGAATATCGGCCATTTCCATTTTCAGCGCAGTATCCAGTACGGCCATGCGTATGGGGCCGATCATCAGTTCGAACACGATGCCCGGATCGGTAAGTTGGTTCGGCGCTTGTTGCGGAAGCATCATTTCCTTAAAATCTCCAGTTGAAGGTCAATCCATACGTTCTGGGTGCTCCGTCTTCCACCATTGCGAGACCTGCGGCGCTATTGACTTTTTTGACTGCGTAGCCCTCGTCGAACAGGTTGTTGCACCACAGGGACCATTCGACATCCTCGCTCTGATAGCCCAGGCGAAGGTTCACGATCCGGTATCCATTGTCCTTGAGTTCGTTGGCGGCATCAAAATATTGCTCTCCGGTGCCTAACAGGTCGGCCAGGGCAAAGAATCCGCTCTGGTGAGTGTAGGCCACCCCGAGGTTGTAGGTGTATTTCGGAGCCCAGGGCAGCTTGTTGCCGCTGTAGTCCACCGCGGTGCCGCCCACCGTGGTTTTCCAGTCATCGACCTTGGAATCCGCATAACCCAGCCCGGCGATTAGTTGGATTTCCGGGATGGGGTTGTACTTGGCTTCCAGTTCGACTCCCTGCGTGTGCGCTTCTGCCGCGTTGGTGAATTTCCATGCGCCCGTGCCTGCGCCGGGTACTTCTTCCCGCACCTGCTTGTCTGAAGTGTTAATATAAAAGACCGTTGCATTGAGGAGCAGAGTGTTATCGATCCAGTTGGTCTTGATGCCTGCCTCGTAGTTGGTGGAACGCTCGGCTTTGTAGGCAAAGGAGTCTTCGCTTGTGGCGGAGAAGAAATTGAAACCTCCTGCCAGAAATCCCTGGGAATATGTGGTGTACCCAGTGACATGGGAGGTGAAGTCGTATGACAGCGAGGCCATGGGCAGCCATTGCGTATCATTCACGTTTCCTTTGTAGGACACCGGGCCGGTGTTGGGCGTATAGGTCTGTTTGCCGCTGTTTTCGGAGACATCCAGCCGCAGGCCGCCCGTAAGCCGCAGGCCGCTGACTATTTCATAGGTCGTCTGACCAAAACCAGCATACCCGAAGTCTTTGCTGTCCCCTTTGCGTGTGGAAGCCAGAAGCGGGTTGACGTGGGTGAAGTCTATGCCCGCATCAATTGTCTCATAGCGCCCATAAGCTCCGAGCAACCACGACAATGCGTCCATGTCCTTTGATGCCAGCCGGAATTCCTGGCTCCAGCTCTCCATGTCCACGTCCAGCTCGGAGTAACCCAAGGCCACGGAAGTCCTGTCGTTGTCAAAGAGGTGGTCCCGATCAAAGGTCCGGTGGCTTGTTATGGAGGTCAACTCCATGGACTGCCAGCTATGCTTGACCCGTGCGGACTGCCCCAGTTCCGTTTCGTAGGCCCTGTCCGCTTCATTGACGCTGACCTCGTGTCGGCCAGTCTTGTTGGGGCCTTCGTCGTAGCGCAGGGCGCTGATGCCGAGGTTGCGCTTTGCGCCGTCAAGGTTCAGGGAGACTTCCAGGTCGCTGTTGGGTGTCCAGCGCAGAGTGCCGCGGCCGGTCAGAGACTTTTCCCCGGCGACATCGTCGTCGTTCGTATAGGTGTTTTCGTAGTATCCGTAGGTGGTATAGCCTTGGAGAGAAAGGCCATAAAAGAGCGTGTCCTCAACGATGGGTCCGCTAAAGCTGCTGCCCAGGCGGACCGTATGAAAGTTGCTTGCCTCAAAAAGCACTTTATTGCGATGTTCGTTGTCCGGCTCCTTGATCACGATGTTGATCACCCCGGACTCGCTGTTGCGGCCATAGAGTGTCCCCTGGGGGCCGCGCAGAATCTCGACTCGCTCAAGGTCGAAAAGATCCTGGTTGACCATGTAGCCAAGAGGGTAGGCCACATCATCAATGTACAGGCCCATGGGGCTGAACAGCGACGTATCAATGGTGGAGATGCCGCGGCAAACGATGGAACCTCCCGAACTGGTGTCCTTGACGTAGATGTTCGGCGCGAAGCGGACCAGGTCTCCCAGCTTGTTGACTCCGCGAGTCTCCATGAACATCTCGTCCATCACAGTGATGTTTCCGGGAAAGTCTTTGACCGACCCTTCACGCTTTGTGGCAGTGACGGTAACCGCTTCAAGGGTGATCTCCTCGCGATTATCGTTTTGGGGATTCCCCTCAGTTGCAAGCGCTTGGGTCGTTAAAATGAGAGTGAGTGACAACAGGATGCCGATTGGTTTGAGCAAGTGCATGGTGTTCCCGCCTGTGCATTTTAATGTAAGTCGGTGAAGTGAGTTTGATTTTCACATTCAATACACAGACGGAGTAGAGGCGACTATTCCGGGCCGGGCAAAAAATGCCTGTGGCGGGACTTTTTACTTTGAATGTCGCAGGTGGCGTTGGCTGGTCAGGAACGCCTTGGGCAGAATTCCGAATCGTTCCCTGAAGGCGTGACTGAAGTGGCTCAAGCTTTGGTAGCCAACCGCATATGCTGTTTCCGTGACATTGGCATTGCCCTGTTGCAGGAACTCGTGAGCCTTTTGCATCCTGTATTCCCGGAAGTAGCCGAAGATAGATGTCTCAAAGACCTGCCTGAACCCGATCTTGAGTTTTTTTTCATTCACACCGACCAGTGCTGCCAGTTCGGGAATGTTCGGCGGGTTTTCAAGGTCGCTGACCAGAATATCCCGGGCGTGGCGAATGCGTTCCACATCCGACGGGCAGAGCGCCAGTTTCGCGGGGCATTGGCAGGTGTGGGCCTTGATGTAGTCGTTGATTTGTATTGCGAGCAGTTCCAACACCTTGCTCTCGAGGAATAATTTGCGAAGGCCATCCCTGTAGGGGCAATGCAGGATCTGGCCCAGCAGGGCGTTCTTGGCGGGGTGACATGCTCCGAACCACGCCAAGGGCGTACCTTTACCGCCTTCCAAGACCCTTAAGAATTTATCAGGAAGGCGCCCCAGTTCGTCTGCCAAATAGTCGTACAAAAACTCTGGCGAAGCCGTAATGCCTATGGTGCAGGCTGGGTTGAAGGGGGGTTGCTTGATTGTTCCTTTTGTTTTCGGCAGATGAAAGATTGCGTTGGAACCTTGGTGCATCTCATGAGCTGAGTTGCGCAGGCTGCCGCCGGAATAGGCGCATCTGCTTTTTCCTGCATACGTAAAGCCGAATTGTATGGGGGCATCGTCTATATCAAACGATGCCTGGAGCGGGCTTTTGGGAGCAGGGGTGGATATTGCCAGTGTCAGACCTGGGCGTAACAAGCATGATTGGATGAATTGGGAGCCCGATATGCCTGTTTTGGCGGAAACTTTCAAAACTTGAAGATCTTGTGTCGGGGCTTGAGTTCGGCGCACGTTCTTCATGATATGGCTCCGTCGGACTGTGAATTAGAGTCCGCTTACTCATATAGTTGTTAGAAAATGAAAGTCAATATCATTGTTAAAGTCTAGGTGCGTACTTAGCTTAAGCTCTGAAATGAATCATGTGCGGGAAGAAAAGCTATCTTGGGCCAGGACTTTCGGCCGGGAGGGCGGGGCCGGTCGAGGAAGCGTCGTTCTAGGTCGCTCTTCCCTGCTTCCTTCGTGCGCAAAAGGTCGAGGAGCTTGGCTGACCATACAGTCTGTTCGGAAAAGTGAGCAGGGGCATTCCCTTCTTTCCGACAAGTGAAAGTGGCCGACATCGGGGGGATGTCGGCCACTTTCGTCTTGGGGTGTGGGGATGGAGTTTATTGTGCCTTGGCGACTTGCACGAAGTGTTCCTGCATGGAGATCGCGCCGCCGGACTTGTCGTAGCGTCTGATGCCTTTGGGCATGAGCAGATTGTCGGCCGCGCCCTTGCCCAGAGCGCGGGATTCGCAGGGCAGGGTGTGTCCGAATCCATGGATCATGAACACCGCCTCGGGGTGGATGAAGTCGGTGACAAAGGCCCGGATTTTAGACGAGTAGCCGTTGTTGCTCACGGTGACGTGGTCGTCGGTGGCGATACCCAGGGCCTTGGCCTTGTCGGTGTGAATCCACAGGGTGTTCTCCGGCATGCGCTCGAAGAGCAGGGCGTTGTTGACCGTGTGCCCCTGCGTGTGCAGGGCGCAGCGGCCAAAGGTGATGCGGAAGCGGTCAGCGGGCGGCCGCTGGGGCGAGACGTAGGGCAGGAGCGAGGGCATGCCGTCTCCCTCGAGCTTGGCGTCGATGATCTGGATCTTGCCGGACGGGGTCTTGAAGGTCCCTTCCTTGACGGGCTTGAGCAGAGGCTCCTTGGCCAGAGAGACGATGCCGGTCTTGTCGAAGTCCTCTATGCTCACGCCAGTGCCGTCAAGCTGGAATTTCCAGATGTCCTCGATGTTGTCGTAGTCGAGTGCCTCAAGGCCCATGCGTTTGGCCAGCCCTGCGTAGATCTCCCAGATGGCCTTGGTGTCGTAAATCGGTGCGATGGCCCGCTTGCGGATGATGAAGCTCGGCTTGGCGCCATTTTTGGTCATGATGGTGTCCTCGCGCTCCAGATAGGGCGAGATGGGCAGCACCACGTCGGCGTACCAGGCCGTGTCGGACCAGGAGAAGGTCACGGCCACCAGCAGGTCGAGGTTCTTCCACATGGAGACCACGTCGTCCTTGTCCGGGAAGGCCATGAGCGGGTCGTGCCGATGAGCTATGTATGCCTTTATGGGATAGGGCTCGCCAGTGGCGATGGCGTCGTAGGCAAGGTTCACCAGCCCAGGTCCCTGATCGAAGTGCTTGCGTCCTTCCATCCATCCCACTCCGTCGACGCGCTTGCCTTCGGGCTTGGGGTAGAGGTCCATGAAGCTCTTGAGTCCCTTGGCTCCGACATCGCCGGGCTTGACCATGAGCGGCATTCCGCCTTTGGCCCCGATGCTTCCGAGCATGGCGTTGATGATGTAGATGGTCCGGGTCATGTAGAAGGAGTCGCTGTAGCGGGCCGTCATCCAGCCGGGATGCCAGATGACCGAGGGCGCGGCCTCGGCGAGCTGGCGGGCCAGGTCGCGGATCGAGGCGGCGGGGATGCCGGTCTCGTCCTCGGCCCACTCGGGGGTGTATCCGGCCACGAAGTCCTTGAGAACGTCGAAGTCGCTTATCCAGTCGGCCACGAACTGCTTGTCGTAGAGTTCCTCGTCGATGAGGGCGTTGATCACCGCCAGGTTGAAGGCGTAGTCCGTTCCGGGACGGATGAGGAAGAAGTTGTCCGCCTTGGTGGCTGGCACATTGGCCCGGATGTCGATGACCGAGAGCTTGCACCCGGCTTCCATGCCGTTGAGCAGGTTGTTGACCTCGGCCACATTGACGGCCTCGAAGATGTTGCGCTGCTGCAGGACGACATGCTTGGCGTTCTTGAGGTCATAAGCCACATCCTTGCGGCCGAAGCCGAAGACCGAGAGGGCGGCGTTCTGGACGTTGCGGGCGCAGGCCGAGTCGTGGTTGTTGTAGTTGGGCGTACCGATGCCGCGCAGGAAGGCGCGGTAGAAATCGCGAAACGGGCCGCCCCGGTCGGAGAAGAGCACGGATTGCTTGCCGTATTCGGCCTGGATGGCCTTAAGCCTGTCAGCCACATAGTCCAACGCCTCGTCCCAGGACGCCTTGCGCCATTTGCCTTCGCCGCGTTCGCCCACGCGGATCATGGGATGCTGCGGGCGTTCTTTGTCGTAAGTCAGCGCGGTTCCCGCCGCGCCGCGAGGACACAGGGAGCCCTGAATGCCCGGGGCATGGGGGTTGCCCTGAATGTATTCGGCCCTGCCGTCCACCACCTCGACCTGAATGGGGCAGCGCACCGAGCACATACCACATATGCTGTAGACATATTCCTTAACCATGGTATCCTCCT
Source organism: Pseudodesulfovibrio alkaliphilus (assembly GCF_009729555.1). NCBI lineage: Bacteria > Pseudomonadati > Thermodesulfobacteriota > Desulfovibrionia > Desulfovibrionales > Desulfovibrionaceae > Pseudodesulfovibrio > Pseudodesulfovibrio alkaliphilus. The sequence goes on from NZ_WODC01000002.1 coordinate 63,876, forward strand.
GAGGCACGGAAAGGTGACAATGCTTTCAATAACCCTGCAACCGTATGGCGAAAGCTAGCAACGGTATTCGACTTTGAGCAACACTCTACCCCTATGTGAAACATCGCACAAGCTATTGGCGAAAAATATAATACCACAACGATGTGAAAAGGGTTGAATTGAGAAAAAAATCACAACCCCAGGTCCCGTTGACCAGGGGCGATTTTATTCCCTAAGGGGAGTCTATCGTCGAAATTGCGCGGATTAACGCTGATTCAGAGGTGAGGATATGGCAATTTACAGGATCAAGTTTGACAAGAAAAGGTGCATCGCCTGTGATGCCTGCCTGATTCACTGCAAGGTGAAGAACAAGGTGCCGACCGGGTTGAGTTTGAACAGGCTCTTTGTCGAAGGACCCATTGCTGACAAGGACGGCAAGCCCACGGCCAAGCTCAAGTACCAGCCCTGTATGCACTGCAAGAAGCCGGAGTGTGTGCCGGCCTGTCCCACCGGGGCCATGTACCAGCGCGAGGACGGGCTTGTGCTTGTCAATATGGACCTGTGTGACGGGTGTCAGTCGTGTATCGAGGCGTGTCCTTGGGATGTGCCGGTTTTCAATGGGCAGACCGGCAAGATCATGAAGTGCGACTACTGTGTGGATCGGGTCGATGCAGGGGGAACTCCCGCCTGCGTCACTGGTTGCACCGCATCGGCCTTAAGTTTCGTGCGGCCCGAATAGTGTCGAGGATCAAACCCGCCGCCATCAGGCGACGGGGAAATTTTTGGGGTTCAACACATCATCAGGAGGTAACCGTGTTACGTTCCAACAAAACTCTCATGTTGCTGGCTGTGCTGGCCGTGTGCCTCATGGCCCAACCCGCATGGGCCGACGCCCTGGCCGACGCCATCGCCGAGGCGAACCCGCAGGGCGAGCCAGGGTATCTTGGCATTCCCGGCGGTCCGCAGATCAACTTGATCATTGCCCTGCTCTGGGCGATCTGGGTAGGCTGGATATTCTCCACCGTCGGTGCCTTCGGCGGGATCATGGCCGGTGTCGGCCACATCACCATCTTTGGTTTGGGTGATTATGCCAGTTCCTTTGGCAAGGGTGCCAAGCTCAACAAGCTGGTCACCGACTCCATCCGCGTGTCCAACCAGTGGATGGTCGGTTGCTCGGCGGCTCTCTCTTCCTTCAACTATTGGAAGGCCGGTCGTTTGGTGCTGCCCCTGGCCATCGCCCTGGGCATCGGTTCCATCGCCGGTTCCTGGCTGGTGCCCTGGCTCACCGCGGGCAAGATCAGCCTGAAGGCGTACCTTGGCTACTTCGGCCTCTTTGTCCTCTTCCTGGGCTGCTACCTCTTCTATGAGACCACCCCCAAGGGCCAGGCCAGCAAGCAGGCCGCCAAGAAGGCCGCCGACGCCTTCCAGAAAGCCGTCAAGGAGCAGTCTGCCGGTGGCAAGGTGGACATGGCCGAGATGGGCGTCAAGGTGCAGAAGTTCACCCCCTCTGCCTGCGAGTTCACCTTCTTCGGCGTGGAGTTCAAGTTCAACCCGCTCATCCCCCTGGTCGGCGGCTTCTTCATCGCCGCCCTGGCCTCGTTCCTGGGTGTTGGCGGCGGCTTCCTGCTCGTGCCGTTCCTGACCTCCGTGGCCGGGCTGCCCATGTATCTGGTGGCCGGAACCTCTGCCCTGGCCGTGTTCGTGGGCATGATCAACTCCATCGCCTCCTACATGTTCCTTGGCAACATCACCATTGAGTGGAGCCTCATCGGCGTCGAGCTGGTGGGCGTTGTCATCGGCTCCATTATCGGCCCCAAGACCTCCAAGTACATCCCGGATGTCTGGCTCAAGCGCATCTTCATCGTCCTGGCCTTCTACGTGGGTATCCGCTACACCTCTCAGGGGTTCCTGGGTTACAGCATCCTGCCTCCCTTCTAGGTCGGCTTGATGCTTTGACAAAGACGGAGGCCGCCCCCGAGGGCGGCCTCCACAAAGAAGGAAATGCAATGACCGGGTTATCGGTGTATCAGTTTCTCGATCCGTGGCTCATCTGGGCCTTCCGCATCGGCGAAAACCCGTATCTGGGTTTCGCCGTGGGGCTTTTCTGGCTTTGCCTGCTGACCACCGTCATCGGTGAACTGTGCATGGCCGGGGTGTATTTCCTCAATAAAAAGCATTTCGCGGCCATCAACCAGAATATGGTCCGTCACCACAATCTGTCGCTCCAGGCTCTGGGGGCCAAGGACAAGGCCGCCTGGAAGGCGTGCAACTCCATCGCCAACGACGCTTTTGGCAAAAATTTCTTTTCGCGCATCGCCCTGTTTGCTTCGTCGCTTTGGGTGGTGCCGTTTGCCATCGGCTGGCTGTCGTTCCGGTTCGGCTCGGTGGCTTTCGTGGTCCCGTATCTGGGCGAGGTCGGCGTTTCCTTTCTCTTCATCCCGGCCTATATCGTCGTCCGCGTCTTTTTTTGCCGCGCCAAGCCGGTGATGCCCGTGTTCAGGACCATCAGGCGTAAGGTTCTGGAAAACGAGGGCAGTGAGGTGCTCATGTCCTACGGGGATCTGGTCAGAAAGGAGGATGAGTCCGCCGCTGGCGGGCCGGTGCCGGGAAATTCATAGGGTGGCTGCCCAGGATTCGCTTGCAGGGCGGGCGGTCCCGCTCGGGACCGCCCGTCTTGTTTCATTTTCTGGCCTGGGCCACGGCCCGGACCAGCGCATCAAGGTCAGTGGGGCCGAGCAGGTAATCGCGCTCCTCGGTGCGGACGCACAGGACAGTTGTCCGGTTGGCCACGATAACCGCCTCGCGGCCATTGGCGAGTTCGACCACACCGGAACGGTATCCGGCGAAGTGCATGAATTTCTTTGATTTGCCGATGGCGAATTCCGGGTCGAGGAGGTTGGCCTCCAAGGTCTCCCGTACCGAGGCCCAGGGGATCACCGCGCTGGCAAAGGGCGGTGCGGCCAGCAGAATGCCCTCTTCGGCCACGGTGACAGAGGCGCGCCGGGGGTTGACGTAGAGCATGTACCAATAGAGCAGGGCCAGCGGGGCGACAACCGCTATGAGGCAGATGGCCGTCCAGGTCAGGCCGGACCGAAAGCTCCAGGCCACGGCCGCGGCCACGGCCGCGACAAAGGCGAGCAGGCCCAGCGGGGCCAGCGGGGTGATGGGGATTTTGTGGATGCTGTGCATGATGTCTCCTTGGGGCTGGCGCGGATTTTGGGAATACTACGGATCAAGCGGCCTGTTGCCAAGGGGTAATGGCGATTGGACCTGGGAGTGATTTGTTGTAGGATGGGCAGGGACGGTGCACAGGGCCAGAGGCGCATGACCATGGAACAAGCGAGGCGGACGAGATGATGACAAGGGCGGCCAAGGGTCTTTCGGCCTTTGTTCTGATGGCGGTCATGCTCATGCTCCCCGGATGCGGCGACAGCGAGCCGGCGGTGGAGGTCGATCTCACTCGGAGGGAGCGGCTCGTTGCCCCGCAGCGGCAGAAAACCATTACCTACGCCTACCTGCCCCAGTATTCGCGCACGGTCTCCTTTCAGCGCCATCGGGCCCTGCTTGAGTATCTGCGCGTGACCACCGGCCTGCCCCTGCATCAGGTGTTTCCCGATACCTTTGACGAGCATGTGAAAATGGTCCAGCGCGGCGAGATTGACATATCCTATTCCAATCCCTTCATTTACATCCAACTGGCCGAGATCGGGTCCACGGCCTTTGCCAAGATAGTCGAGCCCGGCGGCACACCCGCCTTCAGCGGACAGATCATCTGCCGCAGCGACAACCCCACCATCAAGTCCATTGCTGATTGCCGGGGCAAGCGGCTCATCGCCGTGGACCCGGGGTCGGCCGGGGGATTTCTCTTTCCCCTCGGACTGTTCTACGATCATGGCATCCGGCTGGAGGATTTCTCCGAGGTGGAGTTTGCCCAGGGCAAACAGGAGAAGGTCATCCTGGCGGTGCTGGCCGGGGCCTACGATATCGGCACCATCCGCAAGGGATCGCTGGACGTGGTGGCGGGCATGATCGACCTGAGCGACATCCGCGTCCTTGCGGAGACCAGGAACTATCCGGGGTGGGTCTATTCCGCCCGCGACGGATTCGACCCCGCCGCAGTGGGGGCCATCGCCGAGGCCATGTTCTCTCTTGACCCGGCAATACCCGAGCATCGCGAGATCCTCGGCGTGGCCGGAATGAGCGGGATCATTCCGGCCCACGACGCGGATTACGGTCCCATCCGCGAGCTGGCCGACAAGGTCGGCAGGTAGGCGGGCGCATGCGTTTGTTTTCAAGGCTTAAGTTCCGCACCAAGCTCAATCTGGGCATCTCGGCCATACTCATCTCCATGGCCACGCTGCTTTTGCCTCTGGTGGGGAACATGACCGCCAAGATTCTGCTGGAGGAGAGCCGCAAGCGCGGTACGGCCCTGGTAGAAAGCCTCTCGGCCCGCGCCGTGGACCCCCTGCTTGCCCGGGACTTTCTGCGGCTGAAGAACATGGTGGTGGAGCAGGTGGCTGTGGGCGACATGCTTTACGCCTTTGTCCAGGACAATCACGGATTTGTGCTGGCTCACACCTTTGAGGGCGGGTTTCCGGTGGACCTGCTGCGGGCCAACGAAGTCCCGGACCTCGCCACGGTGCATATCCAGCTTCTGGCCGACGGCATGACCCGTATCTACGATTTTGCCTCGGCCGTGACCGTGGGGGACGAGAGGCTGGGCACCGTGCGTCTCGGGCTGTCCAAGACGCGCATCAACGCCTCGGTCAACCGGCAGATCACCACCATGGCCGGACTCTTTGCCGGGGCGCTCCTGCTGGCCACCATCATGGGGTCCCTGTTCGCTTCCCGTGTGGCGGCCCGGCTCGGCGTGCTGCGCGAACATGCCGAGGCCATGCTCATGGGCAACCTCGACACCCAGTCGAACCCGGCCGATGGCTCCCACTGCTGGGAGATCCGCAATTGTGATCTTTCCTCGTGCCCGGCCTTTGGCGAGCGTCGCCGCCGCTGCTGGTACATTGCCGGAACCATGTGCCCGGACTGCAAAGACGGGAAAGAGCTCGCGGTCTCCCGAGAGTCCTGTCAGATGTGCAAGGTGTATCAGCAGGCCGCCGGGGACGAGCTGCAGGATCTGGCAGAGACCTTTGATGTCATGGCCCTTTCGCTCAAGACGCATATTGATGAATTGCGCGGTGCGGATCGCAACCTGCGCGAGCAGCAGCGGCTGATGCGCACGATCCTTGACGTGACCCCGGACCGCGTCTCGCTGGTGGATACCCGGATGCGCTACCAGGGAGGGAACCGCAGTTTCGCCGAGTCCGTGGGGCTCAAGCTGCACCAGATCGTGGGTAGGACGGATTTTGACATCTTTGACGAGCAGACGGCTGAAGCCAGGCACATGGCGGCCCGGGAAATCCTTCAGTCCGGCGAGCGGCTGGACACCCAGGTGGTGGTTGCGGAAGAGACAGGGGAGCGCTGGTTCCACGTGGTCTGCATCCCGGTGCACGACGAGGACGGCCGTATTACCGGCCTCTTGCGCACCGATCGTGACATCACCGACATCAAGGGCTACGAAAAGCAACTGATCCAGGCCCAGAAGATGGAATCCCTGGGGCTCATGGCCGGGGGCGTGGCCCATGAAATCAACACTCCGCTGGGCATCATTCTGGGTTATGCCCAGCTGCTTCAGGAGGACGTGCCTTCGGGCTCGCAGGTCCACCAGGATCTGGGGGTGATCGAGAAGCAGGCCAAGGTATGCAAGAAGATCGTGGCCGATCTGCTTGGTTTTTCCCGGCAGACCCACTCCTCCAAGCGGGAGATGTGTTTCAACAACTCGGTCATGGAGGCCGTTACCCTGGTTCGCCATACCTTCGAGCTGGACCATGTGGACATCGTCACCCAGCTTGATGACCGTTTTCCCATCATTTACGGCGACCCGGAAAAACTCAAGCAGGTCTGGATCAATCTGCTCACCAACGCACGCGACGCCATGTCAGGCGGTGGGGTCATCGTCATCCGCACCCGGTTGGACACCCCGCGTGGCATAGTCTCCCTCTGGGTTGCCGATTGCGGCGAAGGCATCGCCGAGGATGTGATCAAAAAGATTTTCGACCCCTTTTACAGCACCAAGCCGGTGGGGCGCGGTACCGGGCTCGGCCTGTCCGTGTCCTTTGGCATCATCGAGGACCATGACGGCGAGATCCAGGCCCAAAGCCCGTTGCCTGAGGTGTTTGACTTCCCCTGGCCGCAAGGGCGTCGAAGCGGGCCGGGCACGGTGTTTGAGGTCAATCTGCCCCTGGACCACGGCAAGGATGAGCCCGTCAAGGCGGATGGCCCTGACGCGGAGCAAGTCGGCCAGGACATATAATAACATGAAGGAGATCAACCATGGCTGAAATAATGGTTCTGGACGACGTTTCCGACGCCGGGATGCTGGTCAAGCGCATCCTGGAGCGCAAGGGCCACAGCGTAAGCGTGTTTACCGAGGAGGAGGACGCCCTGCGTCATGCGGCGGCCAATGATGTGGAGCTTGCCATCCTCGACATCAAGCTGAAGAAGATGACGGGCGTTGAGGTGCTGGACGAACTCAAAAAGCTCAGGCCGAAGATGAAGGCGATCATGCTCACCGGCTATCCGACGTTGGAGACCGCCCGCGAGGCGCTGCGGCTTGGGGCGCAGGAATACTGTGTCAAACCCATCAACAAGGACGAACTTGAAACCAAGGTGGCGGAAGTCATCGGGGAGTAGGAGCGCCATGCAGGTCACACAGCTCTTCAAGCACTGGACGTATCAGGTCTTTGCGCCGGGCACTCTGCTTCGGCGCAAGTATGAGGCGTTCAAATCCCTGCTCAGGCATGATGCCAGGGCTCTCGAACTGGTGGCCGATCTCGAGGAGTTGTTTTACGGCAAGACGCTGGCCGACAGACAGCGTGCCAACTGGCTGGCCGCACGCCTTTCCGAATCGGTCAAGGTCATGACCGGCCAGCTTGTGGAGATGAACCCGACCCGCTACATGGATCTGCCGGAGTTTTTCCGCAAGATTGATTTTTATGTGCGTATGGCCCTGGAGTTGGAACAGCCGGAAGTGGGGCCGCCTTACATTCTCTCCCTTGAGGATGCGGCCGCGTTGCCGGGCCTGGCCGGGGGCAAGGCTGCCAATCTGGGCCGGGTCATGCGGGTGCCGGGCGTCCCAGTGCCCCCCGGCTTCGTGGTAACGGCCAATGCCTTCCACTATATCATCGAATTCAACGGGCTGCGCGACGACATCGAGAGCCGCCTTCGGGAGATGGTGGTGGGCGATCGGGATATGCTGGCCCGGCTTACTGCCGAGATGCAGGAGTTGATCCTGGCGGCCGAGATTCCCGAGGAAATAGCCCGGGGCATCCGTTTCGCCGTGTCCGAGATCATCTCCGGCGACGATCTCATCGCAGTGCGATCCAGCGCGTTGGCCGAAGACGGCGAGATATCCTTTGCCGGACAGTATGCCAGCGAACTGAATATCCAGCCAAACGACGTGCTTGAGGCCTACAAGCGGGTTCTGGCGGGCAAGTATTGCCCCAGAGCCGTGGCCTATCGTATTTCCCACGGTCTGACCGACGCCGAAACAGCCATGGCCGTGCTGGTCATTCCCATGGTGGAAGCCGAAAACGCGGGCGTTGCCTACTCACTGGACCCGGATTGCCGCGGCCGCGACCAGATAGGCGTCTATGGCGTGCGCGGCCTGGGCGATGGGTTGGTTGACGGCAGTGTCTCGCCGAGCAAGGCGGTGCTCACCCGTGAGGAGACGCCACGCGTCAGCGGAGACTGCACGCCTGACGAGAGAGGGTTGCCCTCGACCGAAGCGCTGACAGAGCTTGGGCGATTGATCATGCGTCTTGAGGATGCCTTTGGCTGCCCGCAGGACATTGAGTGGGCCGAGGATGTGACCGGGGCGATGTACATTCTTCAGGCACGACCCCTGCAACGCGAGCGTGAAGAGTTTGTGGCCGACCATCCGCCCCTGGCGGTCGAGCCGCTTGCAAAGGGGCTTGAGCGGGCGTCGTCCGGGGTTGGGAGCGGAGCCGTCTATTACGCGTCCTCAGGCGAGTCCATCGCCCGCATTCCCAAGGGCGCGGTGGTCATCACCCCGACCCTCAAACCCTCACTGCTGACCTTCATCAGCCATATGAGCGCGGTCATTGCCCAGACCGGCAGCCGGGCCAGCCATTTCGCCTCCGTGGCCCGCGAGACAGGAGTGCCCGTACTGGTGGGTTCCATGGACGTGACGCTCGAACCGGGGAGGGTGGTCACCGTGGATGGCACCACCGGGGCCGTTTACGATGGTCTTGTGGAGGATCTTGTGGCCCTGGGCGACAGGGACGCGGCCGTGTCCGAGCGCGTCACCCGGCAATATGCCAAAGTCATCCCCCTGACGGTCAAGCTCAACCTGACAGACCCCCAGGCCAGCGATTTTTCTCCAGAGGGCTGCCGCTCCATGCACGATATCATCCGCTTCTGCCACGAGAAGGCCGTGGGCGAGATGTTTTCGCTGGTGGACAAGAAGGGGCGTGGCATGGGCGCGGCCAGGCGGCTCAAAACCCATCTGCCCCTGGTCATGTATCTGCTCGACCTGGGTGGGGGGCTCTTTGCCAACGCGGCCCAGGGAGAGCTGGTCACGCCCCACGACATCAAGAGTCGGCCCATGTGGGCGCTATGGTACGGGCTGTCGGATTCGCGGGTGCAGTGGGCCCATACGCTTACCCACATGGACTGGGAGGAGTTCGACCGCATGTCGGCGGGAATATTCAGCTTCGACTCCAAGTTGCTGGCCAGTTACGGGCTCATCTCGGGCGACTACATGCACCTGATGATCCGTTTTGGCTACCATTTCTCGGTGGTGGATTCTGTTTGCGGCAACGATCCCGGCGCAAACTACATCAACTTCCGCTTCAAGGGCGGCGGAGCCGGTTTCGACCAGCGCCTGCTGCGCCTTCGGTTCATTGAGCTGGTGTTGAGCCATTACGGGTTCGAGGTCAAGGCCAGGGGCGATATGCTCGACGCAGGGTGTGCCCGGCTCGACGAGAACGAAACGCGGCGGTTGCTGGCCCGGCTGGGGTTTCTTCTGGCCGTCACGCGGCTCATGGATATGAGTCTTGAGACCGAACAGGATGTGGTTCGAGAGGTGCAGCGTTTCCTTGAGGATTCGGAGAGGCAGGATGACAAGTCACGGGCGTAAGCCTCTTTATCAGATCACCTGGGTCACGGACCACCTCGGCGTGGGCAACGCGCCCATGAGTCACGCGCAGCTTGAATCCATCGCCAATCAGGGAGTGGACGCCATTCTCAATCTTTGCGGGGAATTCTGCGATCTGCATGACATCGAGAAGGAGGCAGGTTTCGAGGTTCGCTATCTGCCGCTGGCCGACGAGGAGGCCCCGGACCTCCTTGAGCTTGAAAAGGCCCTGGCATGGCTCGACGAGGCCATTTATCTCGGCAAAAAGGTGCTCATCCACTGCCGTCACGGCATCGGCCGCACCGGCACGGTGCTGAATGCCTATCTGCTCAGGCGGGGATTGGGACATCGGCTGGCATGGCTGGCTTTGAGGAAACTCAAGTCCAAGCCCGCCAATTTTGTGCAGTGGCGCACCGTGCGCCGCTACGGCAAGCAGAGCGGCCAGTTGACAGTGCGAGAACCGAGCCTTGAATTCAAGCGACTGGTGGATCTCTCACCCTTTTTCAACGACTACGACGAACTGGCGCGGAGGGTGGACGATCTGGCCGGGATCAGCCGGACGGGTCTGGCCTGCGGCCGCGACCATGACCAGTGTTGCCATACCCCGGTGCGGCTCAGTCTGGCCGAGGCCGTGCATCTGAGTCACCGCATCAACCTTGAACTGTGCTGCGAGGACCGGCTGGAGGTCATCGAGCGGGCGGTGGAGACCGCTCGGGCCGAGCGGCTGGTGGCCGTTGATCTGGGGCGGGAGCAGGAGAGTCTCGAATACTGTCTTTCCGAGGCCGGAGCGGTGTGCCCCCTGCTCAAGGGGGGGCAATGTCTGCTCTTCGAGTACCGGCCGCTTCAATGCCGCGCCTTTGGTCTTGACGAGAGCGAGGACGGCGAATTGTGGAACGAGACGCTGACGCCGAACCTGGACAAGATTTCGGGAGAGATATGGTTCGCATACACCGGCACCATGGTGGAGGAAAGGTTGCCTCTGTTTTCCCTGCCCGACGTTGTTTCGGGCAAGTTCATGGAAACCATTTTCAAGCTGATGCTCAAGACGGGCCTCTCGCAATGAGTGGGGCGACTGGCACTGGTGCCGACCCTGCCGCTGTGTCCCGGCTCGGCGCAGGGCGCCTTGCAAGGTGAGCGGGGACCGTCCGCCTTCTTCCGCGCCGCTTCTGGGCGGACTTTTGCCCTGGCACACCTGTCTGCTTGCCTTGATCGCGGGCATCTTCGCCTCTCGAGCCCCCTTGGAGGGCGGGCTGGCCCTGGCCGCCGTGGCCGTGGCCGATGCCTTGCTGCGCGGGCGGGTGGGCAGGCTGCCGTTGCCGACGCTTTTCCTGTGCGCGGCTTTGGGGCTGGGGTACGCATTGGTACGAACTCCCGCGCAGCTGCCCGCGCCGGAGTGGATGGAGGCGAAGCAGCCAGTGCTTGTCCGGGGCGTGGTGGATCGGGCCGAGCCCCGTGAGGGCCGCAGACTGCGGATCATTCTGCGTGAGATGACCGTCCTCACCGACCGGGGGGAGACGGCGTTCCCCGGGCGGCTTGTCTGGAACTGGCGCAATCCGTCGTACCGGCCTGTTCCGGGCCAGCGGGTTGAAACCGTGCTGCGCGTGGTCCCGACGCGGGGATTCGGAAATCCGGGCGGTTGGGATTATGAGTGGTATTGGTTGCGCCAGGGGGTTCACTGGCGTGGCTGGGTCAGCGGCAAGTCGGCCCCGGTCTGGAGCGGACGGCCGGACGGCACGGCCGGGACAGTCAAGGCCGCCTTGCGTGGATTGGTGGCGGAGCGGCTGCCGGATTCGCCGGGCGGGGGCGTGGTCCTGGCGCTTGTCACCGGGGACCGCTCGCGCATCGACGAGCCTACTGCCCGGTCCGTCCGGGCCGCCGGACTGGCCCATACCCTTGCCCTGTCCGGGCTGCATGTGGGCTTTGTGGCCGCGCTGGGTCTCGGGCTGGCCTGGCTTGCCGGGCGAGTGCGGCCATCCCTGCTGTTGCACATCCCCCGTCCGAAGCTGGCCGTGCTTCTGGCCGCCCCCCTGGTGCTCGGCTACGCCTGGCTCGGCCAGCCGTCGTCGTCTCTGATCCGTGCGGCCACCATGTATGCCTTCTGGGGGGCCTTGTTGCTCCAGGGCCGCGGACGAGTGCTCATGGACGGCCTGTTCTTCGCCCTGGCGGCCATTGTCGCGGTCACACCCCTTGCCGTGTTCGATCTCGGGTTGCAGATGTCGGCCCTGGCCGTGGCCGGGATAGGGCTCATGTATCCGCGATTCGGACCGCGTCTGAAAAACCTGATCGCTGGCGGTGCGGGAAGCCGGAGTCAGGGAACATGGAGGGCCAAGGCCCGGACCCTTGGGGGATTTGCCCTGGGTATTCTGGCCGTCAGTCTGTGCGCCACCATCAGCCTGCTGCCTGCCGTGTCCTGGTACTTCGGCACACTGTCTCCCAATATACTGCTCAATGTGATCTGGATACCTGTGCTGGGATTTGCAGTCATGCCCCTTGGCATCCTGGGAATGCTCCTGGCCGCCGCGCCGCCGCTTGCCTCCCTGGGAGGACTTCTGCTTGGCGGGGCCGCCCAGATTACGGATCTGCTGCTCTTCCTGCTCGACGCCACGGCCGGGGCAGGGCTGACGCCAGTGTACGCCGTGTTGCGTCCCCTGTGGCCGGAAACGGTCGGGTTCGGCCTGCTCATGGTGGTTGCGCTGAGGGTCGCGGCCGCCAGTCGTGTTGTTCCAGCCCTGACATGGTTGGCAGGGCTGGGGTTTCTGCTGCTTGTGGGTCCCCATGCGGCGATCATGGCCGAGGATGCCCGCCCTGTGGTCCGCCTCGAACTCATTGATGTGGGCCTGGGGCAGGCGGCCCTCGTCACCACTCCGGGCGGACATCGCTGGCTGACGGACGGCGGGGGCGGTTCGAGCTCTTTCGACATGGGCGAGGCCGTGGTGGCCCCGTATCTGACCCTTGGCCGGCCTCCCCGACTCGACGGTGTGATCATGAGCCACCCTGACAACGACCACAGCCGGGGTCTTTCCTTCATTCTTTCCCGGTTCGAGGTGGGCGTGTTCCATACCAACGGTATGCTCCCGGGTGGTGAATCGGGCCGGGAGATGCGTGCTGCCTTGGCTGTCGGCGGGCTGACCCCGCTTGCCCTTGAGGCCGGGCAGGAGGTGGACCTGGGCGGCGGGACACGCTTCGAGGTGCTGCATCCGGCCCGGGGATTCCGGCCCAGGGGAAGCAACGAGCGGTCCCTGGTCCTGCGCCTCGTGGCAGAGGGGCAGGGACTGGCCATCCTGCCAGGCGACATGGAACGTGCGGGCACGGCGGCAGTCCTCAATTCCGGTTTTGATCTCTCGGCGCAGGTGCTTGTCCTGCCGCACCACGGCAGCCGCTCGAGCTTAAGCCCGGCCTTTTATCAGGCAGTGGATGCCCGCGTCGCCCTGTGCTCCGACGGGTTCATGAACCGTTTTGATTTTCCGCACCCCGAGGTGGTGGAGGCCCTTGGCGTTCCTGTGTACGCCACCTCGAGTCACGGGTTGGTGCGGGCCATGTGGGCGTCCGATGGCTCCCTCTTTGTCCATTCCCATTATCCCTGATGCCTTGATCGTTGGTTTTTGAATTATTCCAATGCGTTTGACTGTCCAGCCCGGACTGCGGCGGGACTTGCCAAAATCGGTCAATCCTGCGATATGACGTGAGTCCCGCGCCGTGCGGCGAATCGCTTCCGGGCACGGCGTGACACCAGCAATCATCGTGGGACACATGCCGAATCTTCGTACCAATGTCGTGGACGCCGTGGAGAGGATGCCCGCCTTTCCCAAGAGCGTGCATCAGGTGCTCAAGCTCGCCTCGGACATCAACTGTTCGCAGAAATGTCTGGTGGAGGTCATCAAAAAGGACCCGGTCTTCACCCTGAAGATACTGCGATTGGTCAACTCCGCCTATTTCGGCCTCTCGCGTGAGGTCACGTCCATCAATCACGCCAGTGTCTACCTCGGCCTGAATACCCTCAAGAACGTGGCCCTCGGGCTGGCCGCGGTGGGGGCCATCCCCAGGAATGGGGCGGCCGGGCTGGACATGGACGCCTTCTGGCTCCATTCCTTGTCCGTGGCCACGGTCACGCGGATGCTCGGGACCATGCTCGGCGTCCCATCCGACGAAGTGGCCGATTACTTTGCGGCCGGCTTGCTGCATGACATCGGCAAGGTGGTCCTGGCCCTTTACATGGCCGGGGAGTTCAAGGACGCGGGAATCCTGGCGGCCCGTGAGGGAATGCCCCTGTATCGTGCCGAGGAGGCCGTGCTGGGAGCCACCCACGCCGATGTGGGGGCCATGCTTGCTGCGCGGTGGAATCTGCCTGCGGAACTGACCGACGCCATCTCCCGGCACCACACGCCCGGGCAAGGCCCGCCTTCCCAACTGGTTGACTGCGTTTTTGCCGCGGACCAGATCGTCAAGCGGCTTGATTTCGGATATGCCGGAGACCGTATTGTCGAGCCGTTGCCCGGAGCCGTCCGGGCTCGACTGGGGTTTGACCTCGACGGCCTCATCGCCGGTTTGCCTACCCTTGAAGGGGAAGTGGAGGAGGCGAGAGTGTTCATCCGGCTAGGGGAGGAGGACTGATGCGCCTTCGCTTTCGCGGTACCAGGGGGTCGGTGCCCGCGCCGGGGCCGGATACCGTCCGTTACGGCGGCAACACGACCTGCATCGAGGTCCGTTCCGACGCCGACGATCTGATCGTCCTTGATGCAGGCACCGGCATCAGGACGCTGGGGCTTGAACTGATGGGGCAAGGGGCTGCCTCCTATCACATTTTCATCAGCCACACCCATTGGGACCACATTCACGGGTTGCCCTTTTTCCTGCCCCTGTTTGTCGAGGGCAATGCCATTACCCTGTACGGCCCGCCCGATCCGCTGGCCATGTCCGGCATTGAGGCAGCGCTTGTCAAACAGATGGAATATCCGCATTTCCCGGTGCGTGTGGCCGAGCTGCGGGCGGAGATCGAGTACCGGACCCTGGCGGACCGCCAGACCGTGGACCTCGGGTTCGCCTCCGTCTCCACCCTGCTCATGAACCATCCGGCCATAGACTTCGGCTGCAAGGTGCGCTGCGATGGGAAGACCATGTTTTTTACCGGCGACCATGAACCCTTTGGCAATATATACGCGCCGGGAGACCCTGACTATGAGGACTACGGCCGCATAGTGGCCGAGCGCAACGCCGCGCTTCTCGACTTTTTGCGCGGCGTGGACGTGCTGGTGGCCGATGCGCAATACACCGAGGACGAGTACCGGCATCGGCGCGGCTGGGGGCACTCAACCTTTGAGCGGACCCTGGCCCTGGCCAGGGACGCGGGCATCGGCCGGGTCTGTCTGACCCATCATGAAACCACCCGGAGCGACGATGAACTGGACACCATTCTGGAAAGGCTGCGCGGATGCGGCGAGTGGGGTGGACTTGCCTTTGACATGGCGCGGGAAGGGGAGGATGTCATTGTTTGAACATTCCGGTGTCCCAAGGACAATGGCTCGGAATGGTTGCTTTTTAAGCGAAACAATGCGATGGGTGTTCGTGGTTGCCGGTTGTCAATATAGATAAGCAGGAGGAGACGATGAGAGCGCTGATCGTGGATGATGACTTTTACAGCAGGAACATGATTCACGAAATCCTTCGTCCCGTAGCCCGCTGCGACATCGCGGTGAACGGCGAAGAGGCCATTGAGGCGTTCCGGCGTGGACTCATGGCCGGGGAGCCTTACGATCTCATTTGTCTTGATCTGCTTATGCCCGAATTGGATGGGCAGCAGGCCCTGCGCGAAATCCGCGCCATTGAGCAGGAGTGTGGCGTGGCTCCGCGCAACGAGGCCAAAGTCATCGTCACCACCATGCTTGATGACGAGAAGGAGACTCACGACGCCTTCTTTCTTGGCGGTGCCACCGCCTATCTGGTCAAGCCCATTGATGAGGATAAGCTCATGACCGAGGTTCAGAGCCTCGGGTTGCTGTAGCATTCCTTGTGTTCTCGCTTTCGTTTGCGCCGTGCGGGGCACCTGAAGCCGGACATCTCCTGTCCGGCTTCCGGGGCGTTTGTGTGTTTGAAGTCGGCGGCGTTTTGCTCTATGCTGTTCTCTTTGCGCGACTCTTTCTCCCCGGCATGGCCGGGTCCATCATACTGCAGGACAGTGACACATGAGCCAGATACTTGGTGTGAAATTCAATGACTACGGGCAGGTGTACTACTTCGGGTCCGGGCCTTTCGTGGTCCGTGAGGGGCAATACGTCATTGTCAAGACCGATCAGGGCATGGGCCTTGGCAAGGTCATCCTCACCCGGCAGGCTCCCAGGGACAACGAGACCCCGGACGGCGAGACGCTCAAGGCCATCTATCGACTGGCCAACGACAAGGATTTGGAAGCTGTGGCCGAGAACGAGGTTCTGGCCCGGGATGCCTATCAGTACTGCCGCAAAAGCGTTGCCCGGCTCAAGCTGGGCATGAAGCTGGTGGATGTGGAGGTCTTTTTTGACCGCAGCAAGATGGTCTATTATTTCACGGCTCCCGGGCGTATCGATTTTCGCGAGCTGATCAAGGATCTGGTGCGGGAATACAGAACCCGCATCGAGTTGCGTCAGATCGGAGTGCGCCACGAAACCCAGATGCTGGGGGCCATCGGCAACTGCGGCCAGATGTGTTGTTGCCGCCGGTTCATGCGCAAATTCGTGCCCGTGACCATCAAGATGGCCAAGGAGCAGAATCTGTTCCTCAATCCCACCAAGATTTCGGGCATCTGCGGCCGTCTGCTGTGCTGCCTGAGCTTTGAGCAGAAGGGGTATGAGGAGTTTCATCGCATGTGCCCGAGGGTGGGCAAGAAGTTCACCACGGCCATTGGTTCCGTCAAGGTGCTTCGTTCAAATTTCTTTAAGAAATCCGTGACGTTACTCACGGAAAGTTTTGACGAACGGGAAGTTTCCATTGACGAATGGAATGAAATAGTTAACAAGCCGCCCAGCGAAGAGGCCATGGCCGAAATCCGCGCCCAGGCCGCACAGGGCCGACGTGGTGGCCGACGGCCGATTCGGTCCGATGCGGACCAAGCGGGCGGGCCCGGCGGGGCTGGGGCTGGACAGGCGCCTGACGGCTTGGCTGGCGGTGATCCTGCTGCCGGGAGCCGCGAAGGCGACGACAATACGCTGCCCGAGATTCCAGTCCTGGAAGACCATGATCCAGAGCAGAGCAGCGTACGGCCGGGACGAGGGCCGAGGCCGACGCAGCCGTCCAGGCCCGTGGTGGCCGCCGGGGACGACGCCGAAGGCGGGACAAGGGTCCGCAGACCCAGGCGGCGCAAACGAAAGCCCCCCAGAAAATAGTCACTCCCGAGGGCAACGCATTTTCGGGACAAGGAGATTCGGTTTGGAACGTTTCTATATCACCACGCCCATCTATTATGTGAACGCGAAGCCCCATCTGGGGCACGCCTACACCACCACGGTGGCGGACGCCCTCAGCCGCTTCCACCAATTGATGGGCGCGGAGACGTACTTTCTCACCGGCACCGACGAGCACGGCGACAAGATCGTGCAGGCGGCCGAAGCCAACGGCCTTTCCCCCATGGAATACGTGGACACAATCAGCGGCCAGTTCAAGGCCCTGTGGCCCGACATGAACATCGCCAATGACGACTTCATCCGCACCACCGAGCCGCGACACATCAAGGTTGTGCAGGACATTCTCCAGAAGGTCCACGATTCAGGGGATATCTATTTCGGCGAGTACGGCGGCCACTACTGCTTCGGATGCGAGCGCTTCTATACCGAGAAGGAGCTGGTTGACGGCCTGTGCCCTGACCATCAGACCAAACCCGAATACATTGCCGAAAAGAATTATTTCTTCCGCATGTCCAAGTACCAGGGGTGGCTTCGGGAGCACATCCTCAATAACCCCGATTTCATCAGGCCCGAGCAATACCGCAACGAGGTTCTGAGTCTGCTTGAGGGCGGAGACCTTGAGGATTTGTGTATTTCCCGGCCCAAGAGCCGACTGACCTGGGGCATCGAGCTACCTTTTGACAAGGATTTCGTTACCTACGTCTGGTTTGACGCCCTGATCAACTACGTGTCCGCCCTCGGTTATCCCGACGGAGACAAGTTCAAGAAGTTCTGGCCTGCTGCCAACCACCTGGTGGCCAAGGACATCCTCAAACCCCACGCCGTGTTCTGGCCGACCATGCTCAAGGCTGCGGGCATTGAGCCGTATCAGTCCCTCAATGTCCACGGCTATTGGCTGGTCAGGGACACCAAGATGTCCAAATCCATCGGGAACGTCATTGCGCCGCTGTCCATGAAAGACAAGTACGGCCTTGACCCTTTCCGCTATTTCCTTCTGCGCGAGATGTCCTTTGGCGGCGATTCCAGCTTTTCCGAAGAAGCTCTGGTGGGGCGTCTTAACGCGGATCTGGCCAATGACCTGGGCAATCTCTTCAACCGCACCCTGTCCATGACCCACAAGTATTTCGGCGGCACGATCCCTGTCCCGGTCATTGAAGACGTGGTGGATGCGGAGATCAAGAAGCTCGGGCAGGACGCCATGCGGGCGTATCAGGCGCACTTTGGCGAGCTGCGTTTTTCACGCGGGCTGGAATCCCTCTGGGAGCTGGTGCGCGGTCTCAACAAGTATATCGACGCCACCGCACCATGGACCCTGTTCAAGGCGGGCAATACGGACAGGCTTTCAACGGTTATCTACGTGCTCCTCGAAAATATGCGCAAGATAGCTGTCCATTTGTGGCCGGTCATGCCCGAGTCGGCCCAGGCCATGCTTGGACAGCTTGGCATCACCTTTGTCCGGGACAAGTTCAATCTGCCCAAGGAACTGGAAGTATGGGGCGTTCTCGAATCCGGTTCCACCGTGGCCGAAGCGTCGAATCTCTTTCCGCGCATTGATCTGCCCGAGGTTCAGGCACCCGCAGCGGGCAAGGCCACTGGCGGCTCGGGCGGCAAAAGAACTCCAGCCGTGGGCTGCCAGAGCAACGGCACCATCGAGTTCGAGGATTTTCAGAAGCTTGACTTGCGCGTGGGCACCGTGGTCGGCGTCGAGCCGCACCCGGACGCGGACCGGCTGCTACTGGTGCAGGTCGATACCGGCGAGGACGCGCCGCGTCAGGTGGTGGCAGGCATCGCCGAGTTTTTCACGCCTGACGAACTGGTGGGCAGACAGGTGGTCGTGGTGGCCAACCTCAAGCCGCGCAAGCTCCGCAAGCAGCTCTCCCAGGGCATGATCCTGGCTGTCAAGTCCGGGGACTCCCTGAAACTGTTGACGCCTTCGGGCGAGGTCGCTCCGGGCAGCCGGGTCAGTTAGCTCTTTGCCGAATTCGTGTCTTGACAGGCCGTCCCCTGCGGGGCGGCCTTTTTTCATGGGGCTGCGTTTCTGGCTGAGTTTTTGCAGCGCACTCTGCGGATACGTCGGGCCGCTGACAATCCGACGGTCAGGGGGTGAATCATGATTGAGGAACATAGACGCTCCGAGACACAGGGCAGCGCCAGCCGGGGCCGATGCACATGGCGGGGCGTGGTCAGGCTGGGGGAGGGCGGAGATGTTGCCGCACTTGC
Organism: Pseudodesulfovibrio alkaliphilus; assembly: GCF_009729555.1. Lineage (NCBI taxonomy): Bacteria > Pseudomonadati > Thermodesulfobacteriota > Desulfovibrionia > Desulfovibrionales > Desulfovibrionaceae > Pseudodesulfovibrio > Pseudodesulfovibrio alkaliphilus. The sequence continues at coordinate 82,659 of NZ_WODC01000002.1, forward strand.
CCAAAGGATTCTTCGCCAACGTCTGCGCTGGATTGATTTTGATGACGAGCCGCTGTTCGCCGATGCGAAACGGGCCGTGGCCCTGTGCCGGGAGATACGTCGGCGCGGGATAAATGTCCTGTGGAGTGCGCGGGTCGGGGAAATGCCCGGCCGGAACCTGTTGCGTGTGATGCGTTTGGCCGGATGCCAGGAGATTGTGGCCCGTCCAGTGGTGGAAGAGACATCGAACCTGGACCGGGCGCGGGAGTTCGGCTTTGACATCCGGTTGTGGGGTGATGCCGGGCAAGCTGGCATTGGTGTGCCGACCGGATATACCGTGGCCGAGCGCGAGGCCGTGGCCGAACTGTTGCCCGGCCACCACGCCGCCCAATTCGATCTGGCCGTGGCGTATTACCGGGCCCGTCGTTTTTCCGAGGTCATGCGCCCCTTGGGCAAAGCCATGATCCTGGGCTTTCCCATAAACGAACTGTGTCTCAATCTGCTGGCCTGCCTGAGCGCCGCCCGACATTACCCGGATGTGGCCGCCGGTCTGCTCGACCAGGCCGGGTATGGTTGCCCGCATCCGGTGGTGTTTCGCAACCGGAGGTTGTTGCGGTCGTGGATGGAGAGCGGCGGGGACCTGCGGGGGGTGCGTCTGGACCTTGATCCAGCCGGGAACCCGTGATTCGCCAGCTTGTGTCATGCTGGGCTTCCAGCCATGGCCTCAAGCCGGGAGAGGTCGACGCTGCCGTGGCGTCAGACATGATTGAGCAGTTTGAGTTCCGCCGGATCGGGGTTGAGGTAGAACTGCTGGGCAAGGTACGGCTTGTCGAATTTTCGTGCGTAATGGTTGAGCAGGGTCACGGGGATGATCAGGGGGATGCGCCCCGCCTTGTATTCGGCAATCTTGTCGAGCACTTCCTGCTTGTCTCGGCTGTCGAGATCCCTTTTGAAAAAGCCCATGGCGTGCATGAGCACATCCGCGTTTTTGTTGGGCGTGGCCTTGAGCGACAGGGATCGAAAGAGCAGTGCCCCGTAGGCGGCGAAAACCTCGGCGGTGTTGAATACTGAACTTTCGCCCAGCAGATGGCCAAGTTCGCGGTAGCCGCGCAGGTCGTGGGCGCGGATAAGCATCTTGTGCCGGGTGTGGAAGTCCACCAGATGGCCGATCTGCATGCCCCTGGCCAGGAGGTCGCGCCAGCGTTTGAGCACAAAGACCCGTCTGATGAAGTTTTCCCGCAGCAAGGGGGTCTGGAGCCGTTCCTCAGTCTCGATGGGCAGCAGGGGGTGGCGCTCCAGGAGCCGGGCCGTGAAGAAACCGGCACCGCGTCGAACCGGACCTCCGGTGGTGGAAAATATCTTGCCCTGCATCAGGGCGCAGGAAGGTGAGGCGTTCCTGACCACGAAGCCGCACAGGCCGTCCTGCTCCAGTTCGTTCAGCAAGCGTCCGGCCCAGGCGTTCATGCGGTCGGTCCAGTCTTCTCCCGATTCATGGCCGATGAGCCGGATGTCTCCTGCGCAATCCACCTGCCGCACTTTTTCACGCGGGATGCCCATCCCGCAGGCGACCTCGGGACACAAGGGGATGAATTCCACATGCTTGGCGAGGGTGTCTGTGATGAAGGCGTCACGGGCATGGCTTCCGTCAAAGCGGACCTTCTCGCCCAGAACACAGGCGCTGACGCCTATTCGGATCATGTCTCTCATGCTTGGCTGACCTCCGGGGAATAGGCCATGGATAGCACCCGGTGCGCCTCATGCACAAGAAAAAATCAACCCGAATGACAGGTTGATTGAAATGCGGGGAAAGGGAGGGAATGTCCCTGGCAGGAAGATTAAGACATCCTGGCCCGGGAGCTGAGGCAGCAGCCGCAGGGAACCACATCGGCGGAGTCCATCTCGGCGGCCATGATCTTTCCAGCCAGACCGCAGCACAGGACCACCTCGGCACCGCGCACACGAAGGCGGCATCCGGCCGCTCCACCGGCAAGGACTTCCACCGGGCAGCCGGGGGTCAGCCCAAGGGCCAGCATGCGCGAGCGTGCGCGTCTGCCACCGTCTATGTCAGCCACCCGGACAACCGTTCCGGCGGGGTATTCGGTCAGGGGTCTGACCATGCCGTCTCCTTGGAAAAAGCGTTGAGGGTGAGAATAAGTATCACCGTGTGTCGTGTCAATGGGAATCGGTCGGAAACGAAAATGTCGGCGGCAAGTGGGCCGGTGCGCCGAATCGGTTCCCCTGTCTTTCCCGGTCCGGGTTTCGTCCCTTGCCGCCCGTATAAAACCATTGCCTTTCAAGGTCCAAGGCTGTAAGTAAATGAGCTTGTCCGGCGGGTGACGGCGTCGCCCTGCCGACATTCCACGCGAAGTGTCTTCTCTGCTAGGAAAAGATGCCGTAACCTCAACTACTTCCACAAAGAATGCCCAAACGCACAGACATCAAAAAGATCATGCTGATCGGGTCCGGCCCCATTGTCATCGGGCAGGCCTGCGAGTTCGATTACTCCGGCACCCAGGCCCTCAAGGCGCTCAAGGAGGAGGGCTACGAGGTGGTCCTGGTCAACTCCAACCCGGCCTCGATCATGACCGACCCGGAGCTGGCCGACAGGACCTATATCGAGCCCATTGAGCCAGAGACAGTGGCCCGAATTATCGAAAAAGAGCGTCCCGACGCTCTTTTGCCCACTTTGGGGGGGCAGACGGGGCTTAACACCGCTCTGGCCGTGGCAGAGATGGGCGTGCTCGACCAGTTCAACGTCGAACTCATCGGGGCCAACATCGAAGCCATCAACAAGGCCGAAAGCCGCGAGGAGTTCCGGGCGGCCATGGCCAACATCGGTCTGGCGGTGGCCGAGTCCGGTATCTGCCGGAGCATGGAAGATGTACGCCATTGGGGGCAAATCATCCCCTTCCCCATCATTGTGCGGCCTGCCTACACCCTGGGCGGCTCGGGAGGCGGCGTGGCCTACAACATGGAAGAGCTGGAGGATATCTGCGCCAACGGCCTTGCTCTGTCCATGAAGCGGGAGATCATGCTTGAGCGCTCCATCCTTGGTTGGAAGGAGTACGAGCTTGAGGTCATGCGCGACAAGAAGGACAACTGCGTCATCATCTGTTCCATCGAGAACCTGGACCCCATGGGCGTCCACACGGGCGACTCGGTGACAGTGGCTCCGGCCCAGACCCTGACTGACGACGAGTACCAGAAGATGCGCGACGCCTCGCTGGCCATCATGCGCGAGATCGGGGTGGAAACAGGCGGTTCCAACGTCCAGTTCGCCCTCAACCCTGAAAACGGCGAGATGATCGTCATCGAGATGAACCCCAGGGTGTCGCGTTCTTCGGCCCTGGCCTCCAAGGCCACAGGCTTTCCCATCGCCAAGATCGCGGCCAAGCTTGCCGTGGGCTACACTCTGGACGAGATTCCCAACGACATCACCCGCGAGACCATGGCCTCCTTCGAACCGGCCATCGACTATTGCGTGATCAAGATACCGCGCTTCACCTTCGAGAAGTTTCCCGGCTCCGAAGACTATCTGACCACGGCCATGAAGTCGGTGGGCGAGACCATGGCCATTGGCCGCACCTTCAAGGAGGCGCTGCAAAAGGGGCTTCGGTCCCTTGAGACCGGCCACATCGGCCTTGGCAAGCGGTTTGAAACCTGTGACGTGGACAAGAACGAGCTTCTGCGCCTCCTGCGCCGCCCCAATTCCCAGCGCATTTACGCCCTGCGCAACGCGCTGCGTTGCGGCATGACTGTGGAGGAGGTCTTTGAGGCCACCGCTATCGATCCGTGGTTCCTGCGCCAGATCGAGGACATCCTGATCATGGAGCGCTCCCTGATCGAGTTCGGCCTGAAGCAGGGCGTGGACGCCGCCAGCGAGGGCATGGCCGAGATGCTGCGCACTGCCAAGGAATACGGCTATTCCGATGCGCAGCTGGCCGCCATGTGGCATACCGGCGAGGATGCCGTCCGGGCCATGCGCAAGGAGCTTGGCATTGTCCCGACCTATTATCTCGTGGACACTTGCGCCGCGGAATTCGAAGCGTACACCCCGTACTACTACTCTACCTTCGAGACCGGGGCGGAAAACGTCCGCGACGAGGTCAAGAAGGTTGTCATCCTTGGCGGCGGTCCAAACCGCATCGGCCAGGGCATCGAGTTCGACTATTGCTGCTGCCATTCCTCCTTCACCTTGAAGGAGATGGGTGTGCAGTCCATCATGGTCAACTCCAACCCCGAGACCGTGTCCACGGACTATGATACCTCGGACAAGCTCTACTTCGAGCCGCTGACCTTCGAGGATGTCATGAATATCATCGACTTCGAGAAGCCCGACGGCGTCATCGTCCAGTTCGGCGGGCAGACGCCGCTCAACCTGGCGCTTCGGTTGATGAAGGCCGGTGTACCGCTCATCGGCACCAGCCCGGATGCCATCGACCGGGCCGAGGATCGCGAGCGTTTCAAGCAGTTCCTGAACAAGCTGCACCTCAAGCAGCCGCCAAACGGCACGGCCATGAGCATGACCGAGGCCAAGGAAATCGCCCAAGGCCTCGGTTTTCCGCTGGTGCTGCGCCCCTCCTATGTTCTGGGCGGCCGGGGCATGGACATTGTCTACTCCATGGATGAATTCGAGGCGTATTTCCGCGAGTCGGCCCGTGTCTCTCCCGAGCATCCCACCCTCATCGACAAATTCCTTGAATACGCCATTGAGGTGGATGTGGACGCCCTGGCCGACGGCGAGGATGTCTACATCGGGGGGGTCATGGAGCATATTGAGGAGGCGGGCATCCATTCCGGGGATTCGGCCTCGGTGTTGCCTCCCTATAGCCTGAGCGCAGAGGTCATTCGCGACATCGAGCGGCAGACCGTGGCCATGGCCCGCGAGCTCGGCGTGGTCGGGCTGATGAATGTCCAGTTCGCCGTCAAGGACGGCGAGGTATACATCATCGAGGTCAACCCCCGCGCGTCGCGCACCGTCCCCTTTGTCTCCAAGGCTACCGGCGTGCCTCTTGCCAAACTGGCCACCCGGGTCATGCTCGGAGAGAAGCTCAAGGATCTCAAGCCCTGGAACATGCGTAAGAAGGGGCACGTCTCGGTCAAGGAGTCTGTTTTTCCCTTCAACCGCTTCCCCAACGTGGATGTGCTGCTCGGCCCGGAGATGCGTTCCACCGGAGAAGTCATGGGCATTGATCCGAGCTTCGGGCTGGCCTACATGAAGGCGCAGCTGGCAGCCGGGCAGAGGTTGCCCACCTCGGGTACGGTTTTCATCTCCGTCAATGACTGGGACAAGGCCAAACTGGTGCTGGCGGCCAGGGATTTCGCCGACATGGGATTCCGGGTCATGGCTACCGGCGGCACGGCCGATTATTTCGCGGAGAAGGGCGTGCCCGTCACCAAGGTGAACAAGGTCCATGAAGGACAGCGGCCACATGTGGTGGATCACATCAAGAACGGCGAAATCGATCTGGTCATCAACACCCCTTCGGGCAAGAAGACCGTGGGCGACGCCCGGATCATCCGCCAGAACACGCTACTCTACAACATTCCCTACACCACTACGGTGTCGGGTGCCAGGGCCATCGCCCAGGCCATTCTTGAAATGCGGCAGACCGGGCTCAAGGTCGAAAGCCTGCAAACGTATTACGGCGGCTAGCCGCCGTCCAGAGAAGGCACATGAAAAAAGAGTATTGCGGGCTTTTCGGAGTATACGGCCACAAGGAGGCCGCCAGGATGACCTACTTCGGCCTGTATGCCTTGCAGCATCGCGGGCAGGAGTCGGCAGGCATCGTCACCTGGGACGGCGAAAAGATCCGCGAGCAGAAGGGCATGGGGCTGGTGGCCGAGGTCTTCAACGAGCGGCACCTGGGCAAGGAGCTCAAGGGCGACATCGCCATGGGGCATATCCGCTATTCCACCACCGGGGCCTCGCTGATCCGTAACGCCCAGCCCTTCATTGTCCGCCATGGCGACCTGCGTCTGGCCGTGGCCCACAACGGCAACTTGGTCAACACCTATGAGCTGCGCACTGAGCTTGAGCGTAACGGGTCCATTTTTCAGACCACCATGGATACCGAGGTCTTCGCGCACCTGATCATCAAGTATCTGCGCGAGACCGACACCATTGAGCAGGCCATCGTCATGGCCTGCGCCAGGGTGCGCGGCGCATACTCCATGCTCATCCTGGCCAACGACAAGCTCATCGCCCTCAAGGACCCCAACGGCGTCCGGCCCCTCGGTCTGGGCCGGGTGGGTGATCGCTACGTCATTGCGACAGAGACCTGCGCCTTTGACCTGATCGAGGCCGAGTACCTGCGCCCCATCGAACCGGGCGAAATGGTGACCATTCACAAGAACAAGCTGACCTCCTGCCGCTTCAACGACACCGAGCCCAGGCGTCAGTGCATCTTCGAGCTGATCTATTTTGCCCGGCCCGATTCCCACATCTTCGGCGATGTGGTCTACGAGCGGCGCAAGGCCATGGGGGTGATGCTGGCCAGAGAGGCCCCGGTGGACGCGGACTTTGTCATGCCGTTCCCTGATTCGGGCAACTACGCGGCCGTGGGCTATTCCCAGGAGTCGGGTCTGCCGTTGGAACTGGCCATGATCCGCAACCATTATGTGGGGCGCACCTTCATCCAGCCCTCGCAGGACATGCGCGATTTCTCGGTGCGGGTGAAGCTCAACCCGGTCAAGAGCATGGTCCAGGGCAAGCGGATCATCATCATTGAGGATTCCATCGTCCGCGGGACCACCATCCGGGCCAGAGTCCGCAAGCTGCGCGAACTGGGCGCCCGCGAGATTCATCTGCGTGTGAGCTGCCCGGCCATCCGGTTTCCCTGTTTCTACGGCATCGACTTTTCGTCCAAGGGCGAACTGATCGCGGCCAACCATTCGGTGGAGGACATCGCCCGGTTCATGGGGCTCGACTCCCTGCACTACCTGACGATTCCGGGCCTGCTCGATTCGGTGACAGATGACGACGCATGGTGTTTGGCCTGTTTTGACGGCAACTATCCCATTCCCCTGTCCGATATGATGGGCAAGGGCTGCCTGGAGGCAATCCCGGGCATCGTCAAGGAATTTTGCTGAAACGGAGTGCGATCATGACCGCAAGATCCGACGGAACCGATTGGCTTGCGCTGGCCCGCGAGGTGCTCGACATCGAGATCGAGGGGTTGCGAGCCGTTTCCGGGCAGCTGGGTGGGGGATTCGTGCGCGCCCTGACGGCCATGGCCGAGTGCCGGGGCCGTGTGGTCATCACCGGCATAGGCAAGTCCGGGTTGGTGGGGCGCAAGATTGCCGCCACCCTGTCGAGTACGGGAACTCCCGCCTTTTTCCTGCATCCGGTGGAGGGAGCCCATGGCGACATGGGCATGATCAGGGAGGAGGATGTGGTCCTTGCCCTGTCCAACTCCGGCGGCAGCGACGAGGTCAACGCCATCATTCCCACCTTGCGCACCCTGGGGGCCACGGTCATCGCCATGACCGGGAACACCGCCTCGGCCATGGCCCAGCTGGCGGACATCACCATTGAAGTCCATGTGCCGAGAGAGGCGTGTCGCATGGGGCTTGCCCCCACATCAAGCACCACGGCGCACCTTGCCGTGGGCGATGCCCTGGCCGTCTGCCTCATGGAGTGGAAGTCCTTTGGCAAGGAGGATTTCCGAAAGTATCATCCGGGCGGTTCCTTGGGGCAACGGCTGGCCATGTGCGTGGACCAGCTCATGCACACCGACTCCCTTCCCGTGGTGGACGATGGAGCGACAGTGGGGCGGGCCGTGGATGTGCTCAATTCGGGCGGTCTCGGCCTCGTGGCCATCATTGACGGCGGCGAAAGGCTGCTGGGCGTGTTCACTGACGGCGATGTGCGTCGGCTGGTCTGCGCGGGCGGCCTGGACATGGACCGGCCCGTGGCCCGTGTCATGACCGCCTCGCCGCGCCGGGCAGTGGCGGGCGAGTCTTCGGCCCATGTCCTTGATGTCATGGAGCAGCACCAGATTACCGTGCTCCCTGTGGTCAGCGAGGACGGTCGGCTGGCGGGCATGGTCCACCTTCACGATCTGCTGGGCAAAGGGGCGCTGCGGTTCTCGGGAACGGCCGGTCGCATTGCGGAGCCTGCGGGAAGGTCATGACCCGAATACGGTCCGACGCTTCCGATACCTGCCGCCGCTGTTCGCTGCAAGGCCCCACATGTTGCCGTATGACGGCGGGCCAGGAGGAGTTCTGTTTCCCGGTTTCCCAGATGGAGAAAGACCGGGTCCGCGACCATGCGCCCTTTACCGGAGGCTTTGTTCTCGCCCCGAATTCGGCGGCCTTCATCGACAATGTCCGCCGACTGTTTCCGGGGGAGGACGCCTTGATCCTGGCACTCTTTCCGCCTGCAGGAGAGCACTATCGCCTGACGGTGGACACCATGGGCGCTTGCCGCTTTCTGGGTCCCGAAGGGTGCGAGATCCCCTATGAGGCCCGGCCATACTACTGCCGCCTGTATCCTTTTTGGGTGGTGGGGCGCGAAGTGACCTTCTTCGACTCCGCCACCTGCCTCGCACGGCGAGAGGAGCGGACGCTGTCGCGAATGCTCAAATGCTTTGATACCAACAAGGCTTCGGTCACGGACCTTTACGGAAGGCTTCGTCTGGCCTGGGGCCTGCCGCCTGCGCGTGGTGCACACAAGGTCAACAAAGGTTTTTGATACCCATGAAAGTGCTCAAGATTTTTCTCGTATTTCTTTTGGTCTGCCTGCTCGCCGGGGTGGGAGCTGCCTTTGGCCTGTACCACTGGGCGTCCAGGGATTTGCCCGGCTTCAGGAACATCGCCGACTACAAACCGCCGCTGGTGACCACGGTTTACGGCGCTAACGACGAGGTTCTCGGGTATTTCTATAGGGAGAAGCGGTTCCTGATAACCCTGGACCAGATGACTCCGTGGCTGCCCAAGGCGTTTCTGGCCGCCGAGGATTCGAGCTTCTATCAGCACGACGGCGTGGACATGACGGCCATCCTGCGGGCTTTCCTGGCCAACGTCAAGGCGGGGCGCACCAAGCAGGGCGGCTCCACCATCACCCAGCAGATCATTAAACGGCTGCTCCTGACCCCGGAGCGAAGCTACACGCGCAAGCTCAAGGAGGCGATCCTTGCCTTCCGGCTGGAAAACTACCTGACCAAGGAAGAGATACTGACCATTTATCTCAACCAGATATTTCTCGGAGCCAATTCCTACGGCGTTGAGGCCGCCTCGCGCACCTATTTCGCCCGTCACGCCACGGACCTGACCCTGGCCCAGGCAGCCATGCTGGCCGGCCTGCCCCAGGCTCCGAGTCGTTACAACCCCTATCAGAACTTCGAGCTGGCCAAGCAGCGCCAGCGCTACGTCCTTGATCAGCTCCTCTCGCTTCGCTGGATCACCCGCGAGCAGTTCGACGAGGCCATGGCCGAGGAAATCGAGCTGGTCAGCATGGATGATCCGTCCTGGCGGGTCGGGGCGTACTATCTTGAGGAGGTGCGTCGCTGGCTGGTGGACCGCTACGGTGAAGACGAGACCTACACCGCTGGTCTGACCGTAACCACCCCCTGCAATCTCAAGCATCAGGCCGCTGCCGAAAAGGCGCTACGGCGGGGGCTGCTGGATTCGGCTCAGCGGCGCGGATGGACAGGGCCTGTCGAGACCATCAGCCCGGGCGATGTGGGCCGGGTGCTTGACGAAGGGCCGCAGACGGTGGACCCCATCGGGGACAAGTCCTCGCCCTTCAAGGCCTGGGTGGCCCAGGTGGACAAGGACAGGGCTTCTGTTCGCTTCGGCAGATTCCATGGCGTTATTCCGCTCAAGGCCATGTGGTGGGTGCGCGAGCCCGACGTGCGCAAGAGCCATGAGGACGTACCCGCCCCGAGCGATGCCCGCCGGGTGCTCAAGGAGGGCGACGTGGTCTGGGTCACCGTGGCCAAGGCGCCCGAATCGCCCCAGGGCGTGTGGACACTTGACCTGGAGCGCGAACCCGTTGTGGAGGGCGCCCTGGTCTCCATGACGCCTGAGAGCGGCGAGGTGCTGGCCCTGGTGGGTGGTTATTCCTTTGGCCGCAGCCAGTTCAACCGCGCCACCCAGGCCAGACGCCAGCCCGGCTCGGCCTTTAAGCCCGTCGTTTATTCGGCGGCCATGGACGCCGGGTTCACACCCGCTTCCATGGTCCTCGACGCCCCTATCGTCTATGCCGACGATGCCCTGGGCAAGCTGTGGCGGCCCGAAAACTTCGAGGGCACCTACGAGGGGCCGACCCTGTTGCGTACCGCCCTGGTCAAGTCCAAGAACCTAGTCACCATTCGCGTGGCCCAGCGTATCGGCCTCCGGGCCATCATTGAGCGGGCGCGGGCCATGGGCCTTGAGAGCGACTTCCCCCCGGACCTCTCGGTGTCGTTGGGTTCGTCCGTGGTCACGTTGATGAATCTGTGCGAGGCGTACAGCGCCTTTGCTCGAGGCGGCTCGTACGTCAAGCCGCGCACCGTGCTCTCGGTCCGTTCGGCCTGGGGCGAGGAATTGTTCACTTCGGTGCCCGAGGTAGTGGATGCCATCAGCCCGCAAACAGCCTACATCATGACCAGCCTGATGAAGGAAGTCGTGCGCGACGGTACAGGCTGGCGGGCACGAGTGCTCAACCGTCCCGTGGCGGCCAAGACCGGCACCTCCAACGACGAAAACGACGCCTGGTTCATGGGCTTCACTCCCTATTTGCTCACGGGCGTGTACGTCGGCTTTGACGAGATGCGTCCCATGGGCAAGTGGGAGACGGGAGCGCGGGCGGCCAGTCCCCTGTGGGTGGACTATCGCAAACAGGTGGAGGAGGATTATCCCTATCAGGACTTCCCGGAACCGCCGGGAGTTGTTATGGTCCGGGTGGACGGGGCCACTGGGCGGCTTGCCTCATCCGGCTCGGGAACGCAGTATTTCCTGCCGTTCAAGGTGGGCACCGAGCCAACCCAGGCCGCCGCGTCCGGCGGAGCGGCCGAGGACGCGGGCGGCTCGGCCGACGATCTCTTCAAGCAGATGTTCTGACAAGGATGGCACCATGGAACTCGATATCTATCAGGTGGACGCCTTTGCCGAAGAGGTCTTCAGCGGCAATCCGGCGGCGGTGGTGCCGCTCTTCGAGTGGCTGAGCGATGGGTTGATGCAGAAGATCGCCCAGGAATGCGGCCAGTCCGAGACCGCCTTCTTCGTGCGCCGGGGCGAATACTTCGAGCTTCGCTGGTTCACCCCGGAATATGAAATAGACCTGTGCGGCCACGCCACCCTGGCCAGCGCCCATGTGCTTTACGAGTTCCTTGACTACGCCGATCCGGTGGTGGTTTTCGAGACCAAGAGCGGACGGCTTTTTGTGGACCGGGAGGCGGGTCTGTATTCCATGGATTTCCCGGCCTGGAGCGTCCGGCCCATTCAGGTGACAGAGAGGGTCGCCAAGGCCCTGGGTGCCCGTCCCGCCGAGCTCTTCATGGGCGAGCGCGACATGATGGCCGTGTTCGAGTCCGAGGAGGAGATACGTGCCCTTGAGCCGGACTTCCGCCTTGTCTCCAAGCTGGACGGCCTGTGCATGATCTGCACCGCGCCCGGCCTGGACTACGATTTCGTTTCCCGCACCTTTGTTCCGCTCACCGGGGTGCCTGAAGATCCAGTTACCGGCTCGGCCCACTGCACCCTGGTGCCTTTCTGGGCCAAGCGGTTGGGTCGCTCGTCCCTGCGAGCCCGGCAGGTGTCCGCTCGCGGCGGAGTGCTCGTCTGCGAGGACATGGGGGACCGCGTCAAGATCGCGGGCCACGCCGTGACCTTCATGCGCGGGACCATCATACTCTGATTTTCCGGTATTTGATGCCGAGCAGGAGAGAGGCCGGGGAGAGATTACCCGGCCTCTTGTCTTGCGCATGAACCGTTACAGCAGTTGCAGTTTCCAGTTGAAGGTGCTGGTGCGTCGCGGTTTGGGGACATCCTTGGGCCAGTCCTCAAGCATGGTGACGAAGGTCTTGAAGCCCGCCCTGTCCAGGGTGCGGTATTCATCGCCCAGGTCCAGCTCCCAGGCCGGGAAGAGCCAGTTGGTCTGCCCGTATTTGCGTACGAAGAGCACTTCGTGCATGGGGCTTTTGACGGGCGAATCGAACCGGACCGAATTGGCCAGGAAACGCGACAGGCCAAAGGGCCACATGCCCCTGATGACCGCGCCCAGGGGGAGCGGAGTGTTCCGCGCCAGTTCGAGCATGTCCTCGCCCGAGAGTTCCGGGCTGACTATGGCCGAGGAGCAGCCCAAGTCCTTGAGGGTCTGGAGGGCGAAGCGGTTGGCTGCGTTGCAGAAGGGACCGGCCACCAGGGCGACTCTCTTGCGGTCCGTGAAGTAGGCAGCCTGCCAGGGCGCGTTGATGACGAACTCGCGGGCACCGTTCTTGACCGCTTCCTTGATCAGGGCACGGTATTTCTTGTCCTCGTCGGGCCAGATGACCGGAGGCAGCCACCACTGGACGCGGCCGGTCAGGCCTCGGGCCACCTTGCCCAGAGAGGCGCGCTCGAGCCAGTAGGCTGCCCGGCCGTTGATGCGGCTTCGAGGAGGCAGCCGATAGAGGGAGACGTTCTCCGGCTTGACCTTGGCCCGCACTGCGTTTTTCGGCCACTTGGGCACAAACTTCGGCTCGCTGGTCTCAGGGGCTGGGAACAGGGCCAATTCGGCCTCCAGCCCCTTGATCAGTTTGACCAGCTCCGGTTCGCGCCGATCCACCAGGAAGACCTTGGTGCCGGATGGCAGGGGTGGTCCCTGGTGCTTGGCCGAGGTCGGGATGTCCATGCGGCCGCGTTTGGGCACGCGGCGGCGGATGGACAGGGTCCGGTGTCCGGGCTGGTCCTCATAGCCCACGCGCAGGAGATCGCCGGGATGCAGGTCCTCTCGGGGCTGGAAATAGAGCTTTTTCTGGTCGCGCTTGACCTCGCCCACGAGCCTGCCCGAGCTGGTCTCCCCGCCGGGCTGGATGGGCATGAAGGGACGCTGGGGCAGGAAGGTGGAGTGGCTGGTGGGTCGGCCCAGGGCCTGGTCGAGCAGGTCCGCGGCCGCCTTCTTGGCCTGGGCATCTCCCGGATTGTCGCGCAGCATCTGGTAGGCGCGCACCGTGTAGTAGACGTAGTGGGGGCCTTTCTTGCGGCCCTCGATCTTCCATGCCGTCACCCTGGGCATGTCCAGCAGCGGCTTGGTCAGCACGTCAAGGGAGAGATCGGTGCAGGAGAAGAGGCGCTCGGCGTCCTGCTTGCCTTGCTTGTAGAGGCGGCGGCAGGGCTGGACGCAACGGCCGCGCAGGCCGGACTTGCCGCCAAGGTAGCTGCTCCAGTAGCAGCGGCCGGAAACGCAGTGGCACAATGCGCCGTGGACGAAGATTTCAAGGTCCAGGCCCTTGGGACACGCCTCGGCCATGAGCTTGACCTCGTCGAGGTTCAGCTCTCGGGGAACCACCACGCGGTTGACGCCGAGCTTTTTCGCCACTTCGAGCCCGGCCGGATGGCTCAGGTTCGCCAGGGTCGAGAGGTGCAGCTCGCCCGAGAATCCGGCCTGGCGGGCCAGGGTGATCATGCCCAGATCCTGGACGATGAGGGCGTAGGGCTTGACGTATTTCTCAAGCCGCTCCACGAGCCTTCCTGCAGCCTCGGGATCGCCGGGCTTGACCAGGGTGTTCATGGCGACGTATGTGCGGGTTCCGCGGTCGCGGCCCAGGCTTGCCAGTTGCGCCAGCTCGCTGATAGAGAAGTTGGTGGCCTGCATGCGGGCCGAAAAGTGCTTGAGCCCCACGTACACGGCGTCCGCCCCGGCCGCCACCGCAGCGAGGAAGGACGGCGCATCCCCAGCGGGCGCCATGATTTCAGGTAAATGTTTCATACTCATAAGGGTGTCGCATGTCCTTGAGGGTCTGCCGGAATGTTACGGTATTGGAAGTGTCCCCGGTCGGTCAACGGAAAAGGCCCGACGAATTTTACGAGATACGCCTCTCCCTGCCAGACTGGGATGGGTGGAAGCCCGGCCAGTTCGTCATGGTCCGGCCCGCTTCCTGGGAGCTGGATATGCTCTGGGCGCGGCCCTTTTCCATCTCTTCGGCGGATGCGGACGGCCTGACCCTCTTCGTTCAGAAGGTGGGGCGCGGCACGGCCCGCATGGCTCGCCTCGCGCCGGGCGATCAGGTAGCCCTGTGGGGGCCGCTTGGCAACTCGTTCGCCGTGGAGCCCGACACGCCGACCCTGCTGCTTGCCGGGGGCATCGGCATCGCACCTTTTCGCGGTTATGTCGAGCGTCATCCGCACCCGGAGAACCTGCGGCTTTTCCTGGCCCATCGGCTGCCCCTGGAATGCTACCCCTATGACCTGCTCTCGAACCGGGTGGACTGCCGCTGCCTGCTCGAAGCCTGTCCCGCCGACCTCGACCTGATCATCGCCGCCCTGCGCGAGCAGATCGCCGAATACGCGGCCAAGGACGGCCTGATCCTCGCCTGCGGCCCGACCCCGTTCATGCGTACGGTCCAGACGTTTGCCGCCGAGCTGGGGGCGCGAGCCCAGGTTTCGCTGGAAAACCGCATGGCCTGCGGGGTGGGCGCCTGCCTGGGCTGCGTCGCGCCCGACGCCGAGGGGCATCATGTCCAGGTCTGTACACGCGGGCCGATCTTCTGGGCCGACAAGGTTCGTCTGTAGTCATTTCGAGGGGGTTTCATCCATGGATATGCACGTGAGCTTCGGAGGCTTAAGCCTCAAGAATCCGGTCATGACCGCCTCGGGCACCTTTGGCTCCGGGCTCGAATTCGCGCCCTACGGCGATCTCAGGCGGTTGGGAGGCATTGTGGCCAAGGGCATCTCCCTTGCTCCTCGCGAGGGCAACCCCATGCCGCGCATCGCCGAGACGCCGTGCGGCATGCTCAACGCCATCGGCATCCAGAATCCCGGGGTGGAGGATTTCGTCAGGCGGACACTGCCCTCGCTGCCCTGGCGCGACGTGGCCATCGTCGCCAATCTCTATGCCTGCGACGCCGCCGAGTTCGGCGAGCTGGCCGGGGTGCTGGCGGCCGAGGAGGGCATCGCGGCCCTTGAGGTCAACGTCTCCTGCCCCAACGTCCGCGAGGGCGGCATCGCCTTTGGCCAGGACCCGGCCCAGATAGCCCGCGTGACCGAGGCGGTCCGCAAGCGGGCCGGGGGCAAGCCGGTTATGGTCAAGCTCTCGCCCAATGTCACGGACATCGCGGTCTGCGCCAGAGCCGCGGCCGACGGCGGGGCGCACATCCTTTCGCTCATCAACACCCTCGCGGGCATGGCGGTGGACATCCGCAACCGGCGGCCGCGAGTCGCCAACGTGGTGGCCGGCCTGTCCGGCCCGGCCATCAAGCCCGTGGCCCTGCGCTGCGTGCATCAGGCGGTGCGGGCCGTGGACATTCCTGTGGTGGGCATCGGCGGCATTGCCAGCGCCGAGGACGCCCTGGAGTTCATTCTGGTGGGTGCCCACGCGGTGCAGGTGGGCACGGCCAATTTCCTGCGCCCGGACTTCGCCTTTGGCCTGGCAGACGAGATGGAGGCCCTGCTGGCCGGGATAGGCGCATCGAGCCTCGACGAGTTCCGCGGCAGCCTGCGCCTGCCCCTGTGATCCGCCCGGCCAGCCGAGGCAAAACCCGCGCCGTGCCCCTGGGGAATTTTTCCCTTGCCATGCCGCGCCATTTTGGTTAGTTACAGCCTCTCAAACGCGGAGAGGTGTCCGAGTCCGGCTTAAGGAGCACGCCTGGAAAGCGTGTTTGGGGGGAACTCCAACGGAGGTTCAAATCCTCTCCTCTCCGCCACTTGATAATAGAACCTTGAATCTTGGCAATGAGCTGAGATTCAAGGTTTTATTCATTTCTTTTCAAATGGTTTGCTATGCTTGGTGAAGCCTGTAATATCTTCCTGCAAGGAATTATCGGCGTTGGACTAGCCTTATGTATTGCTCTTTTCCGTCTATGCGGCTTTCTTCTTTCGATTTTTCACTATCTGTCATGTAGTCCTTAAAAAGTCCAAATTGGTGCTTTTGTGCCCTGACTGACTTTTTATAATATCTAGATACACGCACTTTATTGGTGTTTACATTTATCCCTGTAACAAGTTTACCTTTATATGGGGTAAAAAGTTCTTCTTTTTCGTCGTTGAGGAGAAGTCCGAAGGAAGTGATAATTTCTTTGGTCTTCCTTATAAAGCCTTCTGGAATTCTCCGCCCCGAAAAAGTCAGGTCATCGATGAAGCGTGTGTATGTAAGACCATAGTCACATGCAAGGCTGTTAAGTCTATTATCCAAGGGAAAGCACAAAATATTAGTTAGAACGGGGCTTGTTGGAGAGCCTGTGGGGAGTTTGTATTTGTATGTTGTTAATTTGGTTAAAATGTTAGAGACTGGAGGGGAGCAGCCTAATTGTTCTGCAAGCAATTTGTATATTCTGTTTGAGGAGATCGACGGGAAGAATGAACTGAAATCTAAGCAGTAAACATAGGGAGCGGCTGCATGACGCTTAGCGTTATCGATGTGGCATCGCCTTTGGACTGCGCCGTAAGCAGCAGGATGCAAAGGGTGTTTTTGAAGCTGTCTAAGGATTGCAGTTTGGACTTTTCTGAGAGCACCTGAAGGTACTGATAGTACACGAACTGCACCGTTTTTTTTTGTGATTTCTTTCTTGTGATAGTTAGATTCGATGTTGCCGCACAGTTCTTCAAGTTGACTAAGAGGGTAGCCAAGGATTCTGGCTAGAGATTTTGGACTCTTTATTCCAACAATGGGACACAAGGGATCAGGCGGCGTCACAAGAGATGGTGTCCATTTCGTAAGTGATGATGGCAAAGAGATTTTTTTGTAGTTTGATAAAGTCTTCTCTGTCGCTGCCTATGAGTTCGGAAGGGACCTCGCTTGCAACCAAGTAGAGTAGCTCTTTAGAAACTCCTAATCGATCAGCAAGCGTCTCAACAAGTTTAACACTCATTGTTTTCTTACCACTTTCAACAAGAGATAAATAATTTTGAGAAATGCCTAAGCACTGAGCCATGTCGCCCTGCGAAAGGCCTTGGCTTGCTCGTATTGTTCTAATCAGTTTTCCAATGGTCATTATATAATCCTATTTGGTTGATTTCAGGGCTTGGCAGTCTTTCATCATCTGACTCTTGTTTCTTAGAGCATCAGGCCAACAAGCTCTTGGATTCTTTCCAAGAGACGAGGCCACCAACGTAGCACATACATGGACCAAAATAATGCTGCTTTCGCACGCATCGTCTTCCTTTTTAGGTCAGATAAGGCCCGTTGCGTAACTACGTCAGATGAAACGAGTTCATCCGTAATCTTAAGTTTGAATCTTCGCTTTTTCACAAGTCCATATAGCAACTCGTGAGACTCCTCAATCAATTCGAGGTGTCGCTTTTGTTCATGAATTGGTTTTCTCATATACTACTTATTCCTTTCCACGAGTAATTCTCGCAGGGTTATGGCAGTTGTACTGCCCGTTAACATTTACTCTTTGCTCTAAGACTGCTGCCACCATGAAGTGTAGACGCCTAGCGTCAATGAACCTACACGCCTTCGCAGTTATTGCGAGTTGTGTTGATATCACTGTTCGCTCGGGGGCGACAGTTCCACCTGAAAACAGGTGGCGACCGTTTGGTCACAAACCTAACCGGAGTTAGGGCGGCCATAAAAGCCGGAACGGGGCTTACGTACAATGGAAAACCAATGTCACTTAAGACGGATTTCAAAGAGCAATTGACTGGCAGAAGCGCCAGCTGTTCTTTTGTCAATTACATGGTTTGTTCCAATGGTCAATGCTTTTCAATCTTTTTTTTATAAAAAAGTTACTTCTAGTCAATTCGTGGCTGTGCCAGATAACTTTGATGAGTTGTTAGACAGCCCCAAAAAAAAGCGCGTTCTTGAGAACGCGCCTTTGAGTGGAAGCCGGACACCCGGTGGCAATCGATACCGCTGCTTCCTTTCGGACCTGACGGGGTTTTCAACACCGCCGCCGCCCGGCTTCCCTCTGATCGGGAAAGGACTTCCTACAGGGTCGGGCCGGGTTCGTCAACCATCGCGTGTGGGGAAGCGGGGAAGGCAGGCGCAACAAGAATCGTGAAATGAGACAATCTGTTTTCCTTCAAGGCCGTTGCCGTGCAATCGATGGGTTTGATGAAAAGAGTTTCGCCCCTTCGGGCCGAGGTACTTTTTGGCTGGCGCCCCAAAAAGTACCCAAAAAGTGCGCTTTTACGCTGTGATCGGGTCTCCCGCGCCGCGCTCCAGTAACGTCGGCCCGCTGGCGAAACAGTTGTCGGCGTCGAAGACTCCGCCTCCGCCGGGTTTCGCCCGAGACGCGGGCCGACGAACTGGCGCTGCGACGCTCCGCCCATTGTCTATCTGTCGTAAGTGAAGTCGAAAATGATGTGACCAGCGTGGATAGGAAGAGATTTCGAGATCACAGTTCCTTCCCGCCTCCCGCTACCGCAGTTTTCCCGCCTCTCGAACGCCCCAGCCCTTAAGCCTCCTAAGGCTTAGAAGCTGACAAATCGCAGGCTGCGGCTCTTTCGAATCACGGAGCCGCTTCGGCGACTTGATTCGGGAGCAGCGCGATTTGATCAGCTTCTTGGCCGTGGAGTGCAGGCGGCCAAGCTCCTAAGCCGAGCTTTTTTGGTTCTTTTTTGGGGCGGCCCAGCCAAAAAAGAACCCCGCCGGGAGGGCAATTCCAAACTTGGAGGAGCGGCAGCGACGGCTCTTTCTTCCTTACTTGCTCCCAAAGCAACACGCAGGAATCAGTTTTACGCAGCGCGTTGACAAACAGCGAAATTTCATCCACCCATCCCGCATGAAACCGGAAGCCATTCCCGCCTTCATCGAGCGCTTCTTCATCCCCATCACCGCCACGCTCTGCGCCGTGGCTCTCATCCATCCGCCATCCTTCACCTGGATCAAGCCGCATATCCCGCTCTTTCTCGGCGTGATCATGTTCGGCATGGGCCTGACCCTGGAGTTCGGCGATTTTCGTGCCATACTTGGCAAGTGGCGGCTGGTGGGGTTTGGGGTGGGCATGCAGTATGCGGTCATGCCCGTGCTGGCCGTAATCATTTCCCGCGTTCTCGGGCTCTCGCCCGAAGCCACGGTGGGCATGGTCCTGGTCGGATCGTGTCCGGGCGGCACAGCCTCCAACGTGGTGGCCTATCTGGCCCGCGCCAATGTACCGCTCTCGGTGACTCTGACCCTGGCCTCCACCTGTCTGGCCCCGATCCTGACCCCGGCCATCGTCTATCTTATCCTGGAGCAGCGGGTGGAGATGGATTTCTGGGGCATGGTCGGCTCCGTGTTCTGGATCGTGGTCTTTCCGCTGCTGGACGGCCTGATCCTGCGCCGCATCTTTCGCAAGCGGCTGGAGCCGTGGCTGCGCTATTTTCCCTCCCTGTCCATCGTGGTCATCGCCATGCTCATCGCCTGCATCATGGGGCTCAACCAGGCGACACTGCTGGCTCTGCCGCTCCTTGTCTTCCTGGCCGTGGTCCTGCACAACGGCATGGGACTGGCCGCCGGATACTCCCTGGCCCGGCTGGCCCGCTGCTCCCGGCGCGACGCCCGGACCCTGGCCATTGAGGTGGGCATGCAGAACTCCGGCCTGGGCGTGGCCCTGGCTGTGGCCCACTTCACGCCGCTCAGTGCGCTGCCGGGGGCGCTCTTCTCCCTGTGGCACAATGTCAGCGGCGTGTTCATGGCCAAACGGTGGCGCACCTCCGACCTTTCCTGACCTTTGGCAAAGGCATGGAATCTCTCTACGGCTTGACTTGTGTTACTTTTTTGCTATTAGTGCATGGAGTGTGTTCTTGAGACACAATCTCATGTCCTGTAACACGATGGAGGTCCGACCAATGAAGACACGGCTGATTCTTGCTGCTACGACTCTTATTGTATTCATGGCCAGCGCGGCTTTTGCCCATTTCGGGATGCTCATTCCCGATAGCGACGAGGTGAACCAGGAGAAGAAAACGGTCAACCTGACCCTGTCCTTCTCCCATCCCTTCGAGATGGAGGGCATGGAGCTTGAGAAGCCCGCAGCCTTCTTCGTGGTGGCCAACGGCGAGGAGAAGACCGATCTGCTCGGCACCCTCAAGCCAGCCAAGGTCATGGGCCACTCGGCCTGGACCGCGTCCTACACCCCGCGTGAGCCGGGGCTGTACGCCTTTGTCTTTGATCCGCTCCCCTACAAGGAGGACGCGGAGAACAACTACATCCGCCATATCACCAAGGTGGTTATCGATGCCTACGGCGAGGGCGAGGACTGGCACATGCCCCTGGGCCTGAAGACCGAGATCGTGCCCCTGACCCGGCCCTTTGGCAACTACGCGGGCAACGTCTTCCAGGGCGTGGTCATGCTTGATGGCGAGCCCGCGCCCTACACCCGCGTGGAGGTTGAATACTTCAACGCCGACGGCAAGCGCACCGCGCCGAGCGAGCGGATGATCACCCAGGAAGTGATTGCCGACGGCAACGGTGTGTTCACCTTTGTCTGCCCCTGGAAGGGGTGGTGGGGATTTGCCGGGCTCAATGATGACGCCGAGCCTTACAAGGGCCGCGACCTGGAGCTTGGGGCGGTCATCTGGGTGCTGATGCAGTAAGCGTTGTTTTTGATATGGTGTAAGGAATCACCGCTTATGTGCAGAGCCCCGGCTACCAAAATTGCCGGGGCCTTTCATTGTCCGGGAGCTGGACGGGATGTGCTTTCGCGTTTGTGCATCAACTCGAGGATGGGGGTGATGAATTCGTCGGGAAAGGCGCCCAGTGCGGCTCCGAGGCTGGCCCCGGCCATGGACCCGAGCACGAGATTCGCCCCGCCTGCGCTGTTGATCATCTGAAACAGCGTTCCGAAAAAAGCGCCCATGAATGCGCCCATGACCCAGCCGTCGTTGTTGATTCCGCGATAAGGGGGCAGACCGCGAAGGCTGCGTACGAAGTCCTTGAGCACAAAGCCGCAGACGCCGCCGAAGAGGGCGGCCGCCAGGGTCAGGGCCATGCCCGGAAATCCGGTATGCAGGGTGAACCCGTAGCGCAGCGACCCTTCGCCGATACCCGCCAGGGCGCCCATGGCCAGCAGGCCGTGGAAGTTCTTTTCCTTGATGTCCAGCTTCGGGAGCATGAGGCCTCCTGATCATGTCGGCAGTATTTTCCCCTTGGCGTTCTCTGCCAGAATCATGCCCGAAAGTCGCGACAGGGCTTTGTTTGTCCGGCCTGAATGGCTGTCGCGGTGAGCGGCGATTCTTCAAGCAAATCATGGCAGAGCACACTTTTTGTTGTCTTTGCGTGACGCTTTGGTTATAAAACTTCGGTTTGTGCAAATACTAACAGTCCAAGGTCAGTCGGGGCGGGGTTACCCGCCGCATCTGGGAGGGTGCCGACTTTCCGGCGACAGACAGCCGCCGTTCATGGCGGTCAAGCCAAGGGGGAAGGATGAAACGTGCAGTCGTTGCTGTCTGCTGTAATCTCGTGTTGTGTCTTTTGGCCACCAGCGTTCATGCCGGTGGTTTTGCCTTGTACGAGTGGAGCAACCGGGGCGTGGCCATGGGCACCACCGGGTACGCCATCGCCGGGGATGCCTCGGTCATCGCCACCAACCCGGCGCTGATGACCAAGCTTGAGGGCTCCCACGCATTGGCCGGTGCGGTGCTCATCTCGCCCCAGTCCACCGTGATGGTGGACGGCCAGAAGAACAAGACCAAGGCCAATATCTACACCGTTCCCCATGCCTATTACACTCGCCAGTCGGAATCCAACGAGAGAGTCTGGCTCGGGGTCGGCATGTTCACCCGTTTCGGGCTGGGCACTCACTATAAGAGCAACTGGTCCGGCAAGGACACGCTTCAATATGTGGACCTTGAGTCCGTATCGCTCAACCCCACCGTTGCCTTCAAGTTTACTGACCAGCTTTCCGTCGCTGGCGGCATCGAGATCCTCAGGGGCGGCATCAAGCAGAAAAGCGAACCCGGGGCCAGCGTCGTTAGCGCCGACACCATCGGTTATGCGATAGGCGGCAACCTCGGCGTCCACTATCAGGTGGACGACCAGTGGTCCGTGGGGCTTGCCTGGCGTTCGTCCATGGATATGCAGACCGAGGGAAAAGGGGAGCACCCGCTTGGGGGGACGACTTCCACAGGGCAGAGCATCTGGGCCAATCTCCCCGCCAGTTATGTGGTTGGCATCGGCTATCAGCCCGCGGAGAACTGGTCCTGGGAGTTCGACATTGTCCACACCCGCTGGGAGGCTTTTGACACCATGAGCTACAGCGCCCCCATCAATACGGTGAAGACCTACGACTACAAGAATACCTGGCGGTTCCAGCTCGGTACCGAATACTGGGCCACCGACTGGCTGGCCGTTCGGTTCGGCTATGTGTACGATCAGACGCCGACCCGGTCGGGCTATTCGTCCTTCATGCTGCCGTGCAACGACCGCCAGCTCTACTCCACGGGTCTCGGCTTCAGGCACGACGCGTGGACCGTGGACTGGGCCTTCATGTATGTGAAAGCCAAGGAGCGCAAGAATCTCAGGATTGCGAATGCAGCTGTCCCAGGTACTTACTACAATGTCGATTTCAAGGACGGCAAGACCTGGATCACCGGCCTTTCCGTGGGCTACGCCTTTTAGCTTGCCCCGACGTTTTCCATCGAAAGCCCCCGCAGGTCGGGGGCTTTTTTTATGCTGCCCCGGATGGTCGGGATGCGTCTGTCCCTGTGGGGCAACGGTTGACAGGGGGTTTCCGGTGGTGAAGTGTGATTTTGGCTGTATGCAGGACATGATCGATTCCATTTCCAGGAGCTGCGATGATAACCGTGACCGATCTCGATTATGCCTATCCGGGAGGGCAGGAGGCGCTTCGCGGTGTGTCCCTGTCCATTGCCCCGGGGATGCTGGTCGGCCTTGTGGGTGCCAACGGCAGCGGCAAGTCCACTCTGATGGCGCTCATGGCCGGACTGTACTCTCCTGTCTCGGGATCGGTGACGGTGGACGGCTGTTCGAGTCCGGGCCAGGGGCGGGCAGTGCGGGCCAAGTGCCGTCTGGTCATGCAGGATGCGGATTTGCAGATGCTCGGCGCCACGGTGGAGGAAGACCTGCTGCTCGGCCGGGGGCGCACGGAGGCGACAGTTGCGCGGGCCAGGGAGCTTGCTCGGCGCTTCTCACTGCTGACAGCCTGGGAGCGGCCGGTGCAGACACTCTCCTGGGGCATGAAGCGCAAGGTCTGCCTGGCTGCGGCCTTGCTGGACGATCCGCTGGTTTTGCTCCTTGACGAACCTTTCAGCGGGCTCGACTACCCGGGCATGCGCGAGATGCGCGGCCTGCTTCGCGAGAACCGTGCGGCGGGCCTGACACAGGTGGTGTCGTCCCATGATCTCGAATGTTTCATAGATCTCGTGGATCAGCTGGTGGTTCTTGACGCGGGCAGACTGGCCCTGGATGGCCCGCCGGTCGCGGTGCTTGATCGGGTAAGCGGCCATGGGGTGCGGCCGCCCTGCTCGTGGAGCGCGGGGCTGGGGGTGCGGTGCTGGGACGGAGAATCCTCGTGATCCGCTTTGCCATCCTGCTGCGCGGGCTTGATCCGAGGCTCAAGCTGGGTACGGCCCTGGTTCTCGGTCCTGCCATTTGGTTGATGGGAGCGGCGCAGGCCGGAGTGTGCGCCGTGGTTTTGCTTTGCATCGTGGCGGCACTTGCTTCAGGACAGACCCTGGGTGCGCGGATGGTGCGCGGCCTGCTGCTTTTTGTGTTTTTTTGGGTGGCGGCCAAGGCCGGGCTTGACGCCGTGTCAGGGGTGCCGTGGCCCGAGGTGGCTACCGGCGCGGTCGATCTCGCCGTGAGGCTGGCCGCGTTGCTGCTGCTTGGCTTGAGTCTTGCCTTGTCGGCCTCGGCCCGTGCCCTGGGATTGGCCGTGGCCTGGGCGGTGCGGCCCGTTGTGGGCCGCGAGTACGCCTGGAAGCTGGCCCTGTCCCTGGCGTTGATGGTTCATTTCCTGCCCATGTGCCTGGTCACGGTGTCTGAAGTCAGACAGACCGTGGCCCGTCGCTGTCCCGGCTGCGGATTTTTTCAGCGCATGATCGTCATTCCCCAGGCCGTTATCCGCGCCCTGGGCCAGAAGACATGGAATCAAACCCTGGCCGTGGCTGGCCGCGGCCTGGACTGCCCCCATGCCTGGGAGCCTGATTTTTCCTGGTCGGGCCGGGACACGTGTTGCGCCCTGCTGGCGGGTTGCGCTGTACTCTGGGTCGGTTGCTCCATATTTTATCCTTCCTGATTCGCCCGACCTCGGCGCGATTGACGGCGGATCGTCTTGTGCCTTACACTTTTCCAGCCGAATAAGGGTTTTGACCCGCTCGACATCCACCACCGGGGGAGCCATGACCAGAGCCATGAAGCTGATGAGTGTTGACGAGGCCAGGACGTTTACCGAGAGCCGCCCGCCTGATGCCTACACCCTGCTTGATGTCCGGCAGGCCTGGGAATACGGGGAATTCCATTTGCCCGGTGCGCTGCATATCCCTCTTTCCGAGCTCCTCGACAGGTTGGGGGAACTTGATCGCGACAAGCCTGTCATCACCTACTGTCTGGCCGGTGGCCGGAGCGCCGCAGCGGCTTCGCTTCTGGATGGCGAGGGATTTGCCGAGGTGTTTTCCATGCACGGAGGGGTCATGGCCTGGCGCGGGGATACGGCGTTTGGTCCTGTGGAGTTCGGAGTGATCGAGTTTTCGGGGCGGGAAACCCCGCAGGAGGTGGTTCTCAAGGCATATGCCATGGAGCACAGGCTCCAGGAATTCTATTTATTGCGCGCCGATCTGGCCGAGACCCTGGAGCGCATCGAGCTGTTCATGGAACTGGCCGGATTCGAGGATCAGCATATGGATGTCCTGTTTGGCCACTATCGGGAGATCATGGGCGAACCCATGGATCGCCGCCTGTTTGAGGAGGTGGCCCTGGCCGATCCTGGCGGCGTCAGCGAAGGCGGCGTCTCCATCCAGCATTACCTTGACGCCCTGGGCGACACCTTTGACGAGGACCAGGGAGTGCTCCAGTTCGCCTCCATGGTTGAGGCCCAGGCGCTGGACTACTACCTGCGTTGTTCCAGGCGGGCCGAAAACCCAGAGGCCAGGGAGGTTTTCGGAACCCTGGCACGGGAGGAGCGGGCGCACCTCAAGTTGCTGGCCCGGTTCATGGACATCCGGGCCCAAGAGGGTTAGGGGCGTCTCGCCGGAGCATTGACCTGTCGCCGAAGCGCCAGTGCCCGCAGATTGGGGATGACCACGCCCGCGATGATCAGGACCGTGCCGCCGATCTGGAGCAGGACCACGTTCTCGTCGAGCAGGAGTGCGGCTCCGGCCAGAGTGACCACTGGTTCGATGGATGAGAAGATCGAGGCGTAGGCGCTGCCCACCTTTTCCACTGCCATGTAGAGGAAAGCCACGGCCACCACGCCGGGCACCACGCCCAGGGAAAGGCCAAAGGCCATCCGTTCCCAGGTGGGTGTGAGCCATGCTCCGGGATCGCCCGACAGAGTGAAGGAAACCCCGGCAAACAGCATGACGTAAAAGGTCGCCGTGAGGGGTTTGATATTGCGCAGCGCCCGCTGCACCACCATGAGATAGCAGGTGAAAAAACACATGGCCCCCACGGCGTAGAGCAGTCCGGTGGGGTCCGCTTCCTTGAGGAAGGCGTCGTAAAAGACAAGGCAGCATCCGGCAACCACCAGAGCCAGGGAGCCAAACACCACCCGGGCGAGTTTTGTTCGGAAAATCAGGGCCGAGAGGAGGGTTACGGTCACCGGGTAGAAGTAGAGGATCAGGGCTGCGGTGGAGGCGGGAATGGTCTCCAGCGCCCGGACAAAGCAGGATGTCTGGAGCCAGTAGATGACCATGCCGATCAGGGCGCACCAGGCCA
The DNA here is from genome assembly GCF_009729555.1 of Pseudodesulfovibrio alkaliphilus. Lineage (NCBI taxonomy): Bacteria > Pseudomonadati > Thermodesulfobacteriota > Desulfovibrionia > Desulfovibrionales > Desulfovibrionaceae > Pseudodesulfovibrio > Pseudodesulfovibrio alkaliphilus. Next base: position 108,580 of record NZ_WODC01000002.1, read on the forward strand.
GCCCGGTCCGGGAGATGGCCAGCAGCGACCTGTCGCGCACAAGCAGGATCAGACCCAGAATGAGGGCGGCGATGGTGAAGCGGTACTGCATCATCTCGGCGCCTGAAAGGCCTGCGTCGTAGCCGAGCTTGACCAGCACTGCCAGTGAACCGAAGGCGGCGGCCGAGATGACCGCATAGATGAGCCCCTGGAGCATTGTCTTCCCCGATGGATTGAAAGAGTAGGGACAGGTGAGGTTTACGCCGGGTAAAAAGGTCAGGCAAGCCTTTTCAGGTAGGCGAGGTACTCCTGGTTGCCCTTGGGGCCGAGGAGGCGCGACGGGGTGACGCCGATCAGCTCAAGCTCCAGTTCGTCGCGGCAGAATCCGGTGACCATGTCCACGGTCTGCTGCCGGAGCGACTGGTCGCGCACCACGCCCTTGTCGGTCTGGCCCGGCCCTACCTCGAACTGGGGCTTGATCAGCGCCACCACTTCGCCGCCTGTCCGCAGAAACTGCATACACGCGGGCAGTACCTTGGTCAGAGATATGAAGGAGACATCGGCCACCACCACATCCACTGGCTCCGGGATCAGGTCAGGCCCTGCGTGGCGCAGGTTCGTTCGTTCCAGGTTGATCACCCGTTCGTCCCGGCGCAGCTTTTCGTGAAGCTGGCCGTAGCCCACGTCGGCCGCATATACCCGTGTCGCTCCGTGCTGCAACATGCAGTCGGTAAAGCCGCCAGTGGAAGCACCCGCGTCCAGGGCCACCTTGCCCGTGAAGTCGATGGCAAACGCCTCAATGGCCGAGAGCAGCTTGTGCGCTCCTCGGGATACAAAACGCTCGTCGCCGGGCACCACAAATTCCGCGTCTTCGTGGAATTGCTGGCCGGGCTTGGTTACGGGCACCTTCTGCCCACGATCCAGATGGTGGACCGAACCAGCCATGATCAACCGCTTGGCCTTCTCGCGGCTTTCCACCAGCCCCGACGCAGCCAGCAGATGATCGGCGCGGAATTTCTTGGGCATGACCGGGCCTATTTCTTTTCCAACCCCAGGCGTTTGACAATGGCGTCTGCCGTGGTCCGGGTGAAATCCTCGGGAGAGAGCCGGGCCTTGTCCTCGGGCGAGGCGACCAGCGCTGGGCGGTTGGACAGGGTTGTGTCTGGCGTTACCCCGAACTCGGCAGGGAAGGTGTTTTCAAAATACATGTTCTGGAAATCCACGAACTTGAGTTGGTGGGCCGTGGAGTCGAGTATGCACAACTCGTCGGGCGAGACCAGCCCCAGCTCAAGGGCGCGCTTGGCTCCGGCCAGACATTCGCCGCCCTGGGTGCAGGCGATGTGTCCGTTGCGGTTGGCCTGGATCATGGAGTCCATGATTTGCTGTTCGGTCACCTGGATGACCTGGAAGGCATCCTTGCCGCCGGAAGCTTCGAATTTTTCCGCAAAATGCCTGACCCGGGGGAAGGAGACCGGATTGCCGATCATGGCCGCCTGGGCCACGGACGGGGTCACGGTCACTGGCGTGAACTGCCGTTTGGCGGGATCGTCAACGGCGTAATAGCGATAGACCGGGTCCGCGTGGTGCGATTGGACACCAAAGATGCGCGGCAGGGTGTCGATGACGCCAAGTTCCAGGAGTTTGAGGAAACCGGCCATGATGGCCGTAATATTGCCCGCATTGCCGATGGGCACGAAGACGCACTTGCCGCGCAGGTCCCAGTCGAACCATTGGGCAAGCTCGAAGGCGTAGGACTCCTGGCCCAGGATGCGCCAGGCGTTTTTGGAGTTGAGCAGGGCAACTCGGTAGTTGTCGGCCAGATGCTCGACCACCTTCATGCAGTCGTCGAAGACTCCGGGCACCTCCAGCACCACCGCGCCGGAGCCCAACGGCTGGGCCAGTTGGGCCGCAGTGACCTTGCCCTGGGGCAGGATGACCACCGAGGTGATGGCCCCACCAACGTAGGAAGCATAGAGAGCCGCCGCCGCCGAGGTGTCGCCCGTGGAGGCGCAAACCGTGAGGATGGAATCCCAGCCATGCTTGCGCACCAGGGAGCGCAGGTAGGAAAAACCGCAGGCCATGCCCCGGTCCTTGAAGGATGCCGAGGGGTTCTGGCCATCGTTCTTGTAGGCTGTACGCAGTCCGGTGGCTGCGTTGAGGGCCGGAGACGACTCGACCACTGGGGTGTTGCCCTCGCCCAGATAGACAACGTCCTCCTCGTCCAGCACCGGGGCCATCAACTCGTAGAAGCGGAACACGCCGCGAAGCGCCGTGCGCTTGGACGCGGCCCGAGCGTCGAATATTTTGCGCCACTCTTTGCCCGAGGTCTTCTTCAACTCGGCGAAGTCGAGGTTGTCGAGCAGGAAGACGCCCCCGCACCGGGGACAGGTGTAGTACAGCTCGTCGGCAGGATACCGCTTGCCGCAGCCGAGGCAGAAGTACTCCATGCGGCCGCGATAGGTGGGGAAAAGGTCGGCGTTCATTGCGTCACCCGGTTGGGCTTGAGGTTCATGGATAGCATGAGAACGGCCCACAAGGTCGCCCAAAAGGGGACGTGGCGCAAGTCAAAAATGATTTCAGGCAAGGCGCGGCGGGCATGACTTGACGGGCAGGGGCCGAGAGCGAATACTGGCCCGGCGTCAGCAAAGGAGAAGAACACATGACGAAGAAGACCACGGTTTCGCTGGTCCTTGGCAGTGGCGGTGCCAGGGGGTTGGCCCACATCGGCGTCATACGCTGGCTCCAAGCCAACGGTTGCGATATCCGGTCCATCTCCGGCAGCTCCATGGGGGCCCTGGTGGGCGGCATCCATGCCATCGGCAAACTCGACGAGTATGAGGTCTGGGCGCGAAAGATCACCAAGGCGTCCATGCTTTCCCTGCTTGACTTTTCCATGGGCACGGCCGGGCTTTTTAAGGGGGCCAAGCTCATTGAGACGCTGAAGTCCTTGGTGGGCAACGTCCGCATCGAGCAGTTGTCCGTCTCCTATACCGCCGTGGCCTCCAACATCTCCCAGGCCAAGGAAGTGTGGTTCCGCAAGGGGCCCATTTTTGACGCCATCCGGGCGTCCATCTCCCTGCCGCTCATCTTCACCCCTTTTCGGCATGAAGGCGCGGATCTGATCGACGGCGGCATCCTCAACCCGGTACCCATCGCCCCCACCTTCAGCGACAATACGGACGTGACCATTGCGGTCAACCTCTGCGGCAGGCCGGTCAAGGGAGCGCGGCTGCCAGACCGGGACGACGACAGGCATTCTCTGCTCCCCGGCATGGTTTCCGATCTGGTTGACAAGTTCAGGAACGGCGTTGGGGGCGGCATCAACATAGGTGCCTACGACGTGCTCTCCCAGTCCTTTGACGCCATGCAGGGAACCATTGCCCGCCAGAAAATCGCGGTCTATCCGCCTGACCATCTTATTGAAATCCCCAGAAATCTTTGCCGGCTGATCGATTTTGACCGGGCCGAAGAACTCATCAATCACGGCTATGAAGCGGCACGGCAGCGGCTGTCGGGCGTCCTGCCGCTGCGTTGAGAGAAAGGGGTGAGAGAGGCCGTCAGGGCCAGATGCGGGGGATGGACAGGACCACGATGACTGCGCCCACAGCGGTCTTGGCCGTAAAGCCGAGGGCCTTTCCCACAAAGGCGCCCTTTGCAGCGTGCATGGCCTCCTGGCGGCTGCGGCCGGGCATTTCCATGACCAGACAGCCGAGATAGGCGCCACCCAGAGCGCCGGCCAGTGCGCCCAGACCAAGGAGGAAGGGGGCCCCCAGGATCGCCCCGGCCACGGCTCCGACGATGCCGCCGAGGTTGCCGCGTCCTGTGGCGCCGTAGCGACCCGCTCCCCATGCCTGGAGGCCGAATTCCAGCACCTCGGCCAGGGCGGCGGCCAAGGCCAGGGCAATGACGAAGCTCCAGTCCATGGAAGCGGGGTAGACCCATTTCCACAGTGCCACCAATCCCAGCGCCACCCAGTTGGCGGGCATGCTGAAGAGTTGCAGTATCTGGGAAAGCAGAAGCAGGAGGATGGTCAGCGTGGCCCAGAGGTATGCCAAGGTTACTCCTTGCTGCGGTTGTCCACCACTCGCACGGCCTTGCCTTCGGTCTTGGGAATGGAGTCGTGCTGCACCAGCTCCACACGCGGGGTGAGCAGGATTTCGTTGCACAGATTCTTGGCGATGCGTTTTTGCAGGGCCTGCAGGGAGCGCATGTCTTCCACGAAGAATTCGTCCTTGATCTCCACCTTGACCTTCATCTGGTCGGACACGCCTTCGGTCACCAGCTCAATGAGGTAGTTCTGGCCCACTTCGGGCATGGCCATCAGGCAGTGCTCGATCTGCATGGGATAGATATTGACGCCCTTGAGGATGATCATGTCGTCGGCCCGGCCCGCAATGCGGTCGATGCGGCGATGGGTGCGCCCGCAGGCGCACTGGCCGGGGAGGAAACGGGTCAGGTCGCGGGTGCGGTAGCGGATGATGGGCATGCCCTCGCGGGTCAGGGTGGTCATGACCAACTCGCCCACCTCGCCCTCGGCAACGTGCTCGCCGGTCTCGGGGTTGATGATTTCGGCGATGTAAGCGTCTTCCCACAGGTGCATGCCCGTCTGGTGTTCGCACTCGAAAGCCACGCCAGGGCCGTTCATCTCTGACAGGCCGTAGGAGTTGTAGGCCTTGATGTGCATCATCTCCTCGATTTTGCGCCGGGCCTCCTCGGTATGGGGCTCGGCCCCGATGAGCGCGATGCGCCAGGGCATGTCCGCCGTATCGAAACCTTCCTCGCGGACCTTCTGGGCGAAGTAGAGGGCGAAGGAGGGGATGATGTGCATGACCGTGACCTTGAAGTCGCGGATGAGCTTGATCTGCCGTTTGGTGTTGCCCGCACCCGCGGGGATGGTCAGCATTCCCAGGCGCTCGGAACCGTAGTGAATACCAAGGCCTCCGGTGAACAGACCGTAGCCGGACATGTTCTGGAGCACATCTGTCTTGCGGCAGCCGCAGGCGTACATGGAGCGGGCCATGAGGTCTGCCCAGGCATCTAGATCGCCTTGGGTGTAGAAGATGGCGGTGGGGGTGCCGGTTGTGCCGGACGAGGCGTGCAGCCGGACGAACTCCTCCTGCGGGCGGGTGAGCATGCCATAGGGATACTGGCTGCGCAGGTCGTCCTTGGTGGTGAAGGGGAGCGAGGTGATGTCGTCCGGGGTCCTGATGTCGTCGATGTTCAGCCCTGCCAGGCGCTCTCCATAGAAAGGGGACCGGGCGGCGATTGCCAGGGTCCGGCGCAGACGTTCGGTCTGAAGGCGTTCCAAAGCGGGGCGGTCGAGGGCTTCAACGGGATCGAAATACATGCGCGTTCAGTTGGGTTGGAGTTAGATCCCTTCCGGGAGTTCCGAGGGGTACGGAGTGGCGTCCATGTTCTCGAACAGGGTGAACTCCTTTTGGAAGAAGAGTTCGCATTTGCCCACCGGGCCGTTGCGCTGCTTGGCGATGATGATTTCCGCGTGGTTTTTCAGCGGGTTGTCTTCGCTCTTGTTGTAGGCTGCATCGCGGTAGAGGAAGACGATGATGTCCGCGTCCTGCTCAATGGCGCCGGATTCGCGCAGGTCGGCCATCATGGGCCGCTTGTCCGTGCGTTCCTCCACCTTGCGGTTGAGCTGGGAAAGCGCGATGACCGGCAGGTTCAGCTCCTTGGCCAGGGCCTTCATGCTCCGCGAGATCTCGGAGATTTCCTGCTCGCGTGAGTCGGTCCGGTTGCTGGCCCGCATGAGCTGGAGGTAGTCCACGATAACCAGCCCCAGGTTGTGCTCGGCCTTGAGGCGGCGGCAACGGGCCTGAAGCTCAAGGGTCGAGAGGGCGGGCGTGTCGTCAATGAAGATGGGCGCCTGGGAGAGGATGTCGGCTGCGGCGTAGAGTTTCTGCCAGTCCTGGTCGTCAAGATAGCCGGTGCGCAGGTTTTGGAGCCCCACCTTGGCCTGGACGGCCAGTAGGCGGGTCATGAGCTGCTCCATACTCATTTCAAGGGAAAAGATGACGGTGGGGGTCTCGGAACGGGCCGCGGCGCGCAGGGCCACGTTGAGGGCAAAGGCGGTCTTGCCCATGGAGGGCCGTCCGGCCATGATGATCAGGTCCGACTTCTGGAGCCCGGCAGTCATGGCGTCAAAAGTGTGGTAATGGGTGGCGATGCCCGTGATGGCCGACTTGTTCTCGTATTTCCGGGTCAGATCCTCAAAGACGCGGTCAAGCAGACGCTTGCTGTCAATCTGGTTGGCGTTGGCCTTGGCCTGGGCGATGTGGAAGATGCGCTTTTCGGATTCGCCCAGCAGTTCGTCCACGTCGCCTGCCTCGTAGCAGTCGGTGATGATGGAGCTTGAGGCGTCGATGAGGCGGCGCAGGATCGCCTTGTCCCGGACAATCTTGGCGTGGTGCAGGGCATTGGCAGCGCTGAACACCGAGTCCGCCAGTTCGAAAAGATAGACCGGGCCGCCCACGGTGTCGAGGTGGCCTGAGGACTCCAGCTGGTCCTTGACCGTGACCAGATCAATGGGCTTTTGCCGGTTGTACAGCTCGATGAAGCTCTGGAAGATGGTCCGGTGCGCCGGGGAGTAGAAGTCGTCGGCGTCGATAATATCCACCAGTTCGTGGAACATGGTGTTGGACTGGAACACGCCGCCGATAACGGCCTGTTCAGCTTCGAGGTTCTGCGGGGGGAGTTTGCGTAGGAGATCGGAAGAGGCCCTTGAAAGGGCCTCTTCCGAATGAGTGTCGTGCTGGCCCGATTTAGGCCTCTGCTGTTTCGACGTCTTCGGCGACGGCATCGGGTTCCTGGGCCGCCTCTACAGGGGCGGTCTCTTCCAGTTCATCGACGAAGGATGCGCCGTGACGGACCACGGAGAGCTTCAGTTCGCCGCGCACGTCAGGGTGGAGCTTGATCTCGACCTCGTATTCTCCCAGGGAGCGGATGGGCTCGGGCAGGATGATCTTGCGGCGGTCGATGTCGATGCCCGCGGCCTCCATGGCGTCGCCGATATTGGCCGAGGTGACGGAGCCGTAAAGCTTGTCGCCCTCACCCACACGCACCTCGATGGAGATGGGGGTGGCTGCGATGCGATCGGCCAGACCCTGGGCCTGGGCCCGGAGGGAGTCGGCGTTTTCCTGAAGTTTGCGGCGCTCAAGCTCGAAAGCCTTGAGGTTGGCGGGGGTGGCGGGCTTGGCAAGTCCCTGCGGAATCAGGTAGTTGCGGCCATAGCCGTCCTTGACGGTAACAATTTCTCCGAGCCGACCCAGGGTGTCGACATCAGCGCGTAAAATGAGTTTCATCAGTCCTCCTCCTACAGGGAGCTCCGCTTCTTCACATCGGAGCTGTGAACCGTGGTGTAGAACAGAAGGGCCATCTGACGGGCGCGCTTGATTTCGTTGGTCAACCGGCGCTGGTGTTTGGCGCAGGTGCCTGTGATGCGGCGGGCAATGATCTTGCCGCGTTCGGTCACGAAATCACGAAGAATGTCGGGGCGCTTGTAGTCCAGAGGCAGCTCCTGATCCGCGCAGAAGCGGCAGAACTTCTTCCTCGGAGTGAATTTCTTGCGAAATGACATGGTGAAGCCTCCTAGGCAGCCAGTTTGACGGTCATGAACTTGAAGATGCCGTCGGTGATGCGGATGTTGCGTTCCAGTTCCGCCACCAGGTTGCCGGAAGCGTCGTAGACCAGACGCACGTAATAACCGCGAGTCTGTTTCTGGACCGGATAGGCAAGGGTGCGCAGACCCCAGTCGTCGGTTTCGACCATGGTGCCGCCTTCGCGCTCCACGACGGTGGTGAGGAGGTCCAGGATTTCCTTCCTGTTTTCCTCGGCCAACTCGGGAGAGAGAAGCACGAGCGTCTCGTAGTTGGTAGCCATTGTGTTACTCCTTTTGGTCGTTGGCCCTCCCCAACGGCGGGGAGAGCAAGGCAAGAGGGGATGTATAGTTGCATTCACGGGCGCTGTCAAGCTTGGCGCCCCGGCTATCACTTCCTGGCGTCGGGGTCATCCGTGTCAGACTTGGCGTCCTTGGCAGGCGGCTTCCAGCCGCAGCTTGTGCCGGGGCCTCAGCCGCCGCCGAACTTTCCGCGCAGGAAGCGTCCCAGGGCCAGGCCGACGATGACCAGACCGACGAGTTGGAGCCATTCGGGCATGGTCGTCTCCTAGAGTTCGAGTCTGCCGCCAGTGAGCAGGGCATAGGCTTCCATGTATTTCTCCCGGGTGCGCGACGCGATGAGAGGCGGCACGGAGGGGGCTGGCGGCTGTTTGTTGAAGCCGATTTCCTCCAGCCAGTCGCGAAAATACTGCTTGTCGAAACTGGGCTGGGAGCGGCCCGGCGCATAGCCCTCCATCGGCCAGAACCGCGACGAGTCCGGGGTCAGCACCTCGTCGATGAGAATGAGCTGATCATCGACCATGCCAAATTCGAACTTGGTGTCCGCGATGAGGATGCCGCGCTGGCGTGCGTAGTCGCGGGCCCGGGAATAGATGGCGATGGCCAGCCCCTCGACCTTGCGCATCATTTCTTCGCCGATGAGCCCTGCGGCCTGTTCAAGGGTGATGTTCTCGTCGTGGTCGCCCAGTTCCGCCTTGGTGGACGGAGTAAAGAGCGGGGTTTCGAGCATCTCGGATTCCTTGAGCCCGGCGGGCAGGGCGTGGCCGCAAACCTGTCCGGTCTTCTGGTAGTCCTTCCAGCCCGAGCCGGTGATGAAGCCGCGCACGATGCACTCAATGGGCAGGGGTTTGGCCCGGCGGGCCAGCACGCTGCGGCCGCGCAGGGCCTCTGCATGGGCGAGCAGGGGCTCGGGAAATTCCTTCACGTCCGTGGCAATGATGTGGTTTGGCATCAGGTCGCGCATCATGTCCATCCAGAACAGGGTGATCTGGTTGAGCACCTTGCCCTTGTCCTCGATGGGGTCGGGCATGACCACGTCGAAGGCCGAGATGCGGTCCGTGGTCACGATGAGCAGGGTCTTTTCGTCGATTTCGTAGATGTCACGGACCTTGCCCCGGGAGATGCACGGAAATTCCTTGAAGTCTGTTTTCATAACGGCGGGCATGGCTCCTCCCTCTCTTAAATGTAATGACTACTTGGTGCGGCATTCCACGCTGCGTGCGTGGGCTTCGAGCCCTTCCAGGCGGGCCAGCCGGGCAATCTTGTGCCCGTGTTCGGCCACATAACCCGGAGTGGTGGCGATGATGCTCGATTTTTTGCAGAAGTTCTGCACGGACAGGGCTGAGGAAAAGCGCACGGTGCGCAGGGTGGGCAGGACGTGGTTTGGCCCGGCAAAGTAGTCGCCCACCGGCTCGGGCGAGGTGTGGCCCATGAAGATGGCTCCGGCGTGTCGGATGGCGCCGAGCACGGCCCAGGGATCGGCCAGGGCCAGCTCCAGGTGTTCGGCCGCCAGCCTGTTGACCAGATCAATGCCGGTGTCGAGGTCAGGCACGGTGATCACTGCGCCCCAGGCTTCCAGGGACTTGGCCGCGATGTCGCCGCGTGGCAGGTCGGCGCACTGGGTTACAAGCTCCCGGCCCACCGCCGCGGCCAGAGCCGTGTCCTGCGTGACCAGGATGGAGGCGGCCAGGGGGTCGTGTTCGGCCTGGGAGAGCATGTCGGCCGCCAGCCATGCGGGGTTGGCGGTGGCATCGGCCAGGATGACGATCTCGCTGGGGCCGGCCACCATGTCGATGCCCACCTGTCCAATGAGCTGGGATTTGGCCGTGGCCACGAAGATGTTGCCCGGCCCGGCCAGCACGTCGCACGGGGCGATGGTCCGGGTTCCGTATGCCAGGGCCCCGATGGCCCAGGCCGAACCGGCCAGATGGATTTCATCAATGCCCAGCAGGGCGGCGGTGCCCAGAATGTAGGGATTGAGCGTGGCGTCGGCGCGGGGCGGAGAGGTCACGGCGATGGATGCCACCCCGGCCACCTGGGCCGGGACCGCGTTCATGATCAGGCTGGAGATGAGCGGGGTTTCGCCGCCCTGGCCGCCGGGCACATAGAGGCCCACCCGGTCCACCGGGCGCACCATCTGGCCCAGCACCGTGCCGTCCGGGCTGGCGGTCCACCAGGATTTTTCCTTCTGGTTGGCGTGGAAGTCGCGCACCCGGGCGATGGATTCCTTCAGGATGGCCACATCGCTTTCGGGCAGCCGATCCAGGGCCGCGGTAATGGCTTCTGGCGGGACGCGCAGGCGGGAGGGGGCGAAATCCGGGCAGTCGAACTTGCGGGTGAAGTCAACCAGGGCGTCGTCACCCCGCTTCTTCACCTCAGCGAGGATGTCCCGGACAAGGGTGTCCACTTTCGTGTCCGGGTCCTTGCGCCGGTCGAGCCAGTCGGCGATGTCGGCCCAGTCCTGCGGGCTGGCGTATTCAATGGTTCTGCACGGCATGAAGACCTCATGTGATGGCTTTGGGCAGCGGCCCGCACCGGGGGCGGCTTTGTCTGTCAAGGGACAAGGATATAGCCGACCGGGCCTGAAAAGTCGAGCGCAAGAAGTCAGGGGAGGGGCGCACTGATGGCGACGGAAGCCGGGCAACAAAAAAGGGGCCGGGGTTTGCACTCCCCGGCCCCAGGTGTCACTTGGGTTGGTTTGGCGTTATGCCAAGCGCTTCAGACTAGAAGCTGTAGAGGATGCCGGTGCTGATCTTCCAGGCATCGCCGCCCTTGTAGCCCGCGGTGTTATTAAAGCGGCTTTCCTTGGTGCTCAGGTTGAGGTAACCGAGATCCAGGGACAGGGTCAGCTCGTCGTACAGCTTGTAGGCGGTGTTGAAGTCCACTTCGAACAGGGAGTCCTTATCGGTCAGGGTGCGACCGTAGGTGTAATAGTCGTAGCCAGTCCTGTTGGTACCCTTGGCGTAGATGATGTGCGCGTCGTGGGTCAGACCCTCGGCAAAGGACTGGATGTCCTTCAGGGAGAGGCCCAGGGCCCAGAAGCCCAGGTAGTTGTTCCTTTCCTCGATGGAACCGGCCAGGAGACGGTCGCCGCCGAAGAAGAAGGAGCCGATGGCCCAGTTGGAGGCGGCCAGCATGGGCATGCGGTTGGACTTGCCAGCTTCGGAAGCGTTGCCGTTCCTCTTGTCACCAGAGGTGTAGACGAAGAACAGTTCGGGGGTCATGAAGTCAAAACCCTTGTATTCCAGGGCGGCGTCGAACAGCCAACCGGAACGCCTGTTCTGCTCTTCCTTGGAGGAAACCTTACCATAGTTCACGTCGGCCTTCAGGACGAAGGGATCGAACAGGTCCATGGTGAAGGCAGCGCCGAGCCAGTAAGCGTTGTCAAAGTCCTTGCCAGCTTGGTTTGTTGCGTTCCGCCCGCTGAGGCCAGCGTGGTTCAGACCGCCGGTCGCAGTCGCTGCAGTGACGCCTTTTCCGATCGGGGCGTACACGCCGAAGGGAGCGAAGGAGAAGCCTTCGAAGCTCAGCGGCAGGGCGGCGACGTAGGCGTCGATGTAATTCTTGGTGTCGTTGTTAACAGCAGGAGCAGCAACGCCGTTGAAGTCATAACCGTCAGCAGCACGGGCGTAACCGACCAGGTAGCCGACGTTGTCGGTGAAGGCGCCGGAGACGACGACAGCGCCGATCTCTTCGTCCAGGATCATGGAGCCGCCGCCAAAGGCCGCGGGCATGGACACGCCGTGGTAACCGGCGCGGACATGCACGGTGGTGTCGGGCCAGTTGAAGTCGATGTAGGCCTGACGCACGGTGATGCGGTTGCTGGTCGCGCTGTTGGAGCGGGAATCGCCAGCGCCAACGGCAAAGCTTCTGGCGCCCCAGTTCTGGGTGCCGTAACGGGTCTGGAGGACACCCTTCAGGTTCTCGTTGGCGATGAACTGGAAGGTGTTGGTGAGGCGCTGGTGGACACCGAAGGCGGATTTTTCGCGGTCTTCGCTGTTAGCGCCGCTTTTGGTCTTGAAGTCCCAGTTGGAATTCCAGTTGGCCTCAACGACCCAGGCGCCGGACGCCTTGATGTCGGCGGCGGAGGCCACGGCAGCGCTGAGCACGAAGGCGCACAGCACGGCGAGGATGATAAGACGTTTCATTGTTTTCTTCCTTTTTTGCGGTTAACCCAAGTGAACACCGTAACTGGCACTCCTTCTAGCGCATCCGGGAGGGTTTTGGCAAGGGGTTTCGAGCAAAAAACACCACTTGGGTAAAAATTTTTTTACCTGCTGTTCCGACGGACTTTGTTGTTGTTTCCTTTTTGTCGCAAGTATTTGTTGTTGTTAGCTTATTTAGATTTCACAAATTGTGCTGACCTGTGGGGTTGCCTGGGGTAAGGTGGCCAAAAGTTCAATGGGAGTCGAAAAAAAACCACATGTCCGAGTCTGAAGGGTTCAAATTTTTTGCCGCCGACTATCCTGATTCGCCGGGCGTGTATCTGATGAAGAACGCGGGCGGCCGGATCATATATGTGGGCAAGGCCAAGCGGCTCAGGCGCAGGCTGGCCTCGTATTTTCAGAAAAGCACCGGGTTGACGCCCAAGACCCGGGCGCTGTTGGGCCGGGTGCGCTCAGTGGACGTGCTGCTGACGGGAACGGAGAAGGAGGCGCTTCTGCTGGAAGAGGGGCTGATCAAGAAGCACCGGCCTCGTTACAACGTGGTCCTCAAGGACGACAAGCAGTATGTCCTCTTCCGCCTCGACAGGCGGTCCGAGTATCCCCGGCTGGCCATCACCCGCAAGGTGGTGCGAGACGGCTCGGTCTATTTTGGTCCGTTCACCTCGGGCGCGGCGGCAAAGGCCACCTGGAAGCTGCTGGGCAAGGTTTTCCCCCTGCGCAAGTGTTCTGACCATGTCTTCCGCAACCGGGTCAGGCCGTGTCTGTATCATCATCTGCATCAGTGTCTTGGGCCGTGTGTCCTTGACGTGGACCGGGATGTCTATATGGACATGGTCCGCCGGGTGGAGATGCTGCTTTCGGGCAAGTCGGGAGAATTGATCGTCTCCCTGGAGCGGCGCATGGCCGAGGCCGCCACGGCCATGGAGTATGAGCGGGCGGCCCGACTGCGCGACCAGATCAGGGCGGTGCGCCAGACCGTGGAAGGGCAGGTGGCCGTGTGCCAGGACAATCGTGACCGCGACGTGCTCGGTCTGGCCGAAGTGGAGGGAGGGCTCGGGCTCGGGCTGCTTTTCGTGCGGCAGGGCCGGCTTCTGGACGAGAAGCATTTCCATTGGCCCGGATTGACCCTGGACGAGGGGGACGAGGTGGTCCGCAGTTTTCTGACGCAGTTTTACGGCGCGATGCGGTTCATCCCGCCGTTGATCGTCCTGCCCCGCGAGCTGGACGACGCACTGGTGGCCGAGGTGCTGGCCGAGCGGCGGGGCGGTGCGGTGCGACTGGCCGCGCCAAGGACGATCCAGGAGAAGAGGCTGGTCGAGCTGGCCCGCGATGTTGCCCGTCAGGCCCGGGCGCGGCGCGACACCATCTCGGCACGGCTGGCCCGGGTGCTCAACCTGCCAACCGAGCCGGAGCGCATCGAATGTGTGGATGCCTCGCACCTGGGCGGGCGCGACATGCGCGTGGGGCAGGTGGTCTTCGAGTCGGGCCAGCGGAACCGGGACGCCTCGCGTCTCTATGCCTTCCCTGAGCTGGACGGTTCCGGTGACGACTATGCGGCCCTGGCCGCCTGGACGCGCAGGCGGGTGGAGTCCGGCCCGCCGTGGCCAGACCTGGTGCTTATCGACGGCGGCCGGGGGCAGCTGGCGGCCGTGGAACGCGCCTTGGGCGAGTGCGTGGAGGACGTGTGTTGGCAGCTGGCGGCCATTGCCAAGGGGCCGTCGCGTCGGGCAGGGGAGCTGGAGGATGTGGTCTTCCGGCCGGGTCGGAAAAACCCCATGCCCCTTGCCCCGGGCAGCGTCGAGCTGCTTTTCCTGCAAAAAGTGCGGGACACGGCCCACCGTTTCGTACTGGGCAGACAGCGCCGGGCGCGTAAGAAGGCGGTGCTTGAGAGCGAGTTGACCTCGCTGCCGGGTATCGGACCCAGGACGGCGCGGATTCTCTGGGACCGATTCGAGTCGCTGGAAGCCATGCTGGCCGCGGACCCGCAGGAGATCCGCTCGCTGCCGGGCATTGGGGGGAAAAAGGCGGCGCTTATCCATGCGGCCCTGCAAAAGATGGCCGTATCGCGCCGGTAGGCCGGGCAGCGGCCGGGGCGTTTGCCGCCTCAAATCTCGGTGGGCGTGCCTATCTCAAGCTCCACAAGCCGGGTCTCGGGCGAGAGCAGCATGAGTTGCTCGGCCAGGGCCGTGGTGTTCTGGGCCAGGATGGGCCAGGTGCCCCAGTGCTGGGGGATGACCCGGCGGCAGCGGAGCAGGGAACAGGCGTAGGCCGCCTGGGTTGCGTCCATGGTGAAGCGCCCGCCCACGGGCAGCATGGCTATGTCGATGTCGTGGAGCTTGCCGAACAACTCCATGTCGCCGAAGAGGCCGGTATCGCCCGAGTTGTAGAGGCAGGTGGAGTCGGGCAGGGTGATGATGAATCCAGCGGCCGCCCCGTGGCTGGACGAGTGCATGGCCTGGACCATCTTTATGGACCACCCGAGCCGGCTGACGGTGCCGCCGATGTTCATGCCCACCCCGAGGTGCTCGGGCAGTCCCTGGGCAATGAGGCTCTGGATCACGTCGAAGATGGCCACCACCTCGGCATCGTGGCGCACGGCCAGTTCCAGGGTCTGTCCCACATGATCGTTATGGTCGTGGGTGACGAGAATGAGGTCGCAGCGTTCGATGTCCTTGTAGGTGGCGGGCGAGGCCGGATTTCCCACGAAGAACGGATCGATCAGGGCCGTGGCGTCTTTGGTCCTGATCCTGAAATTCGCATGGCCGAACCAGGTGATCTCCATACTTTCCCTCCTCGGGGCCGACCGGGCAGTCGCGGGCGGGCGCATACGCGCGGCGTCCGTCATTGGCGGCTGCGTATCGGCCTGTGGTTGCTCTTTGCCCCCGCTCATTCGCCCCAGCGGGCATGGAGCGCATGGGGAATGTCCAATTGATCAAGCACCCGGCCAGCCAGATGGGCGGTCAGATCCTTGATGGTTTGCGGTCGGTGGTAGAATCCCGGACTGGCGGGCATGACCACGGCTCCGGCCCGGTCTGCGGCGAGCATGTTTTGCAGGTGGATGGCGCTCAGGGGCGTCTCGCGGGTGACGAGTACGAGCCTGCGGCGTTCCTTGAGGGTGACATCCGCCGCCCGGTGGATGAGTGAGTCGCCCACCCCGGTGGCCACAGCGGCCAGGGTGGCCATGGAGCAGGGGCAGATGATCATGCCCTGGTGCCTCCACGAGCCGCTGGCCGGGGGGGCTGCTATGTCATCCGGGTGATGCACGGCGTGGGCCATGGCTTCGAGGGTCCCGGGAGCATCGTCGGACTCAAGGGCCATGACCCGTCGGGCGGCCGCGGAGATGACGAGGTGCAGCTCAATGTCGTCACGGTGGCCGAGCTCGCCTGCCAGTTCGGCGGCGTAGGGAGCGCCGCTGGCGCCGGTCACGGCGAGGATGATTCGTTTTTTATCCATTGTTTCCATAGGTGCATTTGTTGGAAGCATTCCTGTCGCTGCCCGTTGTGCTCCGCTTGTATCCAAGGGCGCTCCAAAGGACAGGCGGGCGCAATCCCGTCATCATTTCACTCCATATAGACTTTTTTTAGACATTTGCGCAAGGGGAAAGGCGATAGCAGTGATGCCACGCTTCTCTCCGCCAGTTGGCAGCCGGTTTGCGCGGCGTCGACAAGTGTTCTTGACAAAGGACGGCGCGGGGTATAGCTACTTCGTTCCCGTGGGCTATTAGCTCAGATGGATAGAGTGCTTGCCTCCGGAGCAAGAGGTCGCAGGTTCGAATCCTGCATAGCCCACCACCGCGATGTTCAGGCCCGGAATGAAAGTTCCGGGCCTTTCGTGTTTGGCGGCCTTTACAGTGGTGTCCGGTTCGTGCATATGGTTGAGGATGTCATCAACCCCCCCCCATTATCCTGCGAGGTGCATATGCGTCGGACATTGACGGTAACAATTCTTGCAATCCTGCTGGCCGCGACAGCGGTTCCGGCGCGGGCGGACATGGGTGCGAAATTCGCGGCCATCCGCATTCTCGACGACATTACGGTTCTGGTGGACGTGGCCGGCGGAGGCCTGGAGCCTGCGGAACTGCGTTCCTACGCCGTCAATGCCTTTGTCAGAAACATGCGTGGCATGGTGGTGAACGACGGAGCCGTGGTGGAAAACTATCCGGCTGCGGGATATGAGCCAGCCAACGTCGGCTATATCATCATGAAAATAATGAGCATGCACACCGAGAGCGGGCTCAATGTCTATCATCTGGATTTCGAGTTTGGCATCCCGCCGCGTCAGGTTTACTGGGACACGGCGACCATGGGTGTTGCCCCCACCCATCTGGATCTGCGCAAGGAGGTTCTGGAAGATATCGACGAGGTCATGGAGACCTTTGCCGCAGCCTTCTATACCGCCAGGGGGGAATGACTCCACGCCGCGACAGGCTTGATGTGACGCTCCCTCACCGGCCACGGGCATGGGGGGCGTAGCGCATGTCCTCTTCCATGATGTGCGCCGCGAGCCAACGGCTCAGGAAAACGAATATCCTGGTCAGGTCGGTCCGGCTCTTCACTGAGCGTCGAAAGTCGTCCACCGTGCTCCTGAATCTGGCGTGGTGGAATTTGTGCTCTTCAAGGTCGGCAAACCCGCTCTCTCGCATGAACCGCTCCTCGGATGCGAAGTGGGTTTCGCCGTAGGCGGCCATCTTCTCCACCAGCCGGGGCAGTTGGCTTTCGTCCTGGCGCTCGATGGCTTCGTATGTCTGGTTGATAAGGTCAATGAGTGTTTTGTGCTGGGCGTCGAGTTCCTCGACCCCTACGGACATGGCCTCGTCCCACTGCATCAGCGCCATGGCGTTCCTCCCGCGCAGGTTTCCAGCCGGGTAGCACATTCTTGTCCGGGGGGAAAGCGCACCAAGGCACTGCACGATGGCCGGCAGTGGAATTATAATACCCCCGCGCCTGTCCCTGTGTTTGTATCCTAAGCTGAGCCATCAGCTTGTTCGGAGGGTCGAGATGCGTACATTGTCAACCATGTCAAACAATTGTCCGAATTGTGTCTTCTACAGAAAAGGGTGTGTGCTTGGGCATCGGCGGCCCTGGAACGCGCAGACCTGCGACGACTATCGCCCCTACTGCCTCGTATGCGGCTACCCTCGCGTATTTTGCAACACCTGCCGCAACCTTGCGTCCAAGGGGATGAAGCCCCACGAGTTGGACCTGCGGAGCGCCTATGCCCGGCATGGCGCCATCCGGTTCGACTGCGTCTGGCGTTCGCCGGGCCGGTCCGCAGGGGCAGGGCACTGAAGTCCAGGCGTTCCGGCCTGCTGTCGATTCCCGCTTAACTTTTTCGCCCTTTCCGATTAGATTGTGCCCCCGGCAGCAACATCGAAAACGGGAATCGCAATGGGATACATCAATACAAGAGAATGCCTCGACGCCCTTGAGGAACGGGGCGAACTGGTTCGCATCGACACGCCCGTGGACGCCTTTATCGAGGCGGGTGCCATTCAGCGACGGGTCTTTCGTGCGGGCGGTCCTGCGCTGCTTTTCACCAAGGTCAAGGGCTGTCGTTTTCCCATGGCCGCCAACATTTACGGCACACGCGAGCGGATGCGCTTCATTTTTCGCGATACCATCGCGACCGTGCAGCGCTTGATGAAGCTCAAGCTCAATCCCATGGAAGCGCTCAAAAAGCCCTGGCAGTATCTCGGCGCACCGCGCACCGCCTGGCACACCATGCCGCGGACCGTGGAAACCGGGCCGGTCATGGAGTGCGAGGCTGCACTCTCGGCCCTGCCCGGATTGGTGTCCTGGCCCATGGACGGCGGTGCCTATGTGACCCTGCCTCAGGTCTACACAGAGAGCCCGGATAATCCCGGTTTCGCGGGCTCCAACCTCGGCATGTACCGGGTCCAGCTCTCCGGGGGCGAGTTCCTGCCGGAGCGCGAGGTGGGTCTACACTACCAGATCCACCGGGGCATCGGTCACCACCACGCCCAGGCCATTGCCCGGAGTGAGCCGCTGCGGGTCAACGTCTTCGTGGGCGGACCGCCTGCCATGACCCTGGCAGCCGTCATGCCATTGCCGGAGGGACTGGCCGAGGTGTTCTTTGCCGGGGCCATGGCCGGGCACCGTATTCCCATGGTCCGCCACGAAGGCGGCTTGCCCATTCCTGCCCAGGCGGATTTCTGCCTTTGCGGCCGGATCATGCCCGGCGAGCAGAAGCCCGAGGGGCCGTTTGGCGATCATCTGGGCTACTACAGTCTGACGCACGATTTTCCGGTCATGCGTGTGGACAGGGTGTATCATCGTCCCGACGCGGTCTGGCCCTTCACCACCGTGGGGCGGCCGCCCCAGGAGGACACGGTGTTCGGCGAGTTCATCCACGAGTTGACCGCCGAGCTGGTGCCCTCGGTCTTTTCAGGAGTTCACGAGGTCCACGCCGTGGATGCGGCCGGTGTGCATCCGCTGCTTCTGGCCGTGGGCAGCGAGCGCTATGTGCCCTATGCCGAGGACAGGCAGCCCCAGGAACTGCTGACCAACGCCATGGCCCTGCTCGGCAACACCCAGACCTCGCTCTCCAAGTATGTTCTCATCGCGGCCAGGGAGGATCTGGCTCCGGGCATGTCCTGCCACGACATTCCCGCTTTTCTCGACCACCTGTTGCGGCGGGTGGACCTTGCCCGCGATCTGCACTTCATCACCCGGACCACCATGGACACGCTGGACTACTCGGGCATCAGTCTCAATCAGGGCTCCAAGCTGGTGCTGGCTGCGGCCGGGAAGGTCAAGCGGTCCCTGGCCGCCGAACTGCCCGCCGACCTCGACCTGCCGCGCGGCTTCCGCGATGCCCGGGTCTTCGCGCCCGGGATCATGGTTCTCAAGGGACCGGCCCACCGGCGCAAGCGGGACCAGCAGGACCCGGCCCTGGACGCCCTGGGCGAGGCCCTGTCTCAGGTCAGGGGCATTGAGGGGTTCCCCCTCATCGTGGTGGCCGACGACGCCGCCTTCACGGCCCGGGACTGGGACAATTTCCTGTGGGTGGCTTTCACCCGTTCGGACCCGGCCACGGACATCTACGGCGCGGGAGCCTTCACCCATGCCAAGCATTGGGGCGCCAAGCTGGCGGTGATCATTGATGCGCGGCTGAAGACCTACCACGCCCCGCCGCTGGAGCCGGACCCCGAAGTGGAGCGGCGAGTGGACGCCCTGGGGGGTCCCGGCGGGCCGCTGCATGGCATAATATAGGTTGGCCCTCGCCTCTTCCACGCGATTCCGGTCGGCGGATCATTGTGCCGTGTCCTGAAATGCGCTATTTGCTGCGCTGCCAAAGACAATAAACCGGAGGGAGCGCATGGACGCCAAAGTCATCGGGGATCTCAAACTGGCCTTTGCCTGCGACCTTTACGAGACCGTCAAGGCCGCCCGCAAGCTGCACGGCGAAAGCATGTTCCGCCACACCATGGTTGAGAGCAATGGAACCATGGTTTTCGTGGGGGCGTTTCCCAGGAAGGAT
Source organism: Pseudodesulfovibrio alkaliphilus (assembly GCF_009729555.1). Classification (NCBI taxonomy): domain Bacteria; kingdom Pseudomonadati; phylum Thermodesulfobacteriota; class Desulfovibrionia; order Desulfovibrionales; family Desulfovibrionaceae; genus Pseudodesulfovibrio; species Pseudodesulfovibrio alkaliphilus. The sequence continues at coordinate 128,134 of NZ_WODC01000002.1, forward strand.
ATTCTCGAATTTCCGAACCTTGACGAAGGGTTTGCGGCCGGGCTCAAGACTTTCAACCTCGTCGGCGTGGTCACGGACGGCAAGAGCGGGCTCGACCTGTTTCATCTTGGGGGGATGAACAAGCCTTTCACCTCGTTGACCGACCCCAGGGGGATTGTAAAAATCCTCATCGACGAGCCGTTTACGGCGTTCCTGCGGATGTATTTCGAGGTGAGGGGCATCATGATGGACTTCACGCGCATGACCCACGATCAGTTTCTTCGGGCTGTGGAAGGGGAGGTTTTCAAGAACACCTCGTTTTCCAAGATGCACGAGGCCAGCGAGTTGCTCAAGGCGCTAGAGAATTAGCTGGTTTTTCAGTGGATGCAGGGACACCCTTATGGGCGTCCCTGTGTTCTTCTGGCATACTCGGCGGCATCACCCTTCCAGGGATTTCTTGACCGACATTTCGAGCATGGCCGTGTGCAGTCGGATGCTGACGGAGTCGCTTTTTTCCACATCCCGCGCCAGTTCGCGCAATTTGTCCACGGCCTCGAGGCTGGCGGTGATGATCATTTCGGTGACGGGAATCCGCTCCTTGCGAATCTGTTCCAGCACGTTTTCCAGCTTGTGGGCCAGCTCCTCGATGGTTCCCAGTTTGAGCAGGTTGGCCCCGGCCTTGACCGAGTGGGCGTCGCGGAAGATGGAGTTGATCAGTCCTGGTTCGGGTTCAGCCGCCTTTTCAAGGCGCAGCAGGCCGGATTCGATGGAATCGAGCCGTTCTGAGGTTTCTTCGAGGAAGACCTCGAGGACGTGGTCGGCAGGTCTGGTCAAGCGGATATTCCTTCAATGAGTTCGATGGCCTTGTCGGGGATGGTGTGCAGGTCGGGCTTGGTGATCTGCATGTCCGCACCTACGGAGTCCCCCTTGTGACGCAGTTCCTTGGTGATGATCGAGGAGTACAGGATCACCGGCAGTTTTTTCAGGATTGGATCATGCTTGATGTTCTTGGTCAGGCTGAAGCCATCCATGAGCGGCATTTCGATGTCAGAGACCACGATGTCCACGAACTCGTTGATGTCCTTGCCCGATTCCTCAGCCAACTGCTTGTATTCCGTGAGGGTTTTCAGGGCCTCGCTTCCGTTGGTGGTGATGGTGGGGCGGAAGTTGGCCTTGCTCAGATTGTTTTCGAGCATGGTGCGGATGGTGGCCGAGTCGTCCGCCACCAGTACTTTGTACTCTTTGTCCGCACGCTTGAGTTCCAGTCCGTCGTCGGGCTCGAACTGGGTCAGGATGGTTTCGAGATCGAGCAACTGGATGAAGTGGTCTCCCTTGTCCACCAGGCCGATGATGGAATCCGTACTCTGGGAGATGACGCTTGAGGGCGGGATGACCTCGCCCCAGCCCACGCGGTGGATCTCGATCACGCCGGAAACGAGGAAGCCGGTCACGGACTTGCTGAACTCGGTGACGATGACGATGTCGCGCTCGGTTTTGGGCATATTCAGATCAAGCCAAACCGAAAGGTCGAGCACGGGAAGGATCAGGTCGCGCAGGGGGATGGTGCCCATGAAGGACGGGTGGGGCGCGGACTCCGGCGGTTCGAGGTTCGGCGTTTCGATGACCTGCATGACTTTGGCCACATTGATGCCGAAATAGTTCTTGACCGGAGGCTGGCCCTCCTTGAGCGTTTCGTTGATATAAAATTCCAGAATTTCGAGCTCGTTCGTCCCGGTTTCCAGCAGGATGCCGGTGTCAATCGCAAGCTTGCTCATAGCGGTACCTCATCGGGGAACTCCTGCCGGTCCACCATGGCCCGGCTTGTCTGTTTATACCTCGCCCCACTGCGCATGTCCATGATATAAGATCGTCAGTTGAACCATTATAATGTGTTGGACGGGCCGGAAATGATTTTTCGTTCCCTTGACGGTCGTGTCCGGCCCATGCACAAAAGAAAAACGGTGGGACGGGCTTCAGGCGGCGGTGGGAAGGCGGTTCCCCATGGAGTGAGCAGTCCTGTTCCTCCTTTACATCCATTGCAGCGCGGTGTTATGGCAATGGTTACTAAAACGCATAAGGAGCGACAATGCAGGAAAGAAAAGGTGTTTCGACGCTAAAAGGCAACCCGGTGACGCTTCTTGGCCCGGAGATCAAAGCCGGGGACAAGGCCCCGGACTTCTCACTGGTGGCCAATGATCTGACCGGGCGCACTCTGGCCGATTATGCGGGCAAGGTGTTGATCCTCGCGGCGGTGCCCTCGCTGGACACTCCGGTCTGCGATATGGAAACCCGTCGTTTCAATACCGAGGCCGCCGGGTTGGGAGACGATGTTGTCATCCTCACCGTGAGCATGGATCTTCCTTTTGCCCAGGCCCGATGGTGCGGCGCGGCCGGAGTGGAAGCGGTTCAGACCCTTTCGGATCATCGCGATGCCTCCTTTGGAGCGGCTTTTGGCGTATTGATAAAGGAATTGCGCCTTTTGAGCCGGGCGGTCTTCGTGGTGGGCAGGGACGGCGCAGTGGCCCATGCCCAGTACCTCAAGGAGATAACGGACGAACCCGACTACGCCGCCGTCTTGGAAGCAGCCAGAAAGCTGGCAGCTTAAGGGGTGATATTCTCATTCCGCAACAAGGAAATTGCGTTAAAGGCACCATGGCGGGCTGGCCTCCTTGTCTGGGGGACAGCCCGCTGTCAGGTCTTGACACCGGCTGCCTACATGGGTACAGACGCTATAAATGAGTAACTGATCATGTGAGGTGGCATGTCCAACATCGCCTGCGGAAATACCGAGCAGCACGAGGCCAACGTCTCCCAGGTCAGGGCCGGGATGCTCTCCGAGAGGGACTTTTTGTTCCTGGCAGAGCTGTTCAAGGCCCTTGGCGACTATACGCGGGTGCGTATGCTCTACGCCCTGTCCATCCACGAATTGTGCGTCTGCGCCCTGGCAGAGGTGCTCGACATGTCCCCCTCGGCCATTTCGCACCAGCTCCGGCTGTTGCGAGCAGCCCGTTTGGTCCGCTACCGCAAGGAAGGCAAGAACGTGTATTACACCCTTGATGATGAACATGTGCGCAACCTCATCGGCCAGGGGCTTGACCACGTTTTGGAGCAGGGATAGCGGGGCGCTATGGCGGCTGATGCAGGGGATTCCCGGACTCTGTCGCGGTACCTGTAGCAAGGGCTACGGCCGATATGGCCAGCAACCGGGTTGCGATGGTCACGCCTTCCCCCCTGCGGCAAAGGCGAACGGAGAGTGAAGCTCTTTTTTTTGACTTGTTAAGTGAACACCTGTTCAATTATGAACCTGTTCTTATATGAGAAATGAGGCAGTCATGGATATGCTTGTCGAGATAGTCGTCGCGTCGTGGCATGTGCTGGAGGAGTCAGCGCCCTATGTGCTGCTGGGTTTTTTCGTGGCAGGGCTGCTCAAGGCCTTCGTGCCCGATGCGTTCATGGCCCGGCATCTCGGGGGTCGCTCCTTCGGTTCGGTGGTCAAGGCGGCGGTCATCGGCGTCCCGCTGCCTTTGTGCTCGTGCGGGGTGCTGCCCGCGGCCCTGGGTCTTCGGCGGCAGGGCGCGAGCAAGGGTGCGACCACGGCCTTCATGATCTCCACGCCGGAAACCGGGGTGGACTCCATGGCCGTAACTTACGCCCTGATCGATCCGATCATGACCGTGGTTCGGCCGGTAGCGGCTACGGTCACGGCCGTTTCCGCCGGGATATTGGTCAATCTCTTCCCAGGGCGCGAGGAGCGGGAGGCGGAATCGGACCACTCTTTGCGGCGTGACAACGGCCCCGCATTCCGGCCTGTCCCGTCGGCTGAAGCCAGTATAGACACCGAACCGGCGGCACGTCCCCTTGATCTCCCTTATGCCCATTCTTCGGAGGGTCAATGCGGGTGCCACGGGGGCGAAGCCCAGCCGGAACGCATTGGTATCTGGACCCGGTTCATTCTGGGGATGCGCCACGCCTTTGGCGAGATGCTGGCCGACATCGGCAAGTGGCTGATGGTCGGTATTGTCGTGGCCGGGGCCATTGCCGTGGCCGTTCCTGAGGACGCACTGTCAGAATACATTGGTACCGGCTTTCCTTCCTATCTCATCATGCTCGTGGTGGCCCTGCCCCTGTATGTCTGCGCCACGGCCTCAACGCCCATTGCCGCCTCCCTGCTGCTCAAGGGGCTCTCTCCGGGCGCGGCCCTGGTCTTTTTGCTGGCCGGGCCTGCCACCAACGGCGCCACCATTACGGTGATGCTCAAGGCCATGGGCAGACGGACGGCGGTTATCTATGTGGCGGCCATTGTCGGTTGTTCCCTGACCCTGGCCTGGCTGGTGGACCGGCTTTATATCGCCCTCGGTCTTGACATCAGGGCTGTGGTGGTCCAGGTGGACGAGACCCTGCCCGAGTGGGTCGGCGTGGCTTCTGCCCTGGTTCTGCTCCTGCTTGTGGGCCGCAGTCTGATGCGCCGGGAATGCGGCTGCGGCGCCGGTCACTGCGCCGGGAGCCATGCCGGACATTAGCGGCGTTCAGCGTCCACTTGCGGCGCGTGGTCACTTCACCCGGGCCGACTTTTCATTCCCGGTCGGGCATGGTATAAGCCGCCACCTTGACCATGGAGTTTTGGCATGAAAAGAACCTTGTCCGTCACGAGCCTTGTACTTGTCCTTTTTCTTGCCGCAACGGCTTCCCCGGCACGGGCGCAGGGGATGACCATCCGCTTCGGCATTCTGCCCGTTCTCGACACGTTGCCGCTCCAGGTGGCTGTTGGCGACGGACTTTTCGCGGGACAGGGGCTCGATGTGGAGCTGATCTCCTTTGCCTCGGCCCTGGAACGCGACACGGCCATGCAGACAGGGCAGCTCGACGGTTACTTCGGCGATCTCATCGCCACGTACCTGCTCATCAATCAGGACGTGCCCATGTACATCGCCCTGACCTCCTGGCGCACCTCGCCCGGCTACCCCATGTTCGGCATTGCGCTTTCTCCGGCGGCTCGCGACAGGCGGCTGGACGAATTGAAGGGTGCCAGCCTGGGCATCTCCAGGTCCACCATCATGGAGTTTCTGGCCGACAAGATGGAGGCGCGCCTCGGCATAGGCGCCGAGTATTTCAAGCGCATGGAGGTCAAGAAGATTCCCATCCGCCTTCAGATGCTCATGGCCAGCCAGATCGATGCGGCATTTCTGCCCGAGCCGCTGCTCTCCCTGGCCCGGCTCAAGGGGGGCGGAGTGCTGGCAACGGCGGACAATTTGGATGTGCCCCTGACAGTGCTTTGCCTGCATCGCCGGTATTTCTCCGACGGCGCGGATGTCTATGTCCGCTTTGTCACCGCCTATCGGGAGGCGGTGGAGCGACTGGCCGCTGATCCCGAGCGCTATCGCGCTCTCATGGCCGAGACCTGTCGGATTCCGCAGCCCCTTGCGGAAGCCTTTCCGGTCTACAGATATCCGTTGCCAGCGCTGCCTTCGGACAGCGAACTGGACGAGGTGCAGGACTGGATGATCGCCAGGGGGCTCTTGCGCGAGCCCATTCCCAGGGAGATCGTCCTTTCGCCAATCATTCCCTGACGCCTCGGCTTGCAACCAGATCGTTTCAACCATGCTCAAAGCCGAAAATCTCGGAAAATCCTTTGGTGCCGTGCGCGTTCTCGACGACGTGTCCTTTGATCTCCAGGTGGGCGAGACCTTGGCCGTGGTCGGGCCTTCGGGCTGCGGCAAGACCTCGTTGCTTTATCTCTTGAGCGGTCTTTCCCGGCCGGACAGCGGCGCGGTCTTTCTCGACGCCGTTCCCGTCACCGGGCCGACCCCTGACATCTCCATCATCCTTCAGGATTATGGTCTCTTGCCCTGGCGGACCGTGGCCGACAACGTGGCCCTGGGCCTCAAGGTGCAGGGCGTGCCCCGTGCCAAGCGGCTTAAGTCGGCCCTGGCGCAGTTGGCCGAGTTGGGCATGGCCGAACGCGGGCAGGAGTATCCCGCCACCCTGAGCGGCGGCGAGCAGCAGCGGGTGGCCATTGCCCGGGCCTTTGTCTCGCGGCCCCGGTTGATGCTGCTTGACGAACCGTTCTCGTCGCTGGACGCCCTGACCCGCGAGCGGCTGCAGCATACCCTGCTTGATGTTTGGAAGCGGCGCAGGGTTCCCTATGTGCTCGTGACCCACTCCCTGGAGGAGGCCGTGGTGCTCGGGCGGCGGATCATGGTCTTGTCGGGCCGTCCGGGCAGACAGGTTGCCATGTTCGACAATCCCGGCTTCGGCGATGCGTCCATCCGCGACACCGAGGCGTGTTTTCGTCTGCTTCGTGAGCTGCGGCACACCGTGGAGGCGTTGTGGTGAATCATGAATCCCCGGTGGTGCGCTACGGGCTGGTCATGGTCGTTCTCGGCCTGCTCTGGAAGTTGGCGGCCATGGCCCTGGGCGGGGTTATTCTGCCCCACCCAGAGGACGCCCTGGCCGCCTTTGCCACGGCTCTGACCACGCGAATCTTCTGGGAGCATTTCGGCGTCAGCGCCTACAGGGCGGTCACGGCCATGGTCCTGGCCTGGGGCGTTGCTTTTCCTTTGGGATTGTTCATGGGCAGCGTCAGGCGGGCGGATGCCCTGCTGGCCCCGTTCGTCTTCCTGACCTATCCGGTGCCCAAGATCGTGCTCCTGCCCGTGTTCCTGCTTCTGCTCGGCCTGGGCGATGCCTCCAAGATCGCCATGATCGCGCTTATTCTCGGCTACCAGATTCTGGTCACCACCCGCGACGGAGTGCGTTCCATCCATCCAAAATATTTCGATTCCGTTCGCTCGTTGGGTGGTTCGCGCTGGGACGTGCTGCGCGAGGTGCTCATCCCGGCTGCGCTGCCTCATGGGTTCACGGCCCTCCGTCTGGGCACCGGGGTGTCCGTGGCGGTGCTTTTCTTCGTCGAATCCTTTGCCACCACACGGGGCCTGGGCTATATGATCATGGACGCCTGGGGGGCAATGAACTACTTGGGCATGTTCACAGGCATACTCGGCATGTCGATGATGGGTGCGGCCCTTTACGAGGCGGCCAACTTCCTGGAGCGCCGCGCCTGTCGCTGGATGTTTCTGCGCCGCAAGGCGTGATCGGTCATTGCCCTTGCGCCTGATGGCCGTTAGGGTGCGAAGGTCTCACGGCGGTTGGCGCCGCCATCCGTCAACCCCAAGGGAGGGCCAGGGACCGCGATGAAACTCGAATTCGACGACAGCAGGCTGGCCGGGCAGCTTTTCGGCCCCCACAATCAACACCTGAGGCTCATTGGCGAGCGCATGGGTGTTCGTCTGGAGAGCAGGGGCAACGCCGTGACCATCATCGCCCCAGCTGGGGAGGAGGCGGCAGAGGGGTTGGCCGCCCAGGTGCTGACCCAGCTCTACGCCATGCTCAAGGCGGGCAAGAGCCTGTACCCACAGGATGTGGACTACGCCTGCCGGATCCTCATGCGCCAGCCCTCGGCCGATGTGGGCGAGGTGTTCAAGGGCGATGTCTACGCTACCTCGGGCAAGCGGACGGTCTCGCCCAAATCCCTCAACCAGAGGGAATACCTTGATGCCATCCGCCAGCATGACCTGACGTTTGGCATCGGCCCGGCGGGCACGGGCAAGACCTATCTGGCTGTGGCCATGGCTGTGGGAGCACTGCTGCGCCGCGAGGTCAAACGCATCGTACTTACCCGCCCGGCGGTGGAGGCGGGCGAAAAGCTCGGCTTCCTGCCTGGCGATCTGGCCGAGAAGATCAATCCCTATCTGCGTCCGCTTTACGACGCCCTGCACGACATGCTCGATTTTCCCAGGGTGCAGGAGTATCAGGAGAGCGGCGTCATCGAGGTTGCCCCGCTGGCCTTCATGCGCGGTCGCACTCTCAACGACGCCTTCATCATCCTCGACGAGGCGCAGAACACAACGCCCGAGCAGATGAAGATGTTTCTGACGCGGCTTGGCTTCGGTTCGCGGGCCGTTGTCACAGGCGACGTGACACAGATCGATCTGCCCACCCACGCCCGTTCCGGCCTGCTCAATGCAAGGGCCATCCTCGAACGCGTCAAGGGCGTGAAATTCATTTTCTTCGACGAACATGATGTTATCCGCCACCCGCTGGTGGGCCGCATTGTCCGCGCCTACGAGCAGCACGATACCAACAGGACCGAATGATGGGTGAGCAGATCAGAATCGTGCGTCAAACCCGGCTCGATCCCGCATTTCCCCTGTCTCGGCGGGAGCTTGCCGGGGTGGTGGCCACCATTTTGGAGGCCCTGGGCCGTGAGGGGGCGTCTCTTGAGATCACCCTGGTTGACGACAGCGAGATGGCCCGGCTCAACGCCGGATTCATGGGCTGCCCCGGTCCTACCAATGTCCTCAGTTTTCCGACCGGGCACGGGGATGTCTTCCGGGGCGAGGTGGGCTCCGCAGGAGAGTCGGCATACCTCGGCGAACTGGCTCTGAGCGTTGACACCCTTGTTCGCGAGGCGCATCTCTACGGGCAGCCGGAACAGGTCCATCTGGCCCGGCTGTTGGCCCACGGCGTCCTGCACCTGGCCGGTTACGACCATGGCCCGGAGATGGACGACCTGACCGAACTTGCCGTGGACCGGGTTCTGCTCGCCCAGGCTGACTGACAACACCAGGAGTTGCATGTTCGATCAAAGACCGGCGCAGAGCATCATTCGAGGCAAGAATCTCTACCGGATACTTCAGGCCGGAGTGCTCCTGGCCTGGGCAGTGCTGGGCGCACTGGTCTTCTGGGGGGTGCGCGAGGTGCGCCACGACGCGGCTGCAGTGGCCGTGGAAAGTTCCGCAAAAGGTCTCGCCGGAGCGGTGACTGTGCTGGTCAACGCCGTGACCACCTCGGGCGGCGACATGGTGGTGAGTCGTCTCGACAGCCTTGGTCCGTCCGATCTGCGGCGCACCTTTACCGATATTCTTGGCAGACATCCCGACATGGCCTCAATCATGGTCTCGGATGGCGAGGGCCTGCGTTATCTGCTTCTCCGGGGGGCCGACGGCCTGCTCGAAGCAGTTCCCGGACAGGACGGGGGCTGGACCCTTTGGAGGCCCGATGGTTCCTCCTCGGCCGCCGTCGCCCCGGAGCGGTTCGACGGCGCGGCCGTGGACAAGGCCCTGGCCGAGGAATTCCGCCATCTTGAGCCCGGTCAGGTCAACTGGCGCAGCGCCGGGCGCTATGTCGACGCGGGCGAATCGTGGTTGGCGGCCGCGTCGCTGGTGCAAGGCGGGGCCGGTCGGGTCATGCTCTCCTTCGTCTTTCCGGTGGGGGTCGTGGTCAATCAACTTGATGGCGCGGAAAAGGGCAGGGCGGAAAAAGTCTTTCTTTTCTGGGACAACGGTTCAGTGCTGCCGGTCGGCGATGCGGACCGAAACCCCGGGGCGGCTCGGCAACCGGGACCGGCCCAGGAGATTCCCGATCCGGTCATCGCCGCAGCGGCCGAGCGCATGGCCCGGGATGCCTCATTGCGTGGTGTTCCCGTCCCCTTGCGGGTGCGTGGGGAGGTCTGGTGGGCATATCTTGCGCCCCTGTCCGTCTTTGGCGACACCCTGTCCCTGGGGGTGGTCGTGCCCATGGCCGGTGTCATTCCCTCCCTTGGCAGCGATACCTTCCTACAGGTTTTTGGCTCCGCCCTGGCCCTCTTGGGCGTTGCGGCCCTATATCTCCTGCGCCGCAACCGCTCCAGGATAGAGACCCTGGGTATGCGCCACGGCGCTGCCCGCAATGCCGACGATGTATTGCGACTCATTGCCGAGGGGGAGAGCCGGGGGCTCGAGTTCAAGCAGACCATGCGTTTTAATCTCAAGGCGGGCAAAAACGGAAAGGAGATCGAACACGCCATTGTCAAAAGCGTGTCGGCTTTCATCAATTCCGAGGGTGGCACATTGCTGGTGGGGGTGGCTGACGACGGCACGGTAACGGGCTTTGCCGAGGACAGCTTCGCCAATGACGACAAGGCGTTGTTACATTTTAATAATCTTGTTAACCAGTACCTTGGCGCCGAGTTTTCCCGCTATGTCGAGACCATGGCCATACAGGTTGGCGGGGCGACGGTCATCCGCGCTCTGTGCATGCCCGCCCGTGTTCCGGCCATCCTCAAAAACGGCCAGAGCGAGGAGTTCTACGTGCGCAGTGGTCCGGCCAGTCGCCAACTCTCGTTCAGTCAGTTTCACGAATGGCTCCGGAACCACTGACCGTGGGCCTTTTCATCAAGGCGGGCCGGGCTCAAAAGCCTTTACATCCATGTCAAGATCGGCCACACTTCATCCCTTTCGTAATGACCGGCAATTGATGATGGAGTGAACTCACGATGCCCAAGCATTTTCTGACCATTCTGGATATGTCCCGGGACGAGGCGCACAGCGTGTTGCTGCGTGCCAAGGCGATGAAAGACGGCGACATCCGTACCGATCTTCTGGCCGGAAAGACCCTGCTTCTGATTTTCGAGAAGGCGTCCACGCGTACACGTGTTTCTTTCGAGGTGGGTGTCCGCCATCTGGGCGGCGATCCTGTTTTCATCACTTCCCGCGACTCCCAGCTGGGTCGCGACGAGCCTCTCAAGGACACCGCCCGAGTCCTCTCGCGCTACGCGGACGGGCTCATTGTGCGTACCTTTGGCCAGGAGAAGCTTGAAACCCTGGTCCAGTTCGGTACCATCCCGGTCATCAACGCCCTGACCGACGAATACCATCCCTGCCAGATCATGTCCGACGTGCTGACCATGTACGAACGCACCCCGGATCTTGAGAGCCTCAAGGTGGCCTGGGTGGGCGATGGCAACAACATGGCTCATTCCTTTATCAACGCGGCCGCCACCTTCGGCTTTTCCCTCGCCCTGGCCTGTCCGGCAGGGTACCGGCCGGACCCGGGCATCATGGAGAAGGCGCGGAGCCTTGGCGCGGAGATCACCCTGACCGACGATCCGGCCGAGGCCGTGGCTGGGGCGCACTATGTGAATACCGATGTCTGGGCGTCCATGGGCCAGGAAGAGGAGCAGAAGAAGCGCGAGGCCGCCTTTGCCGGATACGCCGTGGACGAGAAGCTCATGGCCAAGGCCGCCCCCGGCGCCTGCTTCATGCACTGCCTGCCCGCCCACCGGGGCGAGGAGGTCAGCGAGGGCGTGTTCGAGGGGCCTGCCTCCATCGTCTGGGATCAGGCCGAAAACAGGCTGCACATGCAAAAAGCCATCATCGAATGGGTTTACAGCAATTGAAGAGCGATAGGACAGTGAGGAAATAATCAGATGAGCAAGTTGGATAAAGTTGTTCTCGCCTATTCCGGCGGGCTGGATACGTCGATCATCCTCAAGTGGATCAAGAACAACTACGGCTGCGACGTGGTCTGCATGACCGCGGACCTCGGCCAGGGCGAGGAGATGGACGGCATTGAGGAAAAGGCGCTGGCGACGGGCGCCGTCAAGGCCTATGTGGAGGATTTGCGCGAGGAGTTCGTGCGCGACTATGTCTTTCCCATGTTTCGGGCCAACGCGCTTTACGAGGGGCGCTACCTGCTCGGCACGGCCATTGCCCGGCCGCTGATTTCCAAGCGCATGGTGGAGATCGCCGAGATCGAGGGCGCCCAGGCCGTGGCCCATGGTGCCACGGGCAAGGGCAATGACCAGGTCCGCTTCGAGCTGGCCACCATGGCCCTCAACCCGCGCCTGAAGACTATCGCCCCCTGGCGCGAGTGGGACCTGAAGTCCCGGACCGATCTCATCAACTATGCCCAGGAAAACGCCATTCCCGTGCCGGTGAGCCGGGCCAAGCCCTGGTCCATCGATGCCAACCTGCTGCACACATCCTTTGAGGGCGGCGAGCTGGAAGACCCCTGGAACGCGCCGGGACCGGACTGCTACCGGAATATCACCCCGCCGGAGAAGTGCCCGGACGCGCCCGAGGAGATCACCATCGATTTCGAGGCGGGCGACCCCATCGCGGTGAACAGTGTCAAATACTCCCCGGCGGCCCTGCTGGCAAAGCTCAACGAGTTGGGCGGCAGACACGGCATCGGCCGGGTGGACATGGTTGAGAACCGATTCGTTGGCATGAAGTCGCGGGGGGTGTACGAAACTCCGGGCGGCACGGTCCTGGCCATGGCCCGGCGCGACCTGGAAGGGCTGACCCTGGATCGCGAGGTGATGCACCTGCGGGACAGCCTTGTTCCGCGCTATGCCGAAATGGTTTACTATGGCTACTGGTTTTCTCCCGAGCGCGAGGCGCTCCAGGCAATGATCGACAAGACGCAGGAAAGGGTCACGGGAACCGTGCGTCTGAAGCTTTACAAGGGCAACTGCGTGCCCCTTGGGCGCAAATCGCCGTTCTCCCTCTACAACGCCGATCTGGCCACCTTTGAGGAAGATGTGATTTACGACCAAGCGGACGCCGCGGGCTTCATCAAGCTGGTGGGGCTGCGGCTCAAGGGACGCATGCAGCAGAGCAAGTGGGGCGGCAAGGACCAGGAAGAAAGCTGCGAGTAGCGTATGGCAGACAAAAAGATGTGGGGCGGTCGGTTCGCCGGCACAACCGCTGCGTCGATGGAGGCGTATTCAGAGTCGGTTTCGTTCGACTGGCGGCTCTATGCCGAAGACATTCGGGGCTCCCAGGCCCATGCGCGGATGCTTGCGCGTCGAGGTTTCCTGACCGATGACGAGGCGGGGCGCATCTGCGAGGGCCTGGACGCGGTCAGGGGCGAGATCGAGGCCGGGCGGTTTACATGGAAGACCGGGCTTGAAGACGTGCACATGAACATCGAGTCGCGGCTGACCGAGATCATCGGCCCCCTTGGCGGCAAGCTGCATACCGCGCGCAGCCGCAACGATCAGGTGGCCCTTGACTTTCGTCTCCATGTCGCCGCCCGGATCGCTGTCTGGCAGGAGCGTCTGGCCGAGCTGGTCAGGGTCTATCTGGACCGGGCCAAGGAGCATGGCGACACCCTGCTGCCCGGCTGCACCCATTTTCAGCCCGCCCAGCCCGTGAGCCTCGCCCATCATCTTCTGGCTTACTGCCAGATGTTCCGGCGCGACCACGAACGCTTGGCCGACTGTCTCAAGCGGGTGCGCGTCATGCCCCTGGGGGCGGCGGCCCTGGCCGGGACCACCCATCCCGTCGATCCGGTCATGGTGGCCGAAGACCTCGGCATGGACGTGATCTTCGCCAACTCCATGGACGCCGTGGCCGACCGCGATTTCGCCATTGAGGCCGTGTTCGCGGGCAGTTTGATCATGACCCACCTCTCGCGCATGTGCGAGGAGGTCATCATCTGGGCCAATCCCAATTTCGGCTATGTCCGGCTGCCCGACGATTATTCCACCGGCTCTTCCATCATGCCGCAGAAGAAGAACCCGGATTCCTGCGAGATCATGCGCGGCAAGACCGGACGGGTTGTGGGTGCGCTGACCGGCCTGCTGGTGCTGGTCAAGGGGCTGCCCATGACCTACAACCGTGACATGCAGGAGGACAAGGAGCCTTTCTTTGACACCGACCGGACCGTGACCTCGTCCCTTGAGATCATGACCGGGTTGCTGGCAAAGCTCGAGTTCGTGCCGGAGAAGATGCTTGCCACGGTGGAGCGCGGTTTTCTCAACGCCACGGAACTGGCCGACTATCTGGCGGCGCGGGGGGTGCCGTTTCGCGAGGCGCACCACATCACCGGGGCGGCCGTGGCTTATGCCGAAGGGCGGGGGGTGGGCCTTGAAGCCCTGAGTCTTGACGAGTTCAGGCGTTTTTCCGACCTCATTGGCGACGACGTTTACGCGGTGCTGGACTACCGGGCTGCGGTCCGGCGGCGGACATCGCCTGGCGGAACCGGGCCGGATTCCGTGCAAGCGCAGATCAATGCGCTTTCCGCATGGCTTGGCTCAGTTAGGTGAGCCGGAATTCCGTTACTCCGTCGTCACGCGGAGGATGGGCCGGGTGTATTTTTTGCTTTGTTTCCCCTTGATTTTTCACCCGGGGACATTACTTTAGGTAACTGACAGACCAAACCACCGGCCGCGCATTCCTGTTGCGGTCCGCTCAAGAGGGCGATCCGGCCAGCCGCCGTGTCGTTCGGAGGAAGTCTCTTTGAACAACCACATGAAAAATCTTGCTGTATGGGCCATCATTTTTGTCTTGATGGTCGTGCTCTTCAATCTGTTCAACCAGCCGCCCATGCCCCAGGACCAGCCCTCGTACAGCGAGTTTCTGTCCATGGTTGACAACGGCAGCGTGGTTGAAGTGAAGATCCAGGGTCAGCGGGTCAGCGGGCTTAAGTCTTCGGGCGAACGCTTCAGCGTCTACACCCCCGACGACCCCAACCTCATCAACACGTTGATCAGGAAGGGCGTACAGGTCAAGGCGGAACCGCCGGACGAGTCGCCCTGGTACATGACGCTGCTGCTCTCCTGGTTCCCCATGCTCCTGCTCATCGGCGTGTGGATTTTCTTCATGCGCCAGATGCAGGGCGGCGGCAGCGGGGGGCGGGGCGCCATGAGTTTTGGCAGGTCCAAGGCGCGTCTGATTAACGAGGAGACGGCGAAAGTCACCTTTGAGGACGTGGCTGGCGTGGACGAGGCCAAGGAGGAACTTTCCGAGATCGTCGATTTTCTGCGCGAGCCGCGCAAGTTCACCCGTCTTGGCGGCCGCATCCCCAAGGGCGTGCTGCTGGTGGGCGGACCGGGCACAGGCAAGACCCTGTTGGCCCGCGCAGTGGCCGGCGAGGCCGGGGTTCCCTTTTACTCCATTTCCGGTTCTGACTTTGTGGAGATGTTCGTGGGCGTGGGCGCCTCCAGGGTGCGCGACCTCTTTGCCCAGGGCAAGAAGAACGCGCCGTGTCTCATTTTTATCGACGAGATCGACGCCGTGGGCCGCCAGCGCGGTGCAGGGCTGGGCGGCGGACATGACGAGCGCGAGCAGACCCTGAACCAGCTGCTGGTGGAGATGGATGGCTTCGAGTCCAACGAGGGCGTCATTCTCGTGGCCGCCACCAACCGTCCCGATGTGCTTGATCCGGCGCTGCTGCGGCCCGGACGTTTCGATCGTCAGGTGGTGGTGCCCAACCCCGACCTGCGTGGACGCGAGCGCATTCTCAAGGTGCATAGCCGCAGAACCCCCCTGGCCCCGGAGGTCAATCTGGAGGTCATCGCCAGGGGAACTCCGGGCTTTTCCGGCGCAGACCTGGAGAACCTTGTCAACGAAGCCGCGCTCCATGCCGCCAAGCTGGGCAAGGACCACGTCAACATGAGTGATTTCGAGGAGGCCAAGGACAAGGTCATGATGGGCGGGCGCGAGCGCCGCAGCCTGCTCATGAGCGAGGAGGAGAAGCGCACCACCGCATACCACGAGGCCGGGCACGCGCTGGTGGGCAAGCTGCTGCCCAAGGCGGACCCGGTGCACAAGGTCTCCATCATTCCTCGGGGAAGGGCCCTTGGTGTGACGCTGTATCTTCCCGAGGAGGAGCGGCTGACCATCTCCAAGGAATACCTTGAGGCCCGCATGGTCTGCGGCATGGGTGGCCGGGTTGCGGAGCTGATCGTCTTCGGCCATCTGACCACCGGGGCTGCCAACGACATCAAGCAGACCACCAAGATCGCCCGGAACATGGTCTGCGCCTGGGGCATGAGCGAGACGCTCGGCCCCCTGGACCTGGGCGACAATCAGGATTCGCTCTTCCTTGGCAGGGAGATTGTCCACAATCGCAACTACGGCGAGGAGACCGCCAAGGCCATCGACGCCGAGGTGCGCCGCTTTGTTGATGAGGCCCACAACACGGCGCATCGGCTGATCTCCGAGAATCGGGATATTCTGGAGGCCATGGCCCAGGCCCTGCTGGAGCGCGAGACCCTCAACAGCGACGAGATCAACCTGCTCATGCAGCGCAAGCCGCTGCCGCCCATGGAGCCTGCCAACGGAGGCCGACCCGGCTCCCCGCCGTCCGGTTCTTCCTCGTCGGGCCCGGCTCCTTCCGCTCCTTCGTCCGGCTACAACGCCGAGGGAAAGGTCGTACCCGGTCCCGGCTACAAGCCGGTCAGCGAGGGCGATTCCGGCGACGACTTCATCCTTGAAGAGGACGAAGGCAGGGACGGTCAGGACCCGGAGCCGGACGATTCCGGTCCCAAGCGGCAATAGGCTCTAGGCCATCATGCGTGACACCACATGGACAGTGAAAGGGGGCAGGGTCTTGGGCCCGGCCCCCTTTTTTATCGCCGGAATCGTCAATGCGACCCCGGATTCCTTTTATGATGGTGGGGCGCACTTTGACGCCGATCGCGCCGTGGCCCATGGATTGAAACTGGCCGCCGAGGGGGCGCATATCCTGGATGTGGGCGGTGAATCCACACGCCCCTATGCCGATCATGTTAGCGTGCTCGACGAGCTTGGACGGGTGCTGCCGGTCATTGAGACGCTGGTGGCGTCAAAGGGCCTGTCCGGCGGGACCGGGCCGGTCGTGTCCGTGGACACCTACAAGGCCGAGGTCGCGGCCCGGGCTTTGGAGGCGGGTGCGGTCATCCTCAACGACGTGTCCGCTTTTTCCTTTGATCCCGGCCTTGGCGATGTCATTGCCCAGTACCGTCCCGGCTATGTGCTCATGCACAGCCTCGGTCGCCCCGGTACCATGCAGGACACGCCCCGATACGCGGATGTGGTCGAGGATATTATGGCTTTTTTCGAAAAGCGGCTTGAGCGGCTTGACCTCCTCGGATTGCCCCTGAACAGGGTGGTTCTTGATCCGGGAATAGGGTTTGGCAAGACGCTTGAGCACAACCTCGCCATACTGCGCAATATCGAGCGGTTTCTGACTTTTGGCCTGCCGTTGTATCTCGGGCTGTCCAACAAATCCCTGTGGCAGGGCCTGCTCGGTCTGCCCGTGGACAAACGGCATAACGCCACTCAGGCGGCCACTGCGCTCATGGCCGCCAGGGGCGTGGCCATCCACCGGGTCCATGAGGTGGAATCAACTCGACAAACATTGACTATCGTTCAGGAAATAGCGTAGCAAAGATCATGTTTGAGCTGTTTGGAATGGAGATAACCTGGCGCGTCGTGCTCGACATCGTGCTCGTTGGCGTCATCTATTACAACATCATTCTCCTGGTGCGGGGGACGCGGGCGGCCGCAGTGCTCTACGGCATGGTGGTGGTGTTGATTATCTACTACTTTTCCGAGCAGTTCAATCTGTACACCTTGAGCACCCTGCTGGGCGAGTTCCTCAGCTCCTTGTTCCTTGTGGTGGTCATCCTCTTTCGTACCGACATCCGCAAGGCGTTGGCCAGCGTGGGCACCAAGCGTTTCTGGACCAAGTCCCAGGTGCGCGACGACACTTTGGACAGCCTGATCCAGGCTGCCATGAACATGGCCCACACCAGCACCGGCGCCATCATGGTCATCGAGAAGAACATGCCCCTTGGCGACATTGTGGAACGGGGCATCGAACTGGACGCCAAGGTCAACAAGGAATTGCTGGAGACCATTTTTGTCACCGACACGCCGCTGCACGATGGCGCGGTCATCATCCGGCGAGACCGGATTGTGGCTGCGGCCTGCATCCTGCCTCTGTCGTCTAAACTGCGCGGCCAGCCCATGTACGGAACCCGGCATCGCGCCGCCCTCGGCATCAGCGAGGAGTCTGACGCGGTGATCATCGTCATTTCCGAAGAGCGTGGCGAGGTCTCGGTGGCCATGAACGGGCGGTTGACCACCAGCCTGGACGAAGTGCGTCTGCGCCGCGTGCTGCGCAACGCTTTGGGACGGTAAGCCATGAAGAAGAATTGGCAGACCATGTTGCTGGCCCTGGGGCTGGCCATCTTTACCTGGTTTCTTGTGACCGGCCGCGAGGTCATTGAAACCTGGGTGGAAATGCCCGTGATCATGACGAATCCTCCCGAAGGACTGATCATCGAGGAGGGCATGGTCGAGAAGATCCAGGTCCGATTGCGCGGCCCCAAGGGGCTGGTGGGCAACCTTTCGTCCCAGACCCTCAATTATCCCCTTGACGTGAGCCGACTCGGCGTTGGGCAGCAGGTGGTGGAGATAGACGCCTCGCGCCTGCCCCTTTCCTCGGCCTACGAGATCATTGAGGTTCGGCCCAATCGGCTTCGTCTGGTGGTAGACCGTCGGATGACCAAATCCATTGCCCTTGAGGCCGCCTGGTCGGGCCAGCTCAACCCGGATTACGTCCTGCGCGAGGTGCGCGTCACTCCGCAAACGGTGGAGGTTCGCGGCCCGGAAACCAAGCTGCGGAAACTTTCCACCATCAAGGTGGTCATGCACGAGGACTTCCCCGACACCGTGCCCGAGCGCTGGGCCGAAGATGTGGGCGTCGAGGTTCCCGACGAGGTCAGGCCATCGCCCGGCCGGGTGCGGGTGGAGGCGTTATTCGGCCCAAAAACCCGTGAAATATGGGTCAAACTGCCTCTTTCCTTTGACGATCCCAAAGGGCTTCGGGCTGCGGTGGCCCAGGATTATGTGCGTCTGCTCATTGAAGGGCCCATCGCCCTGTTCCGAAACAACGAATACCGGACCGACATGACCGCCACCCTGACCTTTCCCGACAAACCCGCCGAGGGGAGGTTCGATCTTGATTTTTCGGTGACATTGCCCGAAGGGTGCTCGCTGGTGCGGAAGAACCCGGAAACGATCACGACCACGTTGACCAAAAGATAGACGCCGCATCGCGGCCATGGAGCATTGCATGAAGCAGAGGCTTTTCGGAACCGATGGCCTGCGCGGCCAGGGCAACATCTTTCCCATGACCCCGGAGATCGCCCTGCGGCTCGGCCTGGCCGCCGGGCAGTATTTTCGCAGTGGCTCGGGTCGCAACCGGGTGGTCATTGGCAAGGACACGCGCCTGTCGGGATATGTTTTCGAGACAGCCCTGACTTCCGGGCTGTGCGCCAACGGCATGGATGTCTTTCTCGTCGGCCCGCTGCCCACTCCGGCCATTTCATTCTTGACGCGCAACATGCGCGCCGACCTTGGGGTGGTCATTTCGGCCAGTCATAATCCGTTCATGGACAACGGCATCAAGTTCTTCGACCGCGAGGGCTTCAAACTGCCCGATGCAGTGGAAGACGAGATCAGCGAACTGGTGCTGACCGCGGACTCCCGCTGGGAATACCCTGCGCCCGAGCAGATCGGCAAGGCGCACCGCATCGTGGACGCACAGGGGCGTTACATCGTCTACCTCAAGAACAGTTTTTCTCCCAAGCTGACCCTGGACGGCCTCAAGATCGTGCTCGACTGTGCCAACGGGGCGGCCTACGGCGTGGCTCCAAGCGTACTTGAGGAGCTGGGCGCCACGGTGGTCCGGGTGGGCACCAAGCCTGACGGGCTGAATATCAACCACAAGTGCGGCTCCCTCTATCCCGAGGTCATCTCGCACATCGTGGTGGACGAGGATGCGGATATGGGCATCGCCCTGGACGGCGACGCGGACAGGCTCATCGTCTGCGATGAAAAGGGTCGTATCCTTGATGGCGATCAAATCATGGCCTTATGCGCCCTGGAGATGATGGAAAAGGGCAGGCTTCCCGGCAACATGCTGGTGGCTACGGTCATGAGCAACATGGCCCTTGAGCTTTTCATGCTTGAGCATGGCGGCAGGCTGCTGCGTACCGCGGTGGGCGACCGCTACGTGGTCGAGGCCATGCGCCGCGAGGGCGCGAGCCTTGGCGGGGAGCAGTCGGGCCATCTGGTTTTCATGGACCATTCCACCACCGGGGACGGTCTCCTTGCAGCTCTCCAATTATTGCGTATAATGCTGGAAAAACAACGCCCGCTCTCGGAGCTGGCCGGGCTGCTCGAACCCTTTCCCCAGGAACTGCGCAACGTCCATGTGGAGCGCAAGATTCCCTTTGAGCAGGCTCCCGGGCTCCAGGCCGAAGTGGACAGGGTGGAGCGGGATCTGCGCGGCAAGGGACGCGTCCTTCTGCGCTACTCGGGTACCGAGGCGGTCTGCCGGGTCATGGTCGAAGGCCCGGATGACGAGGTCGTGCGCCGTCATGTCGAGACCCTGGTCCAGGCCTGTGAAAAATTCCTGCGCTAAGGCCAGCAAATACACGGAGGATTCTCATGGAGATCACCAAGGCAGTCATTCCCGTCGCCGGATGGGGCACCCGTTCGCTCCCCGCCACCAAGAACGTCCCCAAGGAGATGCTGCCCATCTTCCGCAAGCCCATCGTCCAGTACATCGTGGAGGAGGGCATCGGCGCGGGTATAACCGATGTGGTCTTTGTCACCAACCAGAACAAGACCATCATTGAGGACCACTTTGACCGCAACTTTCTGCTTGAACAGCTCCTGGCCAGGGCAGCCAAGGTGGACATGCTCGAAGAGGTCCGTCGCGTGGCCGACATGGTCAACGTCATTGCCGTGCGCCAGAAGGAACAGCTCGGCCTGGGCCATGCCGTCCTCACGGCCCGCGAGGTCTGCCGCAACGAACCCTTTGCGGTCATGCTTGGCGACGATCTTATGTTCGGCCGCGACACCGGGATAGGCGAGCTGATCAAAGCCGCCAGGACCGAGAACAAGGCCGTGGTGGGCGTCATCGAAGTCCCGAGGCACAAGGTCAGCAAGTACGGGGTGATCAAGGGCACGGAATTCGCCAAGGGCATGTACACGGTTTCGAGCCTCGTGGAAAAGCCTTCGGTGGAGGAGGCCCCTTCGAACCTTGCCATCATTGGCCGCTATGTTCTGTTGCCCGAGATTTTCGACATTCTCGCCGGGCAAAAAGCGGGTGTGGGCGGTGAAATCCAGCTGACGGACGCCCTGCAGGGACTGGCCGACCGTGACAAGCTCATCGCCGTCAAGCTCCAGGGGCAGCGGTTCGATGCCGGAGACTGGGTGGAGTACCTGACGGCCAACATCTATTTCGCCCTTCAGGACGAGGAGCTTCGCGACGAACTAGTCAAACGCCTCCAGGAGTTGCTGTCTTGTCCAAGCTGATCCCCGCCCTGTGCCTTGTGGCCCTTGTGGCGTTCATGGTGCCGCCTGTCGGCGCTGTTTCGGCTGACGAGGAGGAACTCGCCCGGGCGTTGCGCAGACAGTATGGCGGGTTGACTTCCTGGGAGGCGGTCATGACCTTTGCCGACTCTCCCGGCGTATCTGTCCATGTCTGGCAGTCCCGCGGTCGCTGGCGGCAGGAGTGGACCTTTCCCGCGGAACCGTCAGGTGCATCGCATAACGGGTCCGTTGCCGACTCGGGCGAAGCCTTTGCCGTGGCCGTGGGCATGGATGGCCGGGTGGTGGCTTCCTGTCTTGAGGGCGATTTTGCCCTGTCCCCGCTTATGCTCTGGATGCCTGCCGGTCCCGTGGACCGATGGAAGGCATGGGGTGTGGACATCGCCGAACGCAGTTATGGGTTTTGCGGGGATGCGCCCTGCCTCATGCTCGGGGCAGAACCGGGGGACGCTGTCGGTCCTGCCGTTTGGCTGCATAACGAGGATATGGCACCGCTCATGGTGCGCTACAGGGACGGAAGACGGATGGTGGAAATCCAATTTGCCGGGTATCTGACCCTGTCGGGATTCCGGTTGCCGGGGCAGGTGAATATCCGGGTCGGCGATGCTGCGACGACCGCCACTGTACGCTGGATCGCGATCAATCGAGCCGACGGCGAGGCGCTGTATGCGCGGGACAATCTCGGTTCCCGGCCTTGCGCGGTGCCTCCGCCGCCTTTTGACCTTCTGCGCGACGCCGTTCGCCATCCTTCCCCGGAATAGGTGGCCGCCATGGCCGATCTCTGGCAGGTCACTCTTGTCAGTCCTCCCTATCACACGCTGACTTACGAGCGTCCGCCGCATTTTCCCCAGCTGGTTCCGGGGCTGCGCGTCATTGTCCCCTTGGGCCGGTCCCATCGCATGGGCGTGGTCGTCGGTCCTGCCGACAAGGAGGGCCAGGATCGGCCGGAAGGCATGGTTTTCAAAGCCATGATCTGGCCTCTGGAAACGTCCCCGCTGCTGGACTCGGCGTATCTTGATCTGGCCGCCAACCTTGCCACCCGGCAGATGGCCAGTCCTGGGCGCATTCTCGAAACCCTCCTGCCGCGGGGTCTGCGCACTGCTGCCGTCACCTTCCGCGTGGACCGGCATGTGGCGGATCGGCCTTTGCCGGGCTCGATTCGGCCCGCCGAGCTTGCCAGACTGACCGGGGCCGACAGGCAGGCGCTCATGGAGTTGTGGCTTGCCGGGCGGATGCGGGTGCGGATCAATGCCAAGCGCGAGGAGGAAGAGCGTTTCGTTTCCCTTGTCTCGGACCCGCCCTGGGCCGTTCGACCCAATGCCAAGCGGCAGATACGAATCCTCGAACACCTTTTGGACAATGGGCCGCAAAGCCTCTTTTCCTTGCGCCATGCTCTTGGCGAATGGGCCGTGGAAACCGCCGCGAAGATGGAAGGGGCGGGCTTGGTCTCGCTGGGCGAGTTGACCGCAGACCGTCTGGCCGAGGTGGACGCCGGGCCCGGTCCTTGCGTC
This sequence comes from Pseudodesulfovibrio alkaliphilus, assembly GCF_009729555.1. Lineage (NCBI taxonomy): Bacteria > Pseudomonadati > Thermodesulfobacteriota > Desulfovibrionia > Desulfovibrionales > Desulfovibrionaceae > Pseudodesulfovibrio > Pseudodesulfovibrio alkaliphilus. Next base: position 150,560 of record NZ_WODC01000002.1, read on the forward strand.
GGGCGCGAACCTCCTGCATTTGTCCTCACCGACGAGCAGCGTACCGCCCTCGAGGCTCTGCGGGCGACCATGGACGGGGCGGGCGGGGCGCACCTTGTCCACGGCGTCACCGGCAGCGGCAAGACCATACTCTACCTCGAACTGGTTCGCGCTTGTCTTGAGCGGGGTCGTTCGGCCATGCTCCTTGCGCCGGAGGTGGCCCTGGCTTACCGGGTACACAGGGTTGCGGCCGAGCATTTTCCTGGGCGGCGCATTCTCTTTTATCATGGCTATCAGAGCCCTCTGAAACGCGAGACCGCCTTTGTTGACGCCGCTCGGGAAGGGGAGCCTTTCGTGGTCGTGGGTACGCGCTCGGCCCTGTTCCTGCCTGTGTCCGATCTCGGGCTTGTGGTGCTTGACGAGGAGCACGACGAGTCGTTCAAGCAGGACGAACGGTTGGCCTATCATGCCAAGGAGGTGGCCTGGTTCCGCGCCGAGCGCGGAGGCGGTCTGTTGGTGCTCGGCTCGGCCACGCCGGACGTGAAGACCTTCCACGCCGCCCGCAGCGGGACCATCGCCATGTCCAGTCTGACCCGCCGGGTGGGGGAAAGCGTGTTGCCCGGCGTGGAGCTGGTGGACATCTCATCCCTGGCCGGCTCGGCCGCTCCCTTTGCCCCGGCCACCGAGGCGGCAATTCGCCAGACCGTGGAGCAGGGGCGTCAGGCCATCGTCATGCTCAACCGGCGGGGGTACGCGCCACTCATGTACTGTCTCGACTGCGGTGAGACCGTGCGTTGCTCCGAGTGCGAGGTGGGCATGACCTATCACAAGGGCCGAGAGCGGCTTCTCTGCCACTACTGCGGCCAGTCCAGGTCCTATCCGCTGCTCTGCGCCCGTTGCGGGGGGGGCAATTTCGTTCCCATGGGCGAGGGCACCGAGCGGATCAAGGAGCATCTGGAAGAGTTGTTGCCCGAGGGGGCCAAGGTGCTGCGCCTGGACCGCGACGCCACCCGGCGTCAGGAGCGGCTGGAAGATATCCTGGGTGCCTTTGGGCGGGGAGAGGCGCAGGTGTTGGTCGGGACGCAGATGATTTCCAAGGGACACCACTTTCCTGATGTGACCCTGGTGGCTGTGGCCGACGGCGACCTGGGACTGAGTTTGCCTGACTACCGGGCCACGGAGCGGACTTTCCAGTTGCTGGTCCAGGTGGCTGGCCGCGCCGGACGCGGCCTTGAGCCGGGGCGGGTTCTGATTCAGACGCGCAACCCCGGCCATCCCATCTGGCGAGATGTACTCTCCGCTGATTACGCGGCCTTTTACGAGCGTGAAATCGGGCGGCGCAGACTCTTTGGCTACCCGCCCTTCACCCGGCTCGCACTGGTGCGTATCAGCCATCCGGCGGACTTTGCCGGGGCGGCCGCCCTTGATCTTTTGGGCCGGGTGCTGGCCGAAAGGGCCAGGGAGCTAGGCATCACCGCTCTGGGGCCGGCTCCGGCCCCGTTGGCCATGCTGCGCGGGCGCAGGCGGTTCAACTGTTTGTTCAAGGGCGACGACTGGGGCAGAATCCGCGTCCTGTTCGCACATCTTGTGCAGGCCAATCCCTGTCCGACCAAGGTGCGTCTCGGTTTGGACCTGGACCCTTTGACAACCCTGTGACCCGCCTCGACAACCCGGGGGCTTTGCGGCTACAGTGCCTCGATTGCGGCGATATGCGTTGGTCCGCTCCCAGGGTTTTTTTTGGAGAAGAGGAAAATATCCGCATGAAAATGCTGAAAGTCAGTCTGTTCATTCTGTGCCTTTTCCTGGCCTTGCCCGTCTCGGCCCAGGTTTCCAAGGTGGGGTTCGTCAATCCCCAGCGTATAATCAACGAGTCGCGCATCGGCCGGATCGCCCAGGAGGACTTGGCCCGGTTGGGTCGGGAGAAGGATCGACGCGTGCGCGAATCCTTGGAGCGGGTCGAAGCCATCAAGGCCGAAATCGGGCAGGGAACCCTGACCGTGTCAGAGGAGCAGACCCGCGAGCGGGCGCTAAGGCTGGCCGCACGGGAATACGAGATCCTGGTGGAGGAAAGCAACGCGGACATTCAGACCGAGGAGCGGCAGCTCATCCAGTTCGTCATGCGCCGGGCGGATTCCATTCTTCGCCGTATCGCAGAGGAGGCCGGATTCACCATGATTCTCACCGATCCCGAGATCATCGGCTATGTGGCCAATTCCATGGACATCACCGACCGCGTCATCAAAGAACTCGACGCCATGATATAGGCGGTATCCGATGCGAAAGACATCCGTAATCATTCTGGCGGCCCTGTGCTTGACACTTCTTGGCGCGATCACCGCCGCCGCCTTTGGCGAGATACGGTATCCTGATCGGCCTCTGAACCTGCGCGCCGATCGTTCGGCCCAGGCCCGCTGGGTGGGCAGTCTGCATCCGGGCCAGAAGGTCCGGGTGGCCTTCATGAAGGATGGCTGGGTCGCGGTGTTCGAGCCGGGCGAAACCCGTGCCGACGAGTCCGCGGCCGTGGGGTTTTCCAATGCCAGGTACCTGCTGCCCAAAGCCACTCGGGTGGAGCCGGATACCTGGGGTGAGCTGGTCTATACTCCGCGCAAGCTCAACATCCGCGACTCTTCGTCCATCAGCGGCAAGGTCGTGGGTTCGTTGGAGGCCATGCAGCGCGTCAAGGTGGATTTTCCCGAAGGGGACTGGGTCATGGTCTTTCGGGAAAACGCCACCATTCGTTCGCAGATGAATGCCCTCGGCTACAGTGCGGCCAAGTATTTCGAGCCGGTCACGACCCAGGTGTCCGATCCCCAGGCCGCAGCGCCCGCTGATGAAGCCGGGACAAGCGGTGTGGCTGAGGTCCGCGCAATGGCCGTCACCCCTCCCGCCGTGCAGCCTCCGCCCGTGGCTCAACCCGCTGTTGCGGCACCCGCTCCGACAGAGGATGTCGTGGCGGTCAAAGACGCTTCCGGCGACTGGGGCAAGGTCGTCACCCTGCAACGCGACATAAGCCTCTGGCGCGAGCGGACTTCGGGTTCGACCGAGGTTCGCGCCCTGAAGGCGGGGGATAGGGTGCGCGTGGATTTCCTCAAGAGCGGCTGGTACGCTGTGTTTGAGGAGAACGAGGTGCTGCGTAGCGAAAACCGCGCCCTGGGCTATGCGTTGCGGGCTCTTGTGGACGGCGACGGCAGTGACGCCGCGGCCCCTCCGGCCGGTCCGGCTCCGGCACAGCCTCAACCTCCGGCCATTGCAGAGGGTGCGCCAAGACAGACCGTAACCATTGACCGGAGCCGGTTCTCCGGGGCCCGGCGGCCGGACCCGACACCCGACAAGAACGCCCACGGTTATCAGTACCGGCTGCTGGAGAAATCCGAAACCAAGAAATATGGTGTGACCTGGATATCTATCAAGGTGTTCCTGGGCACCACCAAGCTGCCCGACGCGAACCAGCTCAAGGACTTTTCCACTACCCTTTGGAACGAGCACAGGCGGGCCATGCGCAATCTTGTGGTCCATATCTATCTGCCGGGCATGGATATTGACGATCTTGCCTATGGGGTGGTCAGCTTCGACGACAAAGCCATGCTCGAACTCTGGGTCAGACAGGTAACCCTGTTCGGGACCAAGTTCCTCTAGGGTCTGTAACGGCCTGAAAGTTCTGCAAGCAAACAGGCGCGGCCCCGTTGAGGGCCGCGCCTGTTTGCTTCTAGACCATGTCGTTTTCGAAAAAAAGGGGAACAGCCTTTTTGAGGCCGCCGCGCTGTGTGGGCCGTCTGGCTGGAACCGCAGTCTTGGAGGGGACCATGAAGCGACTTTGGCAGTTTCTGCATTCCCAGTTGTTTTCGCGTCGCTGGAGGTTGATCAGCAGCCCGTCGCGATCATAGCACACCTGGCAGTAGGGGCCTTTTTGCTCTCCTCCGTCAGTCAGCCAGTATTTCTGGCCGTCGAAGCGCACGTTGTCGGCCAGATCAAGGACAGCCGCCACTTCGTGGAGCTGGGCCTTGAGCGCCTCGTTTTCCTCGCACACGGCAAGGAATTCGTCTTGGAGGCTTTTCAGAATGGCTTCGGCCTCGCTGTGTTTGCCCTCGCGGCACAACAGCAGGGCACGCTTGAATCCCGTGGCCTGTAACAGAGTCGAAGACATGGAGCGTTTCTCCTGTTTTGGAGTGGGTTACGCGATCCTTATCGGCATGATTTCAAGCTCACTTTAGGAATTTTTGGAACATCAATCCAACGGGATGGATGATCCGGTCCGGGCGGCCAGTTGTTGCTGGCAGGCGGGGGTGGTGCGCGATGGCGTTTAACATTCAAGTATGTATGAGTTTTTTCTCGGTGGCGTTGATTGATGGCACCGCCTTTACATGGCGTCCTCTTTGGCATAGGGTCTTGGCAGCTAGGGGTGCCTCATGGAGGCTGAGATGGGCCGTTGGCCTGACCCTTTGAACCTGATGCGGGTAATCCTGCCGTAGGGAAGCTGCATACGTCTGTATTTTTGTTTTGCAGTATGCGCTTGCCTCTTCATGGCAGGCGCGTTTTTTTTGGCTGTGCGGTCTTGAGAGGCCAACTGTGCAAGGGAGAAGGGCATGATCGTGGTGGTAAACGGAACACGGCGGGAAATCGATCGGGGAGCCACGCTGCTCGGTCTGCTTGAAGGGCTTGGCATCAACCCGGATACGGTGGTGGTGGAGCGCAATCAGGAGATAGTTCCCTCGGTCGCCTTTGCCGCGGTTGTCCTGAACGAGGGCGACCATCTCGAGGTGCTCCGTTTTGTTGGCGGCGGTTAGACAGGAGAAGACGATGACAGGCGACGGATTTGAAATAGGGGGCGTGGTCCTTGAGAGCCGGTTGTTCACCGGAACCGGAAAATACGCCGACGATGCGGTTATCCCCGAGGTCTGCGCGGCCTCGGGATCGCAGGTGGTCACCGTGGCCCTGCGCCGGGTGGATCTCGGTTCAGCCACCGGCAACGTCATGGACCATATCCCCAAGCACATGAAATTGCTGCCCAACACTTCCGGGGCCAGGACCGCCGACGAGGCGGTACGCATAGCCCGCTTGGCCAGGGCCATGGGCTGCGGCGACTGGATCAAGATCGAGGTCATCTCCGACAACCGTTATTTGTTGCCGGACGGCTACGCGACGTGCAAGGCCACGGAGATTCTCGCCGCCGAGGGATTTGTGGTTCTTCCCTACGTCAATGCCGACCTGTACGTGGCCCGTTCCCTGGCGGATGCCGGGGCCGCGGCCATCATGCCCCTTGGGGCGCCCATCGGCACCAATCGGGGGCTAAAGACCCGGGAGATGATCCGTATACTCATTGAGGAGATGGACTTGCCCGTCATTGTGGACGCAGGTATTGGCCGTCCCTCTGAAGCCTGCGAGGCCATGGAGATGGGCGCGGCCGCTTGCCTTGTGAACACGGCCATTGCCACGGCGGGCGATCCCGTGGTCATGGCCAGGGCCTTTGGCCGGGCGGTACGGGCCGGGCGGGAGGCGTATCTGGCCGGTCCGGGCGTTTCACGCGGTCTTGCTTCGGCCTCGTCGCCGCTGACCGGATTTCTGGGCGGGGAGGGAGCGTGAGTTTTTATCCTCAATGCGCAGAATACGGGGCCATGCCTTTGGACGCGATGAGCGCTGCCGTCACCGGGGGCGATGTCCGACGCGCCCTGGCCGGAGAGTGCCGCTCGCCCGGCGATCTGCTGGCTCTGCTCAGTCCGGCTGCGGCACTGTATCTGGAGGAGATGGCCGGGCGGGCCAGCCGGTTGACATTGCAGCATTTCGGCCGGACCATCCAGCTTTTCACTCCGCTCTATCTTTCCAACCACTGCGCCAACCACTGCGTCTATTGCGGGTTCAACGCCGCCAACGCCATTCCCCGCTCCCACCTCTCCCTGGAGCAGGTGGAGGCCGAGGCGCGGGCCATCGCGGCCACGGGCCTGCGTCAACTGCTTATCCTCACGGGAGAATCCAGGACCAAGGCATCGCCAGAGTACCTGGAAGCCTGTCTTGGCGTGTTGCGCCGTCATTTTCCCTCTGTGTTCATGGAGATATACGCCATGGAGCAGGACGAGTACGGGCGTATGATCCGGGCTGGGATCGACGGACTGACCCTGTTTCAGGAGACCTACGACGAATCCTTGTATGCCCGGCTCCATCCGCACGGACCAAAGCGCGACTATCGCTTCCGCCTGGATGCGCCCGAGCGGGCCTGCCGGGCCGGGATGCGCGTGGTCAACATCGGTGCGTTGCTCGGCCTTGGCGATTGGCGCAAGGACGCCCTGCTCACCGGCTTGCACGCCGCCTATCTGCAGCGCAGGTATCCCCAGGCGGACATCGCCGTGTCCCTGCCGCGCATGCGGCCCCATGCGGGCGGATTCCAACCGGCAAGCATCGTTTCCGACGCCGATCTGGTGCAGATCATGCTCGCCTTACGCCTGTTCCTGCCTCGTCTGGGCATCACCATCTCCACCCGCGAAACGGCCCGGCTGCGCGACAACCTGTTGCCTTTGGGCGTCACGCGCATGTCGGCCGGGGTGTCCACGGCCGTGGGCGGGCACTCGCAGGAGAGCGAGACGGAGGGCGGCGCAGTGGGCCAGTTCGAGATCAGCGACGATCGCAGCGTGGAGGAGATGTGCGCCATGCTTCGGGCCCACGGCTTCCAGCCTGTTTTCGCCGATTGGCACCCCCCGGTGAACGGGGCGGCCATTCCCGCCCCACGAGCCGGAGGTCTGGTGTGAACACCGTTGAGCGAGGCATTGCCGTCTATCTGGGCGAGGAACGGTTGCGCCATCTTCAGGGGGTGACCGTGGGCATCGCAGGGGCCGGGGGGCTGGGCAGCAATTGCGCCATGCTTCTTGTGCGCAGCGGGTTCAAACGCTTCGTGCTTGCTGATTTTGACCGGGTGGACGCCTCGAATCTCAACCGGCAGGCGTATGAGGCCGACCAGATCGGCCAGCTCAAGGTGACGGCTCTTTCTCAGAACATGCGTGCCGTGAACCCGGACCTTGGCCTTGATCTGTGCACCGAGCGCATCACTTCCGACAATGTGGCGGCGGTGTTCTCCGGTTGCGATGCCGTGGTCGAAGCCTTTGACGACCCCCTGTGCAAGCGGGCGCTGGTGGAGAGTCTGCTGCCCGTCGGCGTCCTGGTGGTGGCTGCCTCTGGCATCGGGGGCCATGGCAATGCGGATATGCTGGTCACTCGTCGGGTGCGGGACAACTTCATCCTCGTAGGCGACATGGAGACCGAATGCTCCATGGAGCACCCCCCGCTCGGGCCTCGAGTGGCCCTGGCCGCTGCCAAGCAGGCCGATGCGGTGCTGGATTATTTTCTCAAGACATTCCAGGAACAAGGAGGAGCATGATGGGCGCACGAGAGATCACCCGCCAATCGGTTCTGGACACGGATATCTACTGCCTTACCGCCGAGAAGTTTTCTCGCGGCAGGAGCAACATTGAGGTGGTGCGGGCTATGCTCGAGTGCGGCATCCGGCTCGTCCAGTACCGCGAGAAGAACAAGAAAATGGGTGCCAAGTATGAGGAATGCCTAGAAATTCGTCGCATGACCCGCGAGGCCGGGGCCGCCTTTATCGTCAATGACGATATCGATCTCGCCGTGCTGGTGGGGGCGGACGGCGTCCACATCGGCCAGGAGGATCTGCCTCTTGAGGCGGTGCGGCGTCTGGTGGGCGAGGGGATGGCAATAGGTCTGTCCACCCACTCGCCCGAGGAGGCTCAGGCCGCCGTGCGGCGCGGGGCGGACTACATCGGCGTGGGGCCCATTTTCCGCACCTTTACCAAGGAAGATGTCTGCGACCCCGTGGGGTTTGACTATCTGGAGTATGTGGCCCGCGAAATAGATATCCCCTTTGTGGCCATCGGCGGCATCAAGCGCCATAACGTGGCCGAGGTGGTGCGCCGGGGCGCACACTGTGTGGCCGTGGTCACGGAAGTCGTCCAGGCCGACGACATCGGCGAAGCAATCATCGGACTGCGCGAGGCCATGCAGTCCGGCAAGGAGAAATAATGAAGTATACGACACAAATGGACGCCGCCCGCAAGGGCATCGTCACCCCCCAGATCAAGACCGTGGCCCGCAAGGAAAACATGCGTACGGAAGACCTGATGGAGCGCATGGCCCGCGGTGCGGTGATCATCCCTGCCAACCGCAACCACGTCAATCTCGATCCCGAGGGCGTGGGCGAGGGAATGCGTATCAAGATCAACGTCAACCTCGGCATCTCCAAGGATTGCAGCGCCATTGAGTCAGAGTTGGACAAGGTTCGTGCCGCGTTGGATCTCAAGGCCGAGGCCATCATGGACCTGAGTTGCTATGGCAAGACCCGGGAGTTTCGCCGCAGACTGGTGGAGATGTCGCCTGCCATGATCGGCACCGTACCCATCTACGACGCCGTGGGCTTCTACGACAAGAATCTTCAGGATATTACCGTGGATGAGTTCTTCGACGTTGTCGAGCGGCATGTGGAGGACGGTGTGGACTTCCTGACCATCCACTGCGGCTTGAACCGGCATACCGCGGAGAAGGTCAAACAGTCCAAGCGCTTGACCAACATCGTCTCGCGAGGCGGCTCGCTGCTCTTTACCTGGATGGAGATCAATCAGGCTGAAAACCCGTTTTACGAGCATTTTGATCGGCTGCTCGACATCTGCGAGGAATACGATGTGACCTTGAGCCTGGGCGACGGCTGCCGCCCCGGCTGCCTGCACGACGCCACTGATGCCTGTCAGGTGGAGGAGCTGATCACCCTGGGCGAGTTGACCAAGCGTGCCTGGGAGCGAAACGTCCAGGTGATGATCGAGGGACCGGGCCACATGGCCATGAACGAGATACCCGGCAACATGATGATGGAAAAACGGCTGTGCCACGGCGCTCCCTTCTATGTCCTCGGCCCGCTGGTCACGGATGTGGCCCCTGGCTACGACCACATCACCGCGGCCATTGGCGGGGCCATTGCGGGCATGTCCGGCGCGGACTTCCTGTGCTACGTCACCCCGGCCGAGCACCTGCGCCTGCCCACCCTTGAGGATATGAAGGAGGGCATCATCGCCACCCGCATCGCGGCCCACGCAGCCGATGTGGCCAAGGGGTACCCCGGCTCCCGCGCCTGGGACGACGCCATGAGCAAGGCCCGTGCCGCACTGGACTGGCCCGGCATGTTCGATCTGGCCATGGACCCGGTCAGGCCCCGCCAGTATCGGGAATCCTCCAAGCCCGAACACGAGGACTCCTGCACCATGTGCGGCAAGATGTGCGCCGTGCGCAATATGAATCGCGTCCTGGATGGCAAGGATATTCAGCTGGACGACTGATGGAATCGCAACGGCTGTTTTGAGAAAAGGGGTGGCGGCAGTCGCCCCTTTTTTTGTGCCATGGGCATGATCGGACATGCGCCGGACCATGGCCAAGTGTTCTTTCTCCTCGGGGGAGGAGACGCCTGAAGCAGCGGAGGGGCAGTTTGCTGGAGAAAGGGCATCTGCCGCTTGTTGGGATTCCGCGGGTGGGATATGGAAGTGGCGTGGAGCCGGATCGGCGAATGGGGTTTTTCCGCCAAACAACGGCATTATGCCCGGCTCCGGGGAGGCGTATGAGGAAGTTTCTGATCCTTTTGATGGTGGTGCTCGGATTGTCGCTGGGAAGTGCTGACTGCCAAGGGCAGGAGAGGGTTCTTGTCATCCACAGTTATGATCTTGATCTTGAATGGACCAACCAGTGCAACCGGGGAATATCCAGCGTTCTGGCCGACAAGTTCCTCCTGGACCATGTCTATCTCGATACCAAGCGAATTCCAGAGTCCGAGTTTCAGCGCCGGTCCGCAGAGGCATTGCAGACTTTTCGCCGACTCGATCCAGACGTTGTCATGCTCGGCGACGACAACGCCCTGCGTCTGCTCGGGCCTGCAATCAGTGAGACCGGAACGCCGGTCGTCTATTTCGGCATCAACGGCAATCCGCGCAACTACCTGAATCCGATGCCCAGAAATGTCATCGGCATCCTGGAGCGCATCCCCCTGTTCCCATGGATTCGCTATCTTTGTGGGATCGTGCCGGATACGCGCAGGGTTCTTGTGCTCATGGATGAAAGCCCGACTTCGGCAGGGCTTGTCGAGGTCACGTTCGGTGCCCGCAGGCAGGTGGAGTTTGACGGCTGCACCGTGAGCTATGAAACCACAAACAGTTGGGATCAGTGGCAACGCCTTGTTCTGGCCCCTGAAAGACACGATTTGATCCTCGTTCCCGTCTTTCACTCGGTGAAAGATGCCGGGGGAACCCATGTTCCTTATGAGGAAGTTATCCGCTGGACCTCCAAAAACAGTTCCGTGCCCGTTTTTGCGACTCAGGATTATGCTGTCGGCGATGATGGAGTGGTCGGGGCCTATACCATTTTTGGCGAGGAGCATGGCCGCATGGCCGCATTGATGGTCAAGGGAATCCTCGAAGGCGTGGACATGTTGGAGCTGTCAGTGGCTGCGGACCAGAAGGGATTGTTTTACTTCAATAAAAAGCAGCTGGATCGCTTCGGGCTGATTCTGACGGAAGAGGTCCGAAATCAGGCCATTTTTCGTTGATGACACGCCCGGCCAGAGAGGCGCAGGGGCAGTTTGATCCGCATTTGACACTTGCCAGTCCGAAGTGGCGAAGCCGCGTTGGCAGGTGTCTCCAAGCCATGCGTCATGCTGGTTCACGATTCAACAATTGGCTGTTCTGTCATGTGTGTGTCAGCCATGTTGTGATGCGGACAATGGCTTCGAAAAAAGATGTTTGATCCTCTTTGGGCGGAACGATGCGTATTGGTCGTCTCCTTTCGATATACGATAATTATTTTTTTGCCGGGCTTGTTCTGGTGTAATTGGTGATGTATTTTCAAGCCATATCAATACATCAGAAAGGAGTTCTATTATGTGCAAGACATGCGGTTGCAATCCTGGAAGTTCTCGAAGAGTGCATGAACACGCCCACAGCGGCAAGAATGCTCACGATCACGAGCATGAGCATCAGCATGCCCATGTGCATGAGCATACCCATGCTGACGGCACCACGCATGCCCATGAGCATTCTCATGTACACAGCCACAGCCACAGTCATGGTCACGGGCTTGGTGTCGAGGGGGAGCATGAACACTGGCACGGGGCGCACAGCCACGACAACGAGCATGCCCACAAGGACGCCGGAGGCCATGACCACAGCCACGACTGATCGGTGCGACTGAGCCCGAGGAGGGCATGGCAAAAGGAAAGGCGCATTTTGAAAATATTGTTGCTAAATCTGGCAACCGCTCATAACGATTGAGAAAAATGCGCCGACTATTCGGGCGAAATGACAATGGATGGGGCCGTGAGTTCTTCGGAGCGCACGGCCCATTTTGTTGCCAGCAGGGCTGCGGCGGCCATCGAGAACGCAGGCTGGTCAGGAATATCGGAATCCAACCGATCTCCCCGGTCCATAAAGGCTTTCACGGCCAAGTCCGCATCGTCGGCATGATCGTTCCCCTTGTGCTTCCCGGAGACGAACGCTTCCCATACCAGCAAGCCGCCATCGCGGAACCAGGTCGCCGGGACCGTCGTGGCCGGAATGTCGCCGTTCAAGGCCGATTTCAAGACGTTCAGGCACAGCGGCATCAGGGCGAGGGCCTGGGCCGTCACCGTGCAACCGGCGCTGGCCGACCAAGGACGGTTCAAGGATGATTCGAGATCGCCACGGCTTTTGTTGAAGGTGGTCAGGTCGTCACGTAGCGGCACCCAGATGGGAGCTTCGAAACCCAAGGCGACGGGTTGTCCATCGGCCAGCTTCGCACCCGCATAAGCAAGTTGCTCCTCAAGGGTGGTGTACCCGCCTCTGTTGCCTTCGCTGTCGGCCCATCCGAGATTTTCGGCCTTGCCGACATCTATGGCCAATACATAGGCAGTTGCCATCGGTCGTCCTCCTTGGTCACGCCGCATCCGGCATGGGGAATGATTCCGTGGTCAGCCTATCCATCTTGCGGCATGCCGTCAGCAACAACTTCTTGCGCCTACTGCGCTCGCCAAGATCCTTGGTCTGTTCAAGCAGCCTGAACCAGTACAGGTAGTGGTTGAGATACTTGGTGGCGACCCCGTTGAAACGGCGCATCCATTTCTTCAAACGGGAATGGTATCCGTTGGCTCGCTGGATGTGGTAAATGCCCTGCTTGCGTATGCCCTAGTTGGGATTGACCCAGACGTGCTGCATCCCGTTTTGCTCCGCATACTTGCGGAAAGCCGCCGCCGCGTCCGTCACCAGGATCGCTTTCGGATCGAGGATGTCGCCCACGGTGTCGTGTATCTTTTTCGGCGTGGTGCCGCCGCGCCCGGATGTCTTGCAGACGATGCTGCCGTCCCTGGAGATCACCGCCATGACCGCCACCTGTTCCTTGGAGATACCGCGCTTCGCGGCCTTGCCGCCCCGTTTGCGGGCTTTCCTGAACGTCAAGTCGCGCTTGCCCTTGTAGGATTCAAGGAAGTACGTCTCGTCCGTTTCGAGGACTCCGGTCAGTTTTTGCCCGTCCCCCAGCTTGAAGAGGGCGTGTAGCACCTTATGCCGCCAGTAGAATGCGGTGGTGATGCTGATATCCAAGGCCTCGGCACACTTTTTCAGGGTTTTCCCCTCAAGCATGAGCTGGATGTATTCCATCTACCTGTCAGGGAAATGCGTCCCGGCCATGGGTGTCGCGGTCCAATCGTTGAACGTCCGCTTGCACGAATGACACAGGTAGCGTTGCCGCCCGTCGTAGGTGCCGTTGCGCTTGATCTTGTCGCTGCCGCATCGGGGACATACCGGCCCGTCAGCGAACCGGGCTTCCCGGATGTCGTCGAGATGGTCGGAAATGGGGAGCAGCTCACCCAATATCCGTCTGACATGGTTGTAGAAAGTCTTTTTCTCTTCGCCGTCCAGGCCGTTGAACGTCCTGAGCATCCATTCCAGCTTGTTTTCCCGCATGGCTCCACCCTCCAGCTACAAGTGGGAACCTTCTATATTAAGCTGAATTTTTCGAATGGCAACAGAATTCTGAAAATGCGCCAAAGGAAAAGCGGTTATGACATGGTGTCATAACCGCTTTGCTTTCTCTGGTAGCGGGGAGAGGACTTGAACCTCTGACCTTCGGGTTATGAGCCCGACGAGCTACCAACTGCTCCACCCCGCGTCACGTGAGATAGTGGTTCTAGGTGGTGGGCCGGGTTTTGTCAACCTCTTATGGCGGCAAAGTGTAAATTTGTTTTGTCTGCGGAGTGAAAATAAATAATATCAGCATGATGCTGTGTCGTTGTGCGCAAAGGTTCTTATCAGTGGTTCGTGGGCGGGGTGGGTTGCGTGTTTACATTGTCCGGCAAATTCCGTAATCCAATTCGCCTATGAGCAATCAAGAGAAGTTTTCCGTGGTGCTGCCTGTCTTCAATGAACAGGACAACCTTGAGACACTGTTCGCCGAGATCCGGCGGGCGGCGGACTCCACGGGGCGGCCCTGGGAGGCCGTGTTCGTGGACGATTGCAGCACGGATCGCAGTCTGGAGATTATCCGGGCGCTGGCCGGGAGTCATCCCGAGGTGCGCTATGTGGCCTTTGCCGAGAACCGCGGGCAGTCCGCCGCATTCTGCGCAGGGTTCGACGTTGCCGACTCGCAGGTCATCGTGACCATGGATTCGGACCTGCAGAATGACCCGGCCGACATCCCGAGGATGCTCGCCGCCTTTGGCCAGGACTGCGAGATGGTCGTTGGCTGGCGGGCCAGGCGCAAGGATACGCTGGTCAAGCGGATTTCGTCCAGAATAGCCAACACCATCCGCGACTGGTTCACCGACGACGGCGTCCACGACACCGGATGCTCCCTCAAGGTCATGCGTGCCGACATGCTCCGGCGTCTGCCGCGCTTTCGGAACATGCACCGTTATTTTCCCATCCTCATGAAGATGCAGGGTGCGCGAATCAGCGAGGTCAAGGTCAACCACCGCGAGCGGTTCAGCGGGGTGTCCAAGTACGGCACCCTGGACCGCGCCCTGGCCGGGATATACGATCTAATCGGCGTGCAGTGGCTCATCAAGCGCCACATCGACTACGCGGTGAAGGAAAAAAAATAAAACCATGCCCCTGCCCGCCTACTGGTGGCTGCTGGCCCTTCCTGTGGTCATTCAGGGGGCCTTTTTCGTGCGATTTGCCATTGTGCGACTTGGCGGCAAGGCGTTACAACCCCTGTCGGGGCGCACGGCTCTGGCGCTTTATGCGTCGGTGGCGGCCGGGATGGCGTATGGCGTTGTTCAGCGCGACCCGCTCTTTGTTGTCGGTCAGGGGTGTCTGCTGATGGTGTTTTACAGGATGCGAAATCCCGGGGAGCGGGCCGGGAAGACCGGCGAGCCGGGGACGGAAGACAAGGAATGAGCGATACGCCGCGGTGCGAGAAGAGAAGGAGCCTGGGGGCCGTGGTCAAGGGGTTGGTCATGCTGGCCGGCTTGGCGCTGGCCGTGTACCTGGGCCGTAGTCTGGGGCTGGACGACATGCTTCGCAACACACGGTGGTTCAATGATCATGTGCTGGGCACAGGTCCCATGTCGGTGGTCATCTTTCTGGCAGTGGGCGGGGTGTTCACCGCCGTTGGGCTGCCGCGTCAGGTCATCGCGTTCCTTGGCGGATTCGCCTTTGGCGCGGTGGGGGGTACGCTGCTGTCCACGCTGGGGGCGGGCCTGGGGTGCGCCCTGGCCGCCGGATACGCCCGTTGGGGCGGCCGCGAGTTCGTGACCAGCAGATTGGGCGAGCGTATCCGCCGGGTGGACGGGTTCCTCCGTCACCGGCCTTTTCGCACGGCCCTGGCCATCCGTTTTTTTCCCTTCGGCAGCAACGGGCTGACCAACTTGGCCGCCGGGGTCAGCGCTATTCCTCTGGGGCCGTTCATTCTCGGGTCAACCCTTGGTTACATTCCTCAGAGCTTCATTTTCGCCTTGTTCGGGGCAGGCATGAACAAGGATTCGGCCACGGGAATGGCCTTGTCCATCGGCATGGGAGTGGTTCTTTTCGTGGGCTCCATCTGGATGGGGACCGCAGTGTACCGCAGCTACCGGGACGAGCTGGCGGCCAACGGAGACCATTAGCCAGCCATCGGCCCGCTTCATCAGGGTCGGCGGGAGTATCGCCTCAGTCCGTAACGCCAGGCCAGCCAGACCATCAGCGCCACCGTCAGCCCCAGCAGCCATCCGCCCATGACATCCGTCGGGTAGTGCTTGCCCAGGTAGAGGCGCGAGTATCCCACCAAAAGCGGCAGCAGCAGGGGCCATTTGCCCACTGCTGGCCAGAGCAGGCAGACGAGCACGGCCAGACACATGGTGTTGGCCGCGTGGGCCGAAGGGTAGGAAGTGCCCCGTTCCTTGGTCTGCTTGAAATCCTGCGGCCGCTGGTCCCAATAGCCGTGGGCCTGATGGAATGTGCCGGCCACGGCATTGAGGGGGCGCACCCGGCCGAACTCATTCTTGACCAAGTCTGTGGCCGAGTTGGCAATGCCCATTGCCGCGAGGAGAACCAGAAAAAGAATGACCTGCTGCCGTCCGAAACGGTATGCAGCATAGAGCATGGCCAGTCCCAGGCAGACGAAAAGGGCTGTCATGGATGAAAGCACAGGCATGATCGCATCGAACAGCGGGTTGCGCCACTGCTGGTTGACAAGCAGGAAAAGCTTGAGGTCAAGACCGGGTGTCAGGAAGAACATGAATCTCCTCGGGTGTGAATGTCCCGGTCCAATACCGTCATTTCCCGCGCCCGGCAACAATCTCCGTCTTGTCAAAGCACGAAATATCGTTCACAAGGGTTCCCTATGCCGAATGCCGAGAGAAAAGGCCGCATTGCCCTGGTCATGCCGCGTTTAAGCCGGTACGGCGGGGCCGAGTCCTTTGCCTGGAGACTGGCCGAGGTCCTGGCCCGGCGCGGGCATGAGGTGGATTTCATCTGCGCCCGTTGTGAAACCGAGCCGCCTCCGGGCGTCACTCCTGTGGTGGTGGGGCGTTTCGGCGGAGTGCGGGCGGTCAAGGTGCTTTGGTTCGCATTGATGGCCGGGCGGGCTCGACGCCGGGGCGGCTATGATCTCGTCTTTGGTATGGGCAAGACCCTCGGGCAGGACATCCTGCGCATTGGCGGCGGGCCTATCTCCACCTTCTGGAAGCTCTCCGCTCACGCCTGGCCAGCCGGATTCCCCCGCTGGTTCAAGATGGCTCGGCGGCGGCTTTCGCCATCAGGCTGGGCCATTCACTGGATAGATTCCCTGCGTTACCGCCGCACACCGCACTTGGTTGCGGTTTCGCATATGGTGCGCGACTGGACCGTGGCCGCATATCCCGATCTCGACCCCTCGGCCATCGAGGTGATCTACAACAAGCCCGACCTTGGGCGGTTTTCGCCAGTGGACGAGGCGCAGCGCCGCGCCCTGCGGGCCGAAGCGGACATAGAGGACGGGCAGATGGTCATCGGAACTGCGGCCACTAATTTTACCCTCAAGGGTGTGCGCTCGCTGCTTATGGCCCTGGCCCGGCTGCCGGAGCATTTCGTGCTGCATGTGGCCGGGGGGCGTGGCCCCGGAAAGTATCTGCGCCTTGCCCGCCGACTCGGGGTGTCCGACCGGGTCCGATTCCTGGGCAGGGTGGAGGACATGGCGTCCTTCTACCGTCGGCTGGATGTTTTTGTGCTGGCCACCTTCTATGACGCTTGCTCCAATGCGGTCTTGGAGGCC
Source organism: Pseudodesulfovibrio alkaliphilus (assembly GCF_009729555.1). Taxonomy (NCBI): domain Bacteria; kingdom Pseudomonadati; phylum Thermodesulfobacteriota; class Desulfovibrionia; order Desulfovibrionales; family Desulfovibrionaceae; genus Pseudodesulfovibrio; species Pseudodesulfovibrio alkaliphilus. The sequence goes on from NZ_WODC01000002.1 coordinate 167,276, forward strand.
CTGGCCTGCGGCTGCCGGTCCGTTTCGAGTGCGCGGAACGGCAGCGCCCGGTTTCTGCCGAAGCGTTGGGTTTTCTCTGATCCCGCCGATGTGCCGGAGCTGGCGGCCGTGCTTTTGCGCGTGTCGAAGGAAGAGCGTCCGGGGCCTTTTGTCTGGCCCCCGGAAGTGCCGTGCGGGATGGACCCCTATGTTGAAATGATCGAACAGGCCATTGCGCGATGAATATATGAAAACAGTCTTTCTCGTCCCGCAGGGAGAACGGGGCCATGCCGCCTTTCGGGTTGACGCCCATGTGGCGGCGGGCCGTGCTTTGGGCCGGGATGTGTCGGCGTTGACCGTGCCCGCCGCGCCCCTGGCGCGTTTCGTCTTTTTCAGGCGGCTGGGCAGGGCGGACGTGATAGTGATCCATCGCGAGCTGCCCAGTGAATCAGAACTGCGCATCCTGCGACGACTCGCGTCGAGGATCGTCTACGACGTGGCGGACGCCGCCTGGACCCTCCCCCAGAGTCGGTTGGACGGCATGATGGCCCGCCGGAGCGTCGGTCGGTCGGCTCGCAGCTTTGCCCGTGTCTGTGCCGAGGCTGACCTGTGCCTGGTGGAGAATATGGCCCAGGCCAAGGCAGCGGCCCGGTTTCAGGAGCGGGTGAGCATCCTTCCGACACCGCTTGATACCGATGTGTATACCCCTGGCTCGGCGCTGGACGGAGATGTCCCCGGCTGCGGCCCGGTGCGCGTGGGCTGGATGGTCTCGGGCGGTGACAGGCAATGTCTGGCCGAGATCGTGGGAGGACTTTCCGGGCGGGGCGGTTGCATTCAGTTTTTCATTGTTTCGGACGAACCCTATGAGGGGCCGGGAAAGGACTTCGTCTTTTGGTCGCGCCCCGAGCCCGGGCGCGAGGTGGCGGCGCTTCAGGACATGGAGATCGGCCTGGCACCGTATCCAGACGACGAGTATTCGCAGGCCGGCAGCGGGCTGGACGCGCTGCGCTACATGGCCTGCGGGGCGGTGGTGGTCGCCTCGGACAGAGGCGGGGCGGTCGACTTGGTGGATCACGGCATTGACGGTTTTCTGGTTCGCGACACCGAGGACTGGGCCCGTCATGTCCTCCGTCTGGCCGAGGATGCGGCCTTGCGGCGCGACATGGCCAGGGCGGCCCGGGACAAGGTCGTTGGCAAGTACGGTCTGGAAACGGTGTCGGCCCAGCTCTGGGACGCGCTGGAGAGTCTGCGTTAGGCTGCGTGGCCCGGAGCGAGTAAATGAAAAAGCCGGGATTTGCCCAAGGCGTTCAGCATAGGTGTGGACCTAGAAAATAATGCCCCCGATTATCGGGGGCATTTGGCTTGAGCGCATTTGTGAATCATGCGATACGGGGCGCTTTGATTTTCTCCGACCTGTAGACACAGCCAACGAAATATGCTTTGCTCTCTATATCTGAGAACATCAAACATTCGGTGTAAATATGTTGGGAACGCTGTTGTTGATTGGAATGCTTGTCTGTGGCTTCCTTAATGTCACTCCTTGGATATTGATTCCTGGTGCTGTCGTCGCCGGATTCCTTGGTATGCACTACCCCCCCGGAAAAGCTGCGGCGGCAAGAGAACGTGGTCTTTATTGGAAAGGCGTCTTCGGATCTATGCCATTACAAGCTGTTTTTCTGGCTATTCTTTTTGGAGTAGGTTGGGGAATAAGCGCTCTGATTGGATGACTTTTTGCAGGCGCTGTCTCGCATTCCGTCAACAGGGGCTGGAATAAGCGACCTCTGTGCTGGGCAAGATTTCTTGCTGGACACAAAAATCCCCCTAGCTGTTGGTACAGTAGGGGGATTTCGATTTTGAAAAGCAAAAGTCCACACCTTTGCTGAACGGCTCGGGATTTGCCCGGTTTTTTGTTTATGCGGTTTTGAGAACCCGTTGGAAATACTCCACCGTCTTGACCAGCCCCTCGCGCAGGGGGGTGCGGGGTTCCCATCCCAGAGCCCGTTTGGCCAGGGAAATGTCCGGCTTGCGTTGCATCGGGTCGTCCGAGGGCAGGGGCTTGAAGACGATGCGCGAGACCGAGCCGGTCAGGTCGATGACTTCCTGAGCCAGCTCAAGAATGGAAAACTCCAAGGGATTGCCGAGGTTCACCGGGCCGGTGAATTCGTCTGGCGTATGTTCCATGAGGCGAAAAATGCCCTCCACCAGGTCGTCCACGTAGCAGAAGCTGCGGGTCTGCTCTCCCTTGCCGTAGACCGTGATGTCTTCGCCGCGGAGCGCCTGCACCACGAAGTTTGAGACCACCCGGCCGTCTTCCATGGCCATGCGCGGGCCGTAGGTGTTGAAGATGCGGCCCACCTTGATGCGCAGACCATGCTGGCGGTGGTAGTCGAAAAACAGGGTTTCGGCGCACCGCTTGCCTTCGTCGTAGCAGGCGCGGATGCCGATGGGGTTGACGTTGCCCCAGTAGTCCTCGGTCTGGGGATGCACGGCCGGATCGCCGTAGACCTCGCTGGTGGACGCCTGGAATATCTTGGCCTTGATGCGCTTGGCCAGCCCCAGCATGTTGATGGCCCCGTGCACCGAGGTCTTGGTGGTCTGCACCGGGTCGAACTGGTAGTGGATGGGCGAGGCCGGGCAGGCGAGGTTGTATATCTCGTCGGCCTCGACATAGAGGGGGAAGGTTACATCGTGCCGGATTATCTCGAAGTGGGGATTGTCCATCAGGTGCAGGATGCTGTCCTTGCGTCCGGTATAGAAATTGTCCACGCAGAGCACCTCGTGCCCCTCTTCCAGCAGCCGTTCGCAGAGGTGTGATCCGAGGAAGCCCGAGCCGCCTGTGACGAGAACACGTTTTTTCTTCATAGCGCACATCTTTCAAAATAGTCCACATTTGTCAATATAACAGGCGAAAAGTGGCCGATATAGGCGAATATCGGCTGTATTTGGCGAATTTTCATTTTTTTGTCGGCGGTGTTGAAAAGAAAACTGTGTAAAAGGTTGACGCGCCCATGGCGGCGTGACATTCAAATACATAAAGCTCTATGATTTGGAAGGATGTAAATGATTGTAAACATTGTTGAATGCGTTGACGGTGCGCGGCGTGCCCGGGGGGTGGCCGTGGTCATTGACGTGTTCCGGGCCTTTTCAGTGGCCTGTCATGCTGTGGAGAACGGGGCCGGGGAATACTATGCCACGGCCGATGTGGACATGGCCAGGCGGCTGGCCGCCGAGAGCGGCGGTATCCTCATGGGTGAGCGGGACTGCATCATGGTCAAGGGATTTGACTACGGAAACTCGCCCACCGAGATTGAGGCGGTGGACTTCGCCGGAAGAACGCTGGTGCATACCACCAGCGCGGGCACTCAGGGGCTGCTGGCCTGCTCCGGGGCTGACGAGGTGATCACCGGGGCCTTTGTCAATGCGAGGGCGGTGGAGGAGTACCTTCGCGCAAGAAATCCCGAGCTTGTGACTCTGGTGGCCATGGGGACGGGCGGCACCATGCGCGCCCAGGAGGACATGATGTGCGCCATTTATCTTAAAAATGCCCTGGAGGGGTATCCCAACAGTTTTGAGACGATCAAGACGTTCCTTGCCCAGGTGGACAGTGCGCAAAAATTCTTCGATCCCGAAAAAAAATATGCGCCGGAACGGGATTTTGAGCTGTGCATGGCCCTTGACCGTTTCGATTTTGTACTCAAGGCGGCTCCCGTCCGGGATGGGGTGGTCAGGTTGGATCGGGTGCCGACGGGATTCTCGGCGGCAGGAGCCGCCTTGGGGCCGGTTTCGCAGGGATGAACATCATGCTGCAGAAGGTGCTCATCGTAGACGATTCGCCGACCAACCTGGCCCTGCTCGACCACGTCCTGCGGCGAACCGGCTGTGTGGTCGTCCAGGCCTCGACCGGCATCGAGGCCGTGGCTTTGGTGGCCGACGACGACTTCGCCTTGATCCTGCTCGACATTCAGATGCCGGGTATGAACGGCTACGAGGCGGCCATGCGCATCAAGGAACTGCCGCGGGGGCGCCATGTTCCCATCATCTTCATCACCGCCATCTACCAGGACGAGGACAACGTCCGCCTTGGTTACGAGACAGGGGCCGTGGACTACCTGTTCCGGCCGGTCAATGTGCAGACACTGACCAGCAAGGTGCAGGTGTTTTTGGAAATGAACCGCCAAAAGATCCGGTTGGAACGGGAGATCGAAACCCGGCTCAAGGCCGAGGCTGCGTTGCGCCAGGCCGAGGCCAAGTACCGCGCCATTTTCGAGCGGGCGGTGGAGGGGATATTCCAGTGCACGCCGGACGGGGAGTTTTGCGAGGCCAATCCGGCCATGGCCAGGATTTTCGGCTACGAGAATCCGGCCGGGATGGTCGGTGTTGCCGGGCTTCGCCAGCAGCTCATGGTCGAACCGGGTGATTTGTCGCGTTACATGGGACTGCTGCGGCGCGATGGTTATGTCGCCAATTTCGAGTTTCGCGGCCGCCGTCAGAGCGGAGAATCCTTCTGGTGCTCAGAGAGCGCCCGTCTGGTGATGTTCGATGACGGCAGCGAGATGGTGGAGGGGGTGCTTGAAGACATCACAGGCCGCAAACAGGCCGAGCTTGAACTCAAGCACCTGGCGTCCATCGACAGCCTGACCGGGGTTTTCAACCGGCACTTGTTTTTTGACCGTCTTGAACATGCGCTGGTGACGGCCAAGCGGACCGAGTCGCTGGTGGCTGTCCTGTTTGTCGATCTCGATGACTTCAAACGTGTCAACGACACCTACGGGCATCAGGCGGGTGACGAACTGCTGCGTTTGGTGGCAGGGAGGCTCAGGAACCGCATCCGCGAATCCGACACTCTGGCTCGCCTCGGCGGCGACGAGTTCGGGGTGCTTCTGGAGTGCATTGAGGATCAGGAGGGGGCGCTGACCGTGGCTCGCAGTCTGCTCGAAATGATGGACACCCCTTATATAGTTACGGGCGAGCCCATCCGTGTGGGGGCCACGGTGGGCATCAGCTTCTTCCCGGACGACGGCAAGGACGGCGTCTCCCTCATCAGCCGGGCCGATTCGGCCATGTATGGGGCCAAACGGCGCAGCGGACCCAAGTACGGCACCTTCCGGGAATGCGGGGTGCCCAGATAGTCGGGCGAGCCATTTATGACAGGGAAACGTGTTGACCCCTGCCCGTCATGTGCTATGACAGGGCATGATGGACTTGGTGTTGCCGAATTTTTTTCGTCAGGCTTTGGCGCGAGTTGTCGTCGCGTTCTGCCTTGCACTGTCCCTGCCTTCTGTGGCCGTCGCTCAAGCTCCATTGCGCATTGATTATCCTGATTTCTGGCCTTTTTTCACCCGCGACGAGGCGGGGGAGATGACCGGATTCTTTCACGACGTGGTCACCGAGGCTCTGGCGCGTCTGGGGATGCGGGCCACCTGGCACTCCTTCCCCTGGGGGCGCTGCCAGGAGAATGTCCGCTCCGGCGAGGCAGACGCCATGATCACCGTACCCACCGCGGAGCGTCTGGAATATTCACGGACCCACGACGCCCCCTTTCATCTCAAGGAGTTGGTGGTCTTCACCCGAGCCGATCACCCAAGCCGGTTCGAGGTGGAGGCCCTTGCATCCATCGACGACATTCTCGCGGCCGGTTTCTCGGTTGTCACCTATGTTGGCAATGGGTGGAACGAGGTCAACATCCGCAGCCGTGGCATCAGGACATACGAGGTGCCTTACCTGAAGAACGTCTGGCTCATGCTGGCCCAGGGCCGGGCCGATATCGTCATTGAGTGGCCGGGCGGAGCATGGCCGGACATCAAGGCTCAGGGGCTGGCACAGGAGATCGTCCAGACCGGGGTGGTGCTTGAGTCCATGCCTTTTCATCTGCTCGTGGGTCGGGATTCGCCTCATGTCGATCTCCTGCCCCGGTTCAACGAAACCATTCTTGAAATGCGTCACGACGGGACCATTGACAGCATTCTGGATACCTACCTCGACCAGCTCCGCCTGGACCAGTATTGACGGCAGCGCAGACGCAGCACGCTAGCCATACCTGCCACTTCCGACCAATCTTTTCCAAATCTTCCGCAAGGCTTTGCGAAATGACCGTTGCCGAGGTTGGCTCTTGCAGGAGTGGGCGTTTCGTGTTACCAATTTTAAATTAATGCTACCTGCCGCATATTTTTCAATATCACCAATGTGTGTGCATGTTTCGGAGACAAGATTGTCAGGAATGCAGGATTTTCATGACTATCTTGAGACTTTAGTCGCGGCTAATAAAATCAGTATGTTGCGCAATTTGAGCTTTGCTAAAAAATGAGCGGCCTACTTGACGAAACTCTTTTTTCTAGGCATGGGAAACCGTATCCTCGGAAGATAAGCATTTGCCCGAGGTTCCATGCACTATTTACCGCCAAAGGACTGAGTATGGTTTTTGACTGGCTGCATTTTTCCATCGTGTTGTTCTTGCTTGCGGGGTTGTTGTTCGCTTGCGGGCCGCTGATACTTGCGGGTCTGCTCGCCCCGAGGGCAAAAGGCGGGGACACCGGCATGCCGTACGAGTGCGGCATGGTCCCCTACGGGAGTTCGTGGTCGAGGTGGGGGGTGTCGTATTATGTGTACGCCCTGATCTTCCTCGCCTTCGACGTGGATGTCCTTTACCTCTTCCCGGTCGCCACGGCGTATGCGGACGCCGAGGGCTGGGTTTCCTTTGTGAAGGTGTTCATCTTCCTGTTCTTTCTCATACTTTCCATCGTCTACTTCTGGGCGAAAGGGGTGTTCACATGGCCGCGCAGGATTCGGTAGGGCACAAGGAGTTCCTGACGGCGGGCGGTCACCACATGGACCCGCCTATCGTCAACATGAAGCTGGCGCAGGATATTCTGGATGTCTGCCGCTCCATGTCGCTGTGGCCCATGACCTTTGGTCTGGCATGCTGCGCCATCGAGATGATGGCTACAGGCATGGCCCGGTTCGACATGGCCCGATTCGGGGCCGAGGTATTCCGCCCATCGCCGCGTCAGTCGGATGTCATGATCGTGGCCGGAACGGTGACGAAGAAAATGGCCCCTGCCGTGGTCAGACTCTACGAGCAGATGCCCGGCCCCAAGTGGGTCATCGCCATGGGCAACTGCGCCATCTCCGGCGGTCCTTTCAAGATCAAGGACAATTACAACGTCGTCGAGGGCGTGGACACGCTCATTCCCGTGGATGTCTACGTACCGGGCTGTCCGCCCCGGCCGGAAGGGCTGCTTGAGGGCTTTTTCCAGCTGCAGCGGATGATTACTGGCAAACGCTGGTGGCCGGTGGCCGCCAAGGTGGAGGGCTGAACATGCTCCAGGCACTGGAAGGCATACCCACACAACTGGTGGCCCGGCAGGACAGGGGCGCGACCGGGCACTTCTGGTCCGTGTTCCTGGCTCCCGGGCAGGTTCTCAAGGCGGCCCGTAAGCTCATGGGGGCCGAATACTCCCTTGAAGACATCCTTGCCCTGGATTTCGCCGAGGGATTTTTGGTGCTCTATCACTTCAATCGCTGGGACATTGACGAGAGGGTGACGCTTCGCGTTCTCGTTTCACGAGAGAACCCGGTGGTGCCGTCCATCGCCGGGATTTTTCACGGCGCGGAGTGGCATGAGCGGGAGACCCGCGACTTCCACGGCATCATCTTTGAGGGCAATCCCAACTTCGTGCCGCTGCTTATGCCGGCCGAGGACGCGGACGTGCATCCGCTGGTCAAGTCCGACAAGGCAAGGCTCTCCATCAAGGAGGTCCTAAGCCTTGGAGAGATCGTTTCCTCCAACGGGGAGATCGAGGCGTTGTTTGCGGAAGCGGAGGCCGGGGAGGCCTCCGACGCGTAGGCCGGGGCAACCGGTCGGTATACAAACCGGACTGAGAGTTTATGTCGGCTTACCAAAACATGGATCAGATGACGGGTGACTTCTACACCCGTAAGTTTGAGGCCGGAAAGCAGGACGGAACCCTGATCATCAATATGGGTCCGCAGCATCCCTCCACCCATGGTGTGCTTCGGATCGTGATCGAGGTTGACGGCGAATACATCGTCCGCGCCGAGCCCGTGCTGGGCTACCTGCACCGCATGCACGAAAAAATGGGCGAAGTCCAAACCTGGGGAGGTTTCATCCCCAACATGGGGCGCGTGGACTACGGCCACGCCATGGCCTGGAACTGGGCCTATGTGGGCGCCGTGGAAAAACTCATGGGTATCGAAGTGCCCGAGCGTGCGCAGTATCTGCGGGTCATCATGACCGAGCTGAACCGCCTCACCTCGCACCTGCTGTGGTGGGGGGCCTACATTCTCGACCTGGGCGCCTTCACGCCCATCATGTACGCCTTTGATGATCGCGAAATGCTTCTGGACATCCTGCAGCGCCCCTCGGCCTCCAGGCTGACCTACAGCAACTTCCGCGTCGGTGGTGTGCAGATGGACTTGGACGACAAGTGCATTGAGCTAATCAAGGCGTTCATTCCCCATTTCCGGGGTCGTCTGCCAATGTATCACGATCTGGTCACGGAAAACCTCATCTTGCGCCGCCGCATCGAGGACATCGGCATCATCGACCAGGACATGTGCCGTCGTTACGGCTGCACCGGCCCGGTGTTGCGCGGAGCGGGCGTGGCCTACGACGTGCGCCGCAGCGAGCCGTACTCGGTCTATGATCGGTTCGACTTCGATATCCCGACCCAGGAATCCGCCTGTTCGGCCGGGCGATACCATGTCCGTCTTGCGGAGATGGAGCAGAGTCTGCGGATCATCGAGCAGGCTCTCGAGCAGCTGTCCGGCGCCGAGGGAGGACACATCGTGGACAAGGCCCCCAAACCGGCCATGAAACCCCCGGCAGGCGAGGCCTACTTCGCGGTGGAGGGAGCGCGTGGAAAGATCTGTGTCTATGTCGCATCCGACGGCACCAAGACGCCGTATCGCGTCAAGCTGCGGGCTCCGGGCTTCTCCAACATGAACGCCTTTGCTGAGGCGGCCACGGGCACCATCCTGGCCGATGCCGTGGCCATCCTCGGCAGCCTCGATCTGATTATTCCCGAACTCGACAGGTAGGGTGGAGTAATGAACGAATTCATACAGAACCTGATACCGCTGGTCATTGCCGTGGTCGGCTCCATGGCCTGGCTGGCCGTCAACGCCCTGGTGCTGGTTTACTGCGAGCGCAAGTTCGCGGGCCATATCCAGCGCAGGCCCGGCCCCTTTGAAGTCGGTCCCCACGGCGTATTGCAGACCCTCATCGACGGCCTCAAGCTCATGGGCAAGCAGCTTTTGACCCCGGACAACGCGGACCGCTTCCTTTATTGGCTGGCTCCGATCCTGTCCATGATCCCGGTCCTGCTGCTCTTCATGCCCATTCCCTACGGCCCGGTGCTTACCGGCATGGAGGTCGATCTCGGCCTGCTGCTGATCCTGGCCTTTTCCAGTTTCAACGGCCTGGCCCTGATCCTGGCCGGCTGGGGCTCCAACAACAAATGGGGCGTTCTGGGCGCAGCCCGCGCCGTGGCCCAGACCGTGGCCTACGAGATTCCGCTGCTGCTGACCGTGCTGGCCATCGCCTTCATGACCGGCACTCTGAACCTGACCGAGATCACGGCCCAGCAGGCCGGACACATCGGCAACTGGTTCATCTGGAAGCAGCCGCTGGCCTTCCTTGTCTTCCTGGTGGCCATGTTCGGCGAGACCAACCGCGCCCCCTTCGACCTGGCCGAGGCCGAGTCGGAACTGACCGCCGGATTCCACACCGAGTATTCGTCCATGGGCTTCGGTCTCTTCTTCATGGCCGAGTACGGGTACATGGTCGTCATCTGCTCCATCTGCTCGGTGCTGTTCCTGGGCGGCTTCCATGGCCCCATTCCGGGCATCGAGGGTTGGTGGTGGATGCTTATCAAGACCTATGCCCTGCTGTTCCTCATGATATGGGCCCGCTGGACCTTCCCTCGCGTGCGGTTCGACCAGCTTCTGAACATCAACTGGAAATGGCTGCTGCCGCTGGCGACGTTCAATCTGCTGGCCACGGCGCTGATCATGAAGCTGTAGGGGTGTCATCATGAACGCACTGAGAAAACACGTCATACAGCCGATACTCGACTGCTGGAGTCTGCTGGTGGGGCTCAAGATCACGGGCAAGTACTTCTGCAAGCCCCTGATTACCGTCCACTATCCGCGCCAGGTCATCGACAGCGAAAACCTGTCCACCTACGGGGGGCACGTGGAGCTGATCGGCATGCCCAAGGACCCGGCCACGCCCAAGTGCATCTCCTGCATGATGTGCGTGACCAACTGCCCGTCTAACTGCCTCAAGGTCGTCAAGAGCAAGGCGCCCACGCCCACTCCCGAGCAGGAACAGGCCTGGAAGGAGGCCGAGGAGCGGGGGGAGAAGGTCGTCAAACCCAAGGCCCCCAAGTTCCCGGCCAAGTTCATGTACGACTATACACTTTGCAGCCTCTGCGGCACCTGCATCGACAACTGCCCGGCCAACACGCTGCGGTTTTCCAGCAACATCTATTGGGTGGCCACCTCCCGCAAGGAGATGCACATCGATCTTCTTGCCCGGCTGCGCGAGCAGGCGGCAGAGGTGTCTGCCCCGGCTCCCAAGCCCGAAGCCAGGCCGGCAGCGGCGCAAAAGGAGGCATAATATGGAAGTAATGGCTAAAGTGGCATTCTGTGTCTACACGGCTGTCATTCTGGGCGGGTCTATTCTCGCCGTTTCGAGCAGCAGTCTGGTACGCGCTCTGGTCGGACTGATCATCACCCTGATCGGCGTGGCGGGCATGTACCTGTTGCTGGCATCCCCCTTCATGGCCTTCATGCAGTTGCTCATATACGTCGGAGCGGTGAGTGTGCTGATCTTCTTCGCGGTGATGCTCACCCGGGCGGAAAGCGGCGGCGACGAATCCGGCCGTGTGCCCATGAAGACCCGCGTTCTCGGGCTGGCTGCCACCATCGCACCCGCCGCTGTGCTTGGCTGGCTCATAATGACCCGGCCGGTGGAATCCATTGCGGTGCCCGCTGAGGTGAGCATCAAACAGTTGGGCGAAGGGTTGCTCGGCTCATACTTTCTGCCCTTTGAGCTGATCTCCGTGGTCCTCATGGTGGCCATGGCCGGGGCCGTGCTCCTGACCTGGGAAAAGAGGGAGGGAAAATAGATGAGCGCCCTGACCCTATACCAAATCGTTGCGCTGATCCTGCTTTGTGCGGGTCTTTATGGCCTGACCCAGCGGAGAAGCCTTGTCGGCATGCTGATCTGCGTGGAGCTGATGCTCAATGGCGCGGGGTTGTCCATCGTGGCAGCCGCCCAGCTCACGGACTTCAGCGCGACCCTCGGCCAGCTCGGCACCCTGTTCGTCATGGGACTCGCAGCGGCCGAGGCCACACTCGTGCTGGCCATAGTCGTGGTCGTTGCCCGGCGGTTCGGTTCCGCCCAAACCAGTGACATCACTACCTTGAAGGAATAGCTATGATGGACGGGGTTACCATAGAAAGTTCCCGGATACTCCTGCCGGTGGTGATCACACTGATCGCGCCGCTCTTTATCTGGCTGAACCGGAAAGATGAAAACAAACGGGAGGCGGTCAGTTTTGTCGCAGCCGCCGCCACGTTCCTGTGTGTGTTGTCCATGGCTCCCGCCGTACTCAGCGGCGAGGTGTGGTTCTTCCATGTTACGACGATTATGCCGGGCATCACCATAGCCTTTGCCGCAGACGGCCTGGGCATGATCTTTGCCTTGATCGCGTCGCTCCTGTGGTTTTTCGCCACCAGCTACAACATCGGCTACATGCGCGGACTCAAGGAACACGCCCAGACCCGCTACTACATCTGCTTTGCGGTGGCCATCTTCGGCGCCGTGGGCGTGGCCTTCGCGGCCAACGTGTTCACCCTCTACCTCTTCTACGAGGTCATTACGGTGTTCACGTATCCTCTGGTCTACCACCATGAGGACGATGAGGCCAAGTCGGGTGCGCGCAAGTACATCGTCTACCTGATGGGAACGTCCAAGCTTTTCCTGCTGCCCGCCATGGTTCTGACCTATGTGCTGGTGGGCAACCTGGACTTCCATTTGACCGACATCGTCAACGGCATGTTCTCCGCCGAAGTGGTGGCAGAGCATCCCAGGCTGGTGGCGCTGACCTACTGGCTGTTCATCTTCGGCATCGGCAAAGCGGCGCTCATGCCCTTCCATAACTGGCTGCCCTCGGCCATGGTCGCGCCCACGCCTGTTTCGGCCCTGCTGCATGCGGTGGCGGTGGTCAAGGCGGGCGTGTTCTGCGTCAGCCGCATCGTCCTCTCGGGCTTTGGCACCAAGACGGCGGGCACCCTGACCTTAAGCGACGTTTTCGTCGGCATGCCGGGCACGATGCTCGGCGACACGACCCTGGGCATAGCCACAGCCTACATCGCGGCCTTCACCATCGTGGCGGCCTCCCTCATCGCCCTGACCAAGGACGACATCAAGGCGAGACTGGCATACTCCACCGTGTCCCAGCTCTCCTACGTGGTCATCGGCGTGACCATGCTGACGGACTCGGCGGTGCAGGGCGGGGTGATGCACATCGCCCACCACGCCTTCTCCAAGATCACGCTGTTTATGGCTGCCGGGGCCATCTACGTGGCCACGCATCTGAAGAAGATCAGCCTCATGGACGGACTTGGCCGCAGGATGCCCTGGACCTTTGCCGCCTTCGGCCTGGCCTCGCTTTCAATGATCGGCATGCCGCCGGTTTGCGGGTTCGCCTCCAAATGGTATCTGGTCAACGGCACGTTGCAGGCCGAGCAGATGCCGCTCTTGCTGGCGCTGCTGGCCAGTACCGCGCTCAACGCGGGGTACTTCGTGCCCATCCTCTACCGCGCCTTCTTCAAGACGGCCGCGCCCGAGGCGAACATCGCGCAGTACAGCGAGGCGTCGAAAACCATGGTCGTGCCGCTGTTCATCACCGCGATCATCTCCGTGTTGCTGGGTCTGTACCCGCAGACGTTCCTGAACTTCGTCAACGTCTTCGGCAAGTTCTAGGGGGAAATAATGAGTCAGAACGGACTGGGCGAGCTGCTCGCCAAATTCAGGGACAACAGGAAGACGTGGAAGATCATCTTCTTCGCGGTGCTGGCCGTGCTGCTGGTGCTCAACGTCCCCTTTGTCACCCATCATCCGCACTTCGGCCTTGACAAGTATCCAGGATTCTTCGCCGGATTCGGTCTCGTGGTCGGCCTTGGGATGGTCATTGTCATGAAAAAGATCATTCAACCCTTTATCGCCAGGAAGGAGGACTATTATGGAGATTAGTTTCTACCATCCTTCCGTGGCGTTCCTGGCCCTGGCGCTTCTGGTGCCGTTCATCCCAAAAGAACAATGGATGAACAAGGCCTACCGAGGCGCATTGGCCCTGCTGCCGCCGCTCATCGCCCTGGCCAGCATCATGACCATCGAGCCGGGCATGTACGGCGCCATCGGCTATCTTGATCAGGTCTTGGTTCTTGGCCGGGTGGACAAGCTGTCCATCGTCTTTGGCCAGGTCTTCGCCGTCATCGCTGTGGCTGGCGCCATCTACGGCATGCATGTGGAGGACCGGGGGCACTACGTCTGCGGCTCCCTCTATGTGGCGGGCGGATTCGGCTGCGTGTTCGCGGGCGACCTGCTTACGGTCTTTCTGTTCTGGGAGTTGATGAGCATCGGTTCCACCTTCCTCATCTGGCAGGCCCGGACCAAGGAATCTGTGGGCGCCGGCTTCCGCTACTTCATGTATCACACCGTGGGCGGCCTGTTCCTGCTGGCCGGTCTGCTGCTCAAGTTCAAGGCCACCGGCTCCTTCGCTTTCATCGGCGTCGAGCCCGGCGCGGCCCAGCTCTATGACTGGCTGATTCTGATCGGCTTCTGCGTCAACGCCGCGGTGGTGCCCCTGCACGCCTGGCTGCCCGACGCCTATCCCCGCGCCTCCATCGGCGGTGCAGTGTATATGTGCGCCTTCACCACCAAGACCGCGGTCTATGTGCTCTGCCGAGGCTTCGCGGGCTGGGAGGTCCTGGCCGTGGCCGGTACCTGCATGGCGGTTTTCGGCGTGCTGTACGCGTGCATCGAGAACAACGCCCGGCGCATCCTCTCCTACCACATCGTCTCCCAGGTGGGGTACATGGTGGCGGGCATCGGCATCGGCACGGCCATGACGCTCAACGGCGCCATCGCCCACGCCTACGCCCATATCCTCTACAAGGGACTGCTCTTCATGGGCACCGGCTGCCTGCTCTATGCCGTGGGTACGGCAAAGCTCGACAAGCTGGGCGGGCTGGCCTACCGGCTGCCGTGGGTCATGGTCTGGTACATGGTGGCGGCCCTGTCCATCTCGGGCATGCCCCTCTTCAACGGTTTCATCTCGAAGACCATGACCATCGCCGGGGCTGCCGAGGCCCATCATACGCTGCTGGCCCTTGGCATGGAGATCGCGGCGGTGGGCACGTTCATCTCGGTGGGCATTAAGCTGCCGTACTTCGCCTTCTGGGGCGGCAAGCACGACTACGCGGGCGAGATCAAGCCCATTCCGGTGAACATGTACGTGGGCATGGCCCTGACCGGCCTGTTGTGCATCGCTCAGGGCGTTTACCCCGACATGCTCTACCGCTACCTGCCGTTCGTTTCTGAACACGCTTTCCATCCCTGGACCATCGACAAGGTCATCAACTCCGGTCTGCTGCTTGGCTTCTCGGGCCTGGCCTTCTACCTGACCCGCGAGATCATTACTCCGCATTCCAAGTTGAACCTCGATTTCGACTGGTTCTATCGGCTGTTCGGCCGCGTGGTGATGCGGGCCTTGTGCTGGCCGGTCTCGAAGATCGACGACATCTGGACCGAGGTTTATCGCACCATCGGTCTGCGTTCGCTCATCGGTATGGGTGACGGCACCTCCTGGTTCGACAAGAAGGGCATCGACACTGTGGTGGACGGAAGCGCGTACACCGTCAGGAATATCGGCAGGGCGGGGGCCAAGGTCCAGAACGCCCGCCTGCAGGACTACCTGGCGTACGCCGCCGTTCTTGGCCTGGGCATCTTCGCCCTTGTTTGGTACTTCGGCTAAGCCGGACAATCTAAGGAGAGCTAGCTTTGGACTTCGGATATCCGGTACTCACATTGTTGATCCTTTTCCCGCTCGTGGCGGCCTGCGGACTCTTCTTCCTGCGGGCTCCCCAGGTTGTGCGGATGTACACCTTCGTGGTGTCCGTCATCGAGCTTTTGCTGGCCGTGCCGCTGCTCGGCTATACACCAAACGCAGACTTCCAGTTCGTCGAACGCCTTGACTGGGTCCGTCAATGGGGCCTGGAATACTACCTTGGCGTGGATGGAATCAGCATACTCATGGTCTGGCTGACGCTGGCGGTGCTGCCGCTTTGCGTCATGTGCTCCTGGACCTACATCGGCAAGCGGGTCAAGGAGTTTCACTTCTGCCTGCTGTTCATGACCTCGGCGGTGCTGGGCGTGTTCTGTGCGCTTGACTTCGTCCTGTTCTATGTCTTCTGGGAGGCGATGCTCATCCCCATGTACCTGCTCATTGCAGTCTGGGGTGGCGACGACAGGAAATACGCATCCCTCAAGTTCTTCCTGTACACCCTGGCCGGTTCGACCCTGCTCCTGGCGGCCATCGTGGCCTTCAGGATCACGGGCGGCACCTTTGCCATTCCCGAACTGATGGAGCATGCCTTCAGTTTCCGCTTCCAGTTCTGGGCATTCCTGGCCATGGCCCTTGCCTTTGCCATCAAGGTGCCCATGTTCCCGTTCCACACCTGGCTTCCGGCGGCCCATGTGCAGGCGCCTTCGGCCGGTTCAGTCATTCTGGCGGCCGTTCTGCTGAAGATGGGCACCTACGGGTTCCTGCGCTTCTGCCTGCCGCTGACACCTGCGGCCAGCGAATACTTCGCTCCGATGATGATTGCCATCTCCATTGTCTCCATCATCTATGGCGGAGCCATTGCCCTGGGCCAGTCGGACATCAAGAAGCTGGTGGCCTACTCCTCGGTGGGCCACATGGGCTTTGTCACCTTGGGCATCTTCCTGTTCAATCTGCGCGGGGTGGAGGGGGCGCTCTTCCAGATGCTCAACCACGGCATCGTCACTGGCGCACTCTTCATGATGATCGGCGCGGTCTACGAACGCAGCCACAGCCGCGACATTGAGAAGAACCTGGGGCTTGGGAAGTACATGCCCGCCTTCATGTTCTTTTGGGGTCTCATGGCGCTGGCCTCGTTCGGCTTCCCTGGGACCAACGGATTCGTGGGCGAGATACTGGTCTTTGTGGGCGCCTTCCAGAAGTCGCTCTGGATAGGTCTGCTCTGCGTGCCCGGTGCGCTTCTGGCTGCGGCCTACATGTTCCGCGTGTCGCTTAAGATGGCCTGGGGCAAGCCTTCCACCGCCAGATCGTGGAAGGATCTCAACGCCAGGGAGTGGGTCTATCTGACCATTCCCGCGGTGTTCGTGCTCTGGATCGGGCTTAACCCCGCCCTGTTCTTCAAGGTTATCGACCCGTCCATCGAAAAGCTGCTTGAGGACTTCGACAGGCGCAAGGTCGCCCATCTGGAGACCGAGCAGCCAATGCAAACCGCCGCAACTGCCATCTTCGGCACAGTTGCGGACAAGCAATAGGGAGTGGCAGACGTGAACTTCGATATCACTCTGGTTGTTCCGGAACTGTACTTCCTGTGTCTGGTCCTGGTTTTGACCATTCAGAGCCTGGGCGACAGGGAATGGAAACCCGTGGTGGAAAAATGGCTGCCCTTTGGGGCGGGACTCGGGTTCTTTGTGGCCATAGTCAACTACGGCCATGAGGGCCTGATGCTCTGGGATGTCTACAGGGTAGACATGATGTCCCAGTTCTTCAAGATAGCCATCGCTTTCGGTTTCTTCGTCACGGTCATCAACGCTGCGCGGCAACCCACGCTGGCCGAGGGGAAGCGCAGCGACTACTACATGATGCTCGGCTTCTCGGCCCTTGGGCTGATGATACTCTCCTCGGCGGTGGAGCTGATCACCATCTATCTGGCACTGGAGCTGGCCTCCTACAGCCTTTATGCAGTCATCCCCCTGCGAGCCAGGAACAAGGGTGCGGCAGAGGCGGGAGTCAAGTACATCCTCTTCGGGGCGGTGGCCACTGCCCTGGCCTTGTATGGGTTGTCCTACATCATGGCCAGTCAGCATACCACCTACATCGCCGAACTGATGAGCAAGTCGTGGACCTTTGCGGATCAGCCCATGGCCGTGATTGGCCTGTGCCTGTTCCTGGGCGGCATGTTCTTCAAGCTGGCCCTGTTCCCGTTCCACTTCTGGTGCCCGGACGTGTACCAGGGGGCCAGCAACGAAACCGCCGCCTTTGTGGCCACGCTGCCCAAGATGGGTGCCATCGTCATCCTGGCGCGGTTGGCCGTGTTCCTCAAGCCGGGCCTTGAGATCACCACCCTGCTGGCGGTTCTCGGCGCACTCTCCATGACCTATGGCAACCTGGCGGCCCTGGCCCAGACGGACATCAAGCGGCTGCTCGGGTTCTCGTCCGTGGCCCACGCGGGCTACATCATGGTCGGCCTTGTCAGCGGCACCCCCGAGGGGTTGGCTGCAGCCGCCTTCTACGCCCTGGCCTATCTGGTCATGAATCTGCTGGTATTCTGGGTTGTCTGCCGGGTGGCCGTGGATGGCCGCAATCTCAAGCTGAGTGATCTCAATGGCTTGTACAAGAAAGCCCCGGTGTTGGCCTTTTCGTTGGCCGCCGGAGCCTTTGCCCTGGTCGGTCTGCCGCCCACCATGGGCTTCATGGGCAAGTTCTTCCTGATCACCTCGGCCTGGGACCATGGCTACAATTGGTTGGTCATCACCCTGGTGCTCAACTCGGCCATTGCCATCTACTACTACTTGAGCCTGTTCCGCCACGCCTTCACCGAGGACAAGACCCCGGACCTGACCCCGGCCCCGGACAACAGCTGGTTTGCTTCGGCCGGTGCCGGGCTGTTGGCGGGTGCGGTGTTGCTGGCTGGCATGGTTCCGGCTCCGCTCTTTAATCTGGCGGTTGAGGCGGGCAAAAGCCTGATGCCATAGTCCAGTCCTGCTTTCACGACAAAACCAAGGGGGAGTCTTCCACTGAAGGCTCCCCCTTTGCATGGGCGAAGGTCATATCCATTGGGTTGGAAGGGTGGACGCGGCCTGAACCGTGCCGTAGACTGGGATATATCTCTGCGGACCAACCTGTGGGAGTGGGAGGAGGAGCCATGCATGAAACCAGCCTTGGAGGCACGCTGCGAGACTACCTGAGCGGCGAGGAGATCGACGAGACCACCTTTGAAGAGTTCCGGCAGGCATTGGCCCGGTTGTTGGTGGAGGAGAAGGGCTACCCGCGCCAACGTATTCGCGCCAAGGTGGGATTGACGTACCGTGTCGATGGCGAGGAGTACGAGCGCCCCCTTGACTTCGTGGTTTACGACGAGCAGGGCAGACCGATTTTCCTGATCCTCTTTTGTGCCGGCAATGTGGGCAGTTTCGAGCGGGAGACCGTGTGCGCCGGGCGGCTTATGGAGGGTGGACCCGTGCCCTACGCCCTGGTTACGGATACCATGACCGCTTCGCTTCTGGATGTATCTACAGGAGAGGTGAAGGCCACGGGCATGGCCGCGTTGCCTGACTGGGATTCCTTGCTGAACATGGTGTCGCGGGCGACGGTCACGCCGCTTACCGACGAGCAGCGCGAACGGCAGACCCGTGTGTTCCACACCTACTGCGGGTTCCTCTTTGGCACCTGTTGCAGCGAGTCCTGCTCCCTGCCGCATGGTGGCGGGGAGGGCGAGTGAGGTCGGATCACAAGCGGGCTTTTGACACGGCGTTATTCGTTTACAAAAACAATGCACCCTTCGGGGCAGCAGTTCATTATGTCTTGCACCTCGTCCTCGCTTACCTGGGAACGGGTGACAAAAGGCATATCCAGTACCTCGTCCCAGCCAAAAATGTCGGGATTGAGGTCGATGCAGCCCCGGCAGTTGCGGCAATCGCCCAATTCGATGGCGACTTCGCGCATTGTGGTATCCGTGTCATGTGTGTTCATAGTCATATATTAGTTACCGTTCTTGTTTTGGCAAGTCTTTTGGTGCGCTGGTAGATGCCAGCAGGGTATGAATGAGCGGAAATATGAATTCGATACAGGCTGTTGCCACATTCCTGAAGGAAAAGAGGTGGTTGTTTCCCGATAATCCCAAGGAGCAGATCGTGCCTCTCGGGTCGCGTTGGAACAACGACAACTTCATGGTCAAGATACAGGAATTATACGGGGAGTCCCGGTATCTACTTCGGTTGACGCGGGGCGGCGGTTTCGGGGTCATGGCCCGAATCGCCTACGAGTTTGGCGTACTGATGGCGGTTCGTTCTTCCGGGGTCACGCCCCGGCCATTTTATTGCGACGAGGCGGCTGTGGTGGACGGTCGGCCGACGGGTGCCTTGCTTATGGAATTTCTGTCCGGGCAGCCGCTTGTCAGCGTAATCCACTGGCGCTTGGCCGCTCATACCCTGGGGCTGATTCATGTCCTTCCCAAGGTCGAGGCCCTTGTGGAGCGCGACGACCCGGTCATGGACGTGTACGGTATGTGTGGCGGAAGCGCAGTCACGATTCCACCATCACATCGCAAGGAACTGCAACGCCTTACGGATGAGGCCGCACGGCTGTTGGCTGGGGAGGAGAGGGTGGTGACCCACGGTTCTACCCAGCTGTCGGATTTTGTGGTGGACGAGGACAGGGGCAGGGCGTGGCTCGTGGACTGGGAGAACGGGGGCGTTTCCAGCCGCTGGGTGGATGTGGGGCTGTTCATGGCCTCGGCCGCAGCGACGGGTCCATTCTGCCGGACCGACGACGAGCGGCGGGAGTTCCTGGAAACCTACGCTTTGACCGCGGGGTTGTTCATGCCGATGGACGACATGCTCAAGCGGGCGGCAGTGTTTGAACGCGTTTGCGAGTTGCGTGACCAAGCCGCGCAGGGTCAATACGGATTTGACGCCAGACGGGTGTAGCCCGAGGCTACTCGTCAGCATGGATCAGACGTTGAAGCGGAATTCGATGATGTCGCCGTCGCGAACCACGTATTCCTTGCCTTCGAGCCGGGCCAGGCCCAGTTCCTTGGCCTTTTTGAAGGTGCCTGCCCGCAGGAAGTCCTCGTAGCCGATGACCTCGGCCCGGATGAAGCCTTTTTCGAAGTCGGAGTGGATGACTCCGGCCGCCTGAGGGGCGGTGGAGCCACGGCGCAGCGGCCATGTGCGGCATTCATCCTCGCCGGCAGTAAGGAAGGAGATGAGTCCGAGCAGGTGGTAGGTCTTGGCGATGACTGTTTCAAGCGCCGAGCAGGCGATACCCAGATCGTCGAGGAACATGCGTTTTTCGTCGGGATCGTCCACCTCTGCCAGCTCGCGCTCCAGCTTGGCCGAGGCAGCCATATGGGCCATGCCCGGCGTTTCCTCGGGCAGGGAGATGGACGCCTCTTCGCCTTCCGGGCAGTTCCAGACATAGAGGATGGGCCGGGCCGAGAGAAACTTGTAGCCCTTGAGCTCCGGCAGCGCGGCCACGGCCGGATCGGTGCGCAGGGGCCGTTCCTCCTCAAGCATGGTCATGGCCCGCGCCAGGGCGTCTTCTTCCTTGGGGTCCACCAGGGCCTTGTTCTTCTTCTTGTCCAGAGCGAGTTTCTCGAGCCGTTTTTCGATGACGGCCATGTCCGTGACCATCATGTCCGCCTCGATGGCCTGCCACTGGACCTTGGGATCATTCATGCCGGAGAAGGCGTCGAGCACGCCGATGAAGCAGTCGTAGGGCCGCACCTCGTTGAGCACCCGCTCGCCCAGGCCGGTTCCCTTGCCCCCGCCGCCAGGGATGTCGAGATACTCGATCTCGCTGTAGGTGACTTTCTTGGGATCAAAGAGCTCGATGAGCGGGTCCAGGCGGCTGTCGGGCACCTTGACCATGGCCCGGTTGCCCGCTGACGCGGCCGAAGGGCCTGCCAGGGCGGCGAAAAGATCGGTCTTGCCTGAACCGGAAAATCCGAAAATGGCGGTCTTCATGGGTGACTCCCCGTGCTCGATGTTGCGATGGCCGGGTGAATTTAGCAGCATTCCTCCCGATTGCAAAGACGGAACACCAGCCCACCATTGAACAGGCCGGTGTTTTGCTCTACTGTCCGGCCATGGACGCACAAAAGACCATATTTCTCATAGGGCCGCGGGCCTGCGGCAAGACCACTGTGGGCCGTGCCCTGGCCCGCCGCCTGAACTGCGGGTTCGTGGATACAGATCATCTGGTGGTGGAGGCCGTGGGCTGCGAGATCGCCGACTACGTGGCTGCCCGTGGCTGGGACGCCTTCCGCGACCGCGAGACCGAGGCCCTGGAGCGGGCCGCGGCCCTGTCCGGGGTGGTCGGCTGCGGCGGTGGCATCGTCCTGCGCGAGGGCAACCGGCAGATCCTCGGAGGCGGCGCGGTCCTGTATCTGCGTACTTCGGTCGAGACCCTCGCGGCGCGACTGGCAAGCGACCCCAACGAGGCCCAGCGGCCCTCCCTGACCGGCAAATCCGTGGCCGACGAAGTGCGCGAGGTGCTGGCCGCTCGTGCCCCGCTCTACGAGGCCTGTGCGGACATCGTCCTGGACGAGGGGGAGCTTGACGCCGTGGCGGACCGGGCCGTGAGGGAGTTGGGGCGGCTTGGCTGACCCGTTTTGACAGTCGGGGCGGGCGGGTATACTAATCCGGATGGCGGGGAGCCAGCGCCGAAGAGAATTTCCAACCATTAGGGAGCGGGTATGAGTGGCAATGTCTACGGCACACTGTTTCGGCTGACCACCTACGGCGAATCCCACGGGCCGGGCCTGGGGGGGGTCGTGGATGGTTGCCCGGCCGGGATTCCCCTGGACGAGGCTGTGCTTCAGCGCGAGCTGGACCGTCGCAGGCCGGGGCAGGGGGGATTGGCCGCCACGGCGCGCAAGGAGGCGGATCAGGTACGCATTCTCTCGGGCGTTTTTGAAGGAATGACCACGGGAACCCCCATCGCCTTTCATGTGGAAAATACTGACCACCGTTCGGCTGACTACTCGGCCGTCAAGGACATCTATCGGCCCGGCCATGCGGATTTTTCCTTTGAGGCCAAATTCGGCCTGCGCGACTATCGCGGCGGGGGCCGTTCGTCCGGGCGCGAGACCGTCAGCCGCGTGGCGGGCGGGGCTGTGGCCCAGGCCCTTCTGCGTGCCGAAGGCATAGCGGTGTATGTCTGCACCGTGGAGCTGGGTGGCATTCCGGCCCGGCTGGTGGACTGGGAGGGGGCGCAGGAGCGTCCCTATTTCAGTCCTGACCCCGACGCCCCGGCCGCCTGGGACGAGCGGGTCAAGGCGGTCAAGTCCTCGGGCGACACCCTGGGTGGGGTGGTGGAGGTGCGTATTGTCGGGGTGCCCGCCGGGCTCGGGGAGCCGGTTTTCGACAAGCTCGATGCCCGGCTGGCCGGGGCTCTCATGTCTGTGGGCGCGGTCAAGGCCGTGGAGATCGGGGCCGGATGCCGGGCTGCGAGGATGCTGGGCAGCGAGAACAACGACCCCATCACCGTTGAGGGGTTCGCGTCCAACAATGCGGGCGGTGTACTGGGCGGCATCTCCTCGGGGCAGGACATCGTGGTCCGGGCCTACGTCAAGCCCATCCCCTCCATCTCCCGCGAGCAACGCACTGTGACCCGCTCGGGCGAGGCCGCCATCATTACCGTGGGCGGCCGCCACGACATCGCGGCCATCCCGCGCATCAACCCGGTGCTCAAGGCCATGGCCGCACTGACCCTGGCCGATCTGTTGCTCATGGACCGGCGGCTGGGAATGCGCGAGTAGCCCCGGACTGTTTGATGAACGACAAAAAGCCCGCCTCCGGCATCTGCCGGGGCGGGCTTTTCGCGTCGGGGCGGGAGCTGCTATTTGGGTTTCTTCATCCGTACGGCAGTGCCGTAGCAGGAGTAATACTTGTCTCCCTCGGGGTGGAAGGCCACGCTTTCGCGGTAGCCGATGATGGCGTCGGCGTTGACATCCACAGCCTGGGCCATGAGTCCGTGGAAGGCGTTGTCAAAGACGTAGCTGCGGCAGACGATGAGCCCGAAGGCGGACTGGATTTCCCGGCCCGGTATGGTCTCGGTGGTCACGATCTTGATCTTCCCGGCCATGTACATGTCTTTGGCCAGGGTCAGACGGTGGTCTGTCTTGACATCTTCCCTGAAGGAGCCCTGCTTCTTGGGCGAGCCGAAAATGAGCGCCATGGGTCAGTCCCCCCGGATGCTGGTGTTTGAAGCGGTGCTGACGAGTTGTAGCCCACCGGGCGGACATGGGCAAGCATTTGAAGCGGTTTGGCCCTCGCTGCCCTGGAAAAGGGCCGGAGCGCCCGAAAGCGGCCCGGCCCTGGGTTTGGACACGGTTTGGCCCGTCAGGGCGTGACCTGCATCAAGTACGCCTTGTCCGGGTCCAGGTACTCCCGGACGAGCTGGCGAATCCGTTCGGGCGTGATTGTGCGAGCCAGTTCTATGATTTCATGGTCGTACTCCCGGTCGAACCCCTGGGTGAGCAGGGATGCCGCCTCGCGACTGCGCGAGATGAGCGACTGGTGTTCCTGGTAGTAGTCCCCTGTCAGGATGTTGCGGGCGCGCTCCAACTCGGCCTCTGGAAGCGGTTTGGCCGAGAGGTCTGCCAGGATGCGGTGGAAGCCTTGAAGGGATTGGTCCACCTTGTCCGGGCTGGTGCCGATGTACAGGGCGATGAAGCCGGTGTTGCGGCTCTGCCAGAGCAGCGAGGTCACAGCGTAGGCCAGTCCCTGCCCGTCGCGCAGATCGCGAAAGAGGAGGCCGGACTGCCCGGACAGAGCAGCCTTGAGCAGTTCCAGCCCGGCCGAGGCTTCACGGTCGGTGCGGCCCGGCGCGGGGAAGGCCATGATCAGGTGCGACTGGCTGCGATCCGGCAGATGCAGCATTATCTCGCGTGTGTCGTTCCACTCCGGGCTGGTGTACTGGTAGGCGGTGCCCGGAGCGGTCATGGTCCGCGAGAGCCCGGCGGCGAAGTCTTCGATCTCCTGGCCGTCAAATTGCCCGCACACGGCCAGGACAAAGGGCTGCATGGATTGCCTGCCCCAGAAGCGGACGATGTCGTCCCGGGTCATGGCCTGCACTTCTTCAACGGTGCCCTGGTGGAGCAGGGCGTATGGCCCGGTTTTGTAGAGGAATGGGAAGAGATGGCGGAAGGCGAGGCCCAGGGGCTGGTCCTCGCGCCGCCTGATGGCGGCAATCTGGTCCTGGCGGGCGCGTTCGATCTCGGCGGTGTCAAAGGCCGGGGCCGTAAGAATGTCGCGGACCAGGGGCAGCACCTCGCCCGTGAATCGGGACGGGAACTTGGTCTCCAGGGCAAAGACGTTTCGGCCGGAGCTTGCGCCGACACCGGCTGCGTGATCGGCCAGGAAGTCCTGAATCCCTGTGGCCGACATGGTCATGGTGCCTCGGGTGAGGGCCTTGGCCGTCAGGGCGGCCAGCCCCTGCTGCTCCGGGGTCAGCTCGCCGTCGCCGCCGGTCCAGTAGATGCTCATGGCCGTGTAGGGCAGCGTGTCGTCCGGCAGCACAACCAGGGTGTTCCCGCCGGGAAGGGCAATTTCCCGCGCCTGATCCGGCATGCTCGCCGTCAGCTGGGAGGCGGTCAGGGATTTGAGGGGCCAGCCCTCCTCGGCGATAGCGGTCAGTCTGTCGCCTGTCGTGGTCGCGTCCTCGGGGGTCAGGACGCAGGCGGACAGCCGGTCGGGACGCAGGTATTCCCCGTAAAGGGCCTTCAGCTCGTCCCGGCCGGTGTGACTCAGGGCGTAAAGATAGTTGCGTTCGGCCTGTTCGCCGTTCTCGAAGAAATGGAAATAGCCGAGTTTGCTGGCCAGCCCGGAGAGGGTTTCCTTGGTCAGGAACAAGGAGTCCTCAAGGTTGAGCCGGGCGCGTTCGATCTCGCGGTCCGTGAAGTCTTGCGGATCAAAGGAGGCCAGCTCGGCCATGAGTTCGGTCCAGAAGGTTTCGAGCTTGTCTGCATCAAGGGTGGCACTCAGGTAGAGCATGCCGCCGCGTTCGATGGACAGGGGCGAAAGGGAGATGTCGTCCACTAATTGCTTGTCGTATTTGAAGGTCCGGTACAGGCGAGAGGAATCGCCACCCCCCAGCAACTGACAAAGAAGCTCAATGCCGGGAATCTTGGCCGAGGCGGCATGGGGAATGGGGAAAGTGGCGCCAAGGTAGACCTTGTTCCACTTGCCCGGCAAAGTGACAACGCGGGGTCCGTTGCCCTCGGCGGGCACGGCAATGGGCTCGGGCGGAGAGAAGGGGCGGGTGTTTTTCAGTCCGCCGAGCAGCCGTCTGGCTTCGGCCAGGACCGCGTCCGGGTCCACCTTGCCGACCACGGCCAGGAGCATGGACTGGGGCTGGTAGTGTTCGGCTACATAGGCGTGGATGTCCTTGTCCGTCAGGGCGGAAACGGTCTCGCGATAACCGATGATGGGCCATTCGTAAGTGGTGCCATGCCAGACCATGCCCTGAAGCGTCTTGAAGAGCCTGCTGCCCGGGGTATCCTCGCCGCGTTCCAATTCTTCGAGCACCACCAGCCGTTCGCTGGCCAATTCGCCGGGATCTATGACTGCGTTGAAGGCCATGTCGGTGATCACGTCGAGCCCGATTTTCCATTTTTCGTCAGGCACCTCTACGTAATAGACGGTGTAGTCGAAGCTGGTGGCCGCGTTCATGCTGCCGCCCACGGCCTCTATATCGCGGGCGCTTTGGCCGGGGCCGCGCTTTTTGGTCCCCTTGAATACCATGTGCTCAAGCAGATGGCTGATGCCCGCTATTTCAGGAGTCTCGTAGCCGCTGCCGGCGTGGACGTAGAGGCGGGCGTTGACCAGCGGAAAACGGTCGTCCTGTTTGATCAGCACGGTCAGGCCGTTTTCCAGTCGGACGATGCGCGTGTCTTCCGCATTACGTTGGGTCAGCAGGGGCGGCGCGGTGGCTGCCGAGCCAGCCGGGCTTGTCTTGCTGGTGTGCGTCTGGCACCCGGTCAGGACCATAATGAGTGCTCCCAACAGCAGGAATTTTCTAAACATGTTGTTTCTCCGGGGGTTGCGCCCCTTTGGGACATCTGATTGATTTTCGTGGATCGATTCATGTGAATTAATACCGGGATGGGTTTGAGGCAAGCGGTGTTGCGGTTGAGCTGCGTGGCAGGGGACGACACTACCCGAGGTGGGGCGGGATGAAAACCACAATCCTGTTCCGGTGCGAATTTTCGGCATGTTCCCAAGTTCGATTGCTGGCGGCGGCGTCGGTTCGATCAAAAAACGCACTAGGGGACAACCTGGTGTTTGACCGAGCAATCAAAGGGGGTTACGGGCTATTTTTGCTCGTAATTGCTGGACATTCCACCCTGTGTTCCCTGTGGGAATGTTGACAAGAATCCTTGGCCCGGCATAGGGAATCTGGATTGCTTGTCAAGGGTTTTTTGTGTGTTCAACAAAACGGAGGAAGTGAATGTCCATCAGTTACGCACCTGCTGGCAGAACCGGAAAATGGGACGGCGCCATGGATTGGGTCCAGATGCTGTCCGGGGCCGGTCTGATCCTGTTCATGTGGTGTCACATGATACTGGTGTCCAGCGTTGTCATCAGCCCGGCCGTCATGGACGCCATTGCGGAATTCTTCGAAGCCACCGGCATGGCCCAGGTCGGCGGCCCCCTCGTCTTTTTGCTTTTTCTGACCCATTTCGTGCTCGCGGCGCGGAAAATTCCCTTTCGCTTCGACGGCCAGAAGACCATCTGGCAGCACGCCAGGATGCTGCGTCACGGCGACACCTGGTTGTGGGTGGTCCAGGCCGTGTCGGCCATGATCATATTGCTTATGGGGTCCATCCACATGTGGGTGGTTCTGACCGATCTGCCTATTACCGCCATCAAGTCGGCCGAGCGAATCCAGTCCGGCTTCTGGGCCGTGTTCTACCTCATTCTGCTTCCTCTGGTGGAGTTGCATGTGGGCATCGGCCTTTACCGCATCGCCGTGAAGTGGGGATTCGTCAAGGACAAGGATCGCGCCAGATTCAAACGCGGCGAGAACATCCTCACTCTGGTCTTCATCGGCATCGGCCTGATCACCCTGGTCCGGTTCCTCTTCCTCAGCGTCAACTAACGGAGAAATCGTCATGCAGACTGTCTACACCGATTTGCTTGTTGTCGGCGCGGGTCTTGCTGGCGAGCGCGCGGCCGTGGAGGCCGCCGACGCTGGTTTCTCCGCCATCTGTCTGAGTCTGGTGCCCGCCAGACGTTCCCACTCATCGGCCGCTCAGGGCGGCATGCAGGCTTCCCTTGGCAACAGCGTCATGGGCGAGGGCGACTGTCCCGATGTCCATTTCGAGGATACGGTCAAGGGCTCTGACTGGGGTTGCGACCAAGAGGTGGCCCGCCTCTTTGCCGACGCGGCTCCCATAGAAATGCGCCGTCTTGCCCACTGGGGCGTACCCTGGAACCGTGTGGTGCCCGGAAAGTCCATTTATTTCAAGGGGGGCAAGCAGTTCGAAAAAGTCGAAAAGGAGGAGAAAGAGGGGCTGATCATGGCCCGCTCCTTCGGCGGCACGGCCAAATGGCGCACCTGCTACACCTCGGACGGCACCGGCCACGCGGTCATGTGTACCATGGACAACCGCTGCGCCCAGATGGGCGTCGAGGTCCATGACAAGACCGAGGCCATCGCACTGATCCACGACGGCGAGACCTGCTCCGGCGTTGTCGCCCGTTGTCTTCGCAGCGGCGAATTGCGCGTCTACCTGGCCAAGGCGGTGATGATTGCCTCGGGCGGATTCGGTCGCATCTACCCCAACACCACCAATGCCGTCATCTGCGACGGCGGGGCTCATGCCATGTGCGTGGATACCGGCGTGGTGCCCATGGGCAACATGGAGGCTGTCCAGTTCCATCCCACGGGCATCGTGCCCACCGACATCCTGGTCACCGAGGGGTGCCGGGGCGACGGCGGCACGTTGCTTGATGTCAACGAAAAGCGGTTCATGGACATTTATGAGCCCGAGAAGGCCGAGCTGGCTTCCCGAGATGTGGTCTCCCGCTGGATGACCCACCACATGCGCGAGGGGCACGGGGTCAAGAGCCCCTACGGCGAGCATTTGTGGCTCGACATCCGCCATCTGGGCGAGGAGCACATCACTGGCAAGCTGCGCGAGGTCTACGAAATCTGCACTTCCTTCCTGGGCGTGAACCCCATCCACCAGCTCATTCCGGTGCGCCCCACCCAGCATTATTCCATGGGCGGTGTGCGTACCAACAAGGATGGCGCTGCCTATGGACTCAAGGGCCTCTTCTCGGCAGGCGAGGCCGCCTGCTGGGACATGCACGGCTTCAACCGGCTGGGCGGCAACTCCCTGGCAGAGACCGTGGTGGCGGGCGGCATCGTGGGCCGCAAGATCGCCGAGTATCTCAAGGGATGCGAGACCATCTTCCAGACAGCCCTTATCAGCGACGCCGTCAAGCGCCAGCAGACGCGCATCGATGCCCTGGTCAAATGCCGCAACGGCTCGGAAAATGTCTATAGGGTCCGCGCGGCCATGCACGAGGCGCTGAACAAGGGAGCCAACATCTTCAGGACCCGTGAGGGGCTTGATGCGTGCGTTGCCGCGTTGCAGGAGGCGCTGGTGCGGGCCAAGAACGTGGGCCTTCGTTCCGATGGCAAGGGGGTTAATCCCGAGCTGGCCGCCGCCCTCAAGCTAGAAGGACAGGTCAAGCTTGCGCTGATGGTCGCCTACGGCGCGCTCATGCGTACCGAGTCGCGGGGCTCCCACAACCGCGAGGACTTCCCGGCCCGCAATGACCGCGATTGGCTGACCCGCACCCTGGCCATTTGGAAGAGCCCGGACGACACCCTGCCCACCTTGGAATACGAACCGGCCACCACCGTGGTGGAGATTCCCCCGGGCGACAGGGGCTACGGCAAATCCGAAATCATCAGCGCCGACGACAAGAAGGAATAGACCATGTCCAGACTGCTCAAATTCAATATATTCCGCTATAACCCCGAGGACACCTTGTCCACGCCTCACATGGAGGAGTTTGTTCTCGAAGAGACCGACGCCATGACCCTGTTCATCGCCCTCAACCGTATTCGCGAAGAACAGGACCCGTCGTTGCAGTTCGATTTCTGCTGCCGTGCGGGCATCTGCGGTTCCTGCGGCATGGTCATCAACGGTCGCCCCGGGCTGGCCTGTCATACCAAGACAAAGGATCTGCCCGGCGAGATCACCCTGCTGCCCCTCCCGGTCTTCAAGCTGGTGGGCGACCTGTCTGTGGACACCGGCAGCTGGTTTCGCGAGATGTACACCAGGACCGAATCGTGGATTCATACCGACAAGGAGTTCGATCCCGCCGCCCTTGAGGAGCGGATGGACAACAAGACCGCGGTGGGCATCTACGAGCTTGAGCGGTGTGTGGAGTGCGGCTGTTGCATCTCCGCCTGCGGCACGGCCCGCCTGCGCGAGGACTTCCTGGGCGCGGCGGCCCTCAACCGCGTGGCCCGGTTCCTTATCGATCCCCGCGACCAGCGGACCGATGCCGACTACTACGAGATCATCGGCAACGACATGGGCATCTTCGGCTGCATGGGCCTGCTGGCCTGCGAGGATGTCTGTCCCAAGCACCTGCCGTTGCAGAACCAGCTCGGCTTCCTGCGCCGCAAGATGGGCATCACGTCCCTCAAGCGTATCTTCAGGAAGTAGAATAGAGAATGTCTCCGGCGGCCGGGGGAAACCTCTTGAAAGAGGTTTCCCCCGGACCCCCTTCCAGAACTTCTTGGTGCCACACCGCCAGGAAGGGCAGGAGAGGCGGGCGAGCCGGACGGCGGCGTGGAGGGGCGCGTGAGGAATTTTCGTCGCCCTCCGCATGACAGAAACAACCCCAAAACGGCGTCCTCGCCGTTTTCGCCAAAAAGTTTTGGAGAGTCCAGAGAACCTTTTTCAAAAGGCTCTCTGGCCGCCGGAGGCATTCCCCTCCGGTGCATCTCGCCAAAGGGAGGCAGATAATGAGAGAGATTCCTGTTCAGAACGTGATCGACGCGGTGGCGGCCATGTGTATCAAGGCCAATACCGAACTGCCTGATGATGTTCGCGCCAAGTTCGAGCAGGCCATGGCCGAGGAGACGAGTGACTCGGCCAGGGAAGTCCTGCGTCAGTTGCTGGAGAACGCCGATTTGGCCCGGGACACCAAGCTGCCGCTATGTCAGGACTGCGGACTGGCGGTGTTTTTTGTCGAGGTGGGCGATGATGTGCGCGTTGTGGGCGGCAACCTGCGCGAAGCCATCAACGAAGGCGTACGCAAGGGCTACGCCGATGGTTTTTTGCGCAAGTCGGCCTGCCATCCGCTGACACGGGCCAATACCGGCGACGGCACCCCGGCCATCATCCATTTCGACATGGTTCCGGGCGACAGGCTCAAGCTGGTCTACATGGCCAAGGGAGGCGGCAGCGAGAACATGAGCCGAGTGACCATGCTCTCCCCGGCCCAGGGCTGGGAGGGCATCAAGAAGTTCGTGGTCGAGCGCGTGGCCGAGGCCGGACCGAATCCGTGCCCGCCCACGGTCATCGGCATCGGCGTGGGCGGCACCTTTGACCACGCTGCCAAGATAGCCAAGCAGTCGCTGATGCGCCGCCTGGACGACACCCATCCCGACCCGGACATCGCGGCCAGGGAGAAGGAGCTTGAGGACGCCCTCAACGCCCTGGGCATCGGCCCCATGGGACTTGGCGGCAACACCACGGTGCTCGGCGTCAAGATCACCATGGAACCCTGCCATCTGGCGAGTCTGCCGCTGGCGGTCAATGTCCAGTGTCATTCCCAGCGTCACGAGGAGGTGGAGCTCTAATGGCCCAATACATCCTGAACACCCCGCTGACCGATGCGGATGTCAAGAAACTCAAGGCTGGAGACGTGGTCTTTCTGAACGGAACCATTTATTCAGCCCGCGATGCGGCCCACAAGAAACTCATGGAGCTGCTGGACGCAGGCAAGGATCTGCCCTTTGACCTCAAGGGAGCGGCCATCTATTATGTCGGCCCCAGTCCGGCTCCTCCGGGCCGTCCCATAGGCGCGGCCGGACCCACCACCAGCTACCGCATGGACACCTACGCTCCAAGGCTGCACAGCCTGGGCCTGAAGGCCACCATAGGCAAGGGCAAGCGCAGCGACGAGGTCAAGGCGGCCATGCGCGAGCATACGGGTGTTTACTTCGGGGCCACAGGTGGTGCGGGGGCGCTGCTGTCCAACTCCATCACCGAGTCCACGGTCATCGCTTTTGACGAACTGGGGCCGGAAGCGATCCGGGCCATGAAGGTCAAGGACTTTCCGCTGCTTGTGATCAACGACTGTTCCGGCGGCGAATTGTACGTCAAACCGAGGCTTGACACGGCCGGGTAATTGATTCACCAAGGGGCTGGGCGGCGCTGTCGCCCGGCCCTTTTTGCCTGCATTGCGGGCGCAATTCCGAGACCGTAGAGGTTTTTTGTCATGGAAAAGGCGTACGTTGGACAGCTCGACTGTCGGGACCAGGACCACCAGGAAGAGAAGATCTACACGCCGTACCCAGGTGCGGACGAGAAGTATGACGACGGCTCCGATTGGCGTCTCTACAACCCCGAAAAATATCGCGACCCCAGCTGGTCTCCTGACAAGGAATAGCATCCAAGGGGCTCAAGGCCCCTTTTTCTTTTTCTGTTTCGGGTTCTATGTGGCTTGAATCCCTTGTAGTTGCTTCACAGGCTGTCCGATCCTGACCGCTTAGGATGCTTGCCAGTGATGCCGTTTCGGAGTATCCCTCCTCATTTGGAGGAAGCAGATAATGGCCGACATTTTTGCCCGACGCATGGGCACCGTTCACCGCTCTTTCATTCGTGAAATCCTCAAAGTCACCGCTGATCCCGAAATAATCTCCTTTGCGGGCGGACTGCCCAACCCGGAGTTGTTTCCCGTTGCAGCCATGGACAAGGCGGCTCACGAGGTCTTTTCCACCATCGGGGCCTCGGCCCTGCAATATTCCACCACCGAGGGCGACGCCGGGCTCAGGGCCATCATCGCCCGCCGCTACAAGGAGAACCGGGGGCTTGATGTGGACCCGGACTCCATTCTCATTACCACGGGCTCCCAGCAGATACTGGACATGGTGGCCAAGGTCTTCATCGACAGGGGAGACAAGGTGGTCATCGAGCGGCCCGGCTATCTCGGGGCGATCCAGGCTTTTTCGCTGTTTGAGCCGGAGTTCGTCTCCGTGTCCCTTGAGCCGGACGGGCCGGATCTGGCCGAGCTTGAGGCGGCCTTCAGGGCCGGGGCCAAGTGTTTTTATTCCGTGCCCAATTTCCAGAACCCGTCGGGCGTCAGCTATTCGCTGGCCAAGCGCCAGGCCGTCGCCCGGCTGCTGGACGAGTACGGTGTGCTTTTTGTGGAGGACGACCCCTACGGCGAACTTCGCTTCATGGGCGACGACCTGCCGAGCATCTTTTCCCTGCGTAAAAATCCCGGCATTCTTTGCGGCTCGTTTTCCAAGATCGCAGCTCCGGGCTTCCGTCTGGGGTGGCTGGTGGCGGACAGAGCCGTTCTCGACAAACTGGTCATCGCCAAGCAGGCGGCCGACCTGCACACCAGCACCGTGGCCCAGGCCATCATGCGCCGCTATCTGGAAACCAATGATATAGAGGGGCATGTGGCCCTGATTCGCGAACGCTACGGTTCCCAGCGTGAGGTCATGGTCGAGATGATCCGCCGGTATTTCCCGCCCGAAGTGTCCATCATCGAGCCCGAGGGCGGCATGTTCCTGTGGGCGACCATGCCCCGGGGCGCTTCGTCCATGGACCTGTTCGATGCGGCCATCAAGGACAAGGTCGCCTTTGTGCCGGGCCAGCCGTTCCATGTGGACGGTACGGGCGATAACACCTTGCGCCTCAACTTCTCCAACTCCGACGCCCCCCGCATCGAGGAGGGCATCAGGCGTCTTGGCAGGAGCATTCAGACCATTTTGAAATAACCGCATCCGGCCGCCGAGGGACGGGCGGGGCGAGAAGCATGCAAGGACAGAATATGGCTCAGCACATCGTAGTGATCGGCGGCGTTGCCCTGGGGCCCAAAGCCGCCTGCCGCTTCAAGCGACTTAAGCCCGGCTCCACCGTGACCATGATCGACCAGAGCGGCCTCATCTCCTATGGGGGGTGCGGTATTCCCTATTTTGTCTCGGGCGACGTGTCCGAGGCGAGAGAACTCTCCACCACCAGTTTTCACATGGTGCGTGATGTGACGTTCTTCAAGGATGTCAAAGGGGTGGATGTGCTCACCCTGACCCGGGCCACGCGTATCGACCGGGAGCGGAAGCAGGTCCATGTAGAGAATGTGACTACAGGAGAGACCACGGTGCTCGACTACGACAAGCTGGTCATCGCCACGGGGGCCACGCCACGGAGGCTGGGCCTGCCGGGCGAGGATCTGGCCGGAGTCAGCTATGTCTGCAACCCGGACGACGCCACGCGCATCCGCGACGGTATCGCCAAGGGCGAGGTGGGAAGTGCCGTTGTTATCGGCGCGGGTTTCATCGGCCTTGAAATGGCCGAAGCCTTTGCAGACATGTGGGGCATCGAGACCAGCGTGGTGGAGATCACGGACCAGCTCATGCCCAGGCTGGTCAGCCCGACTCTGGCCGCCATGGCCCAGCGGCATATGGAAGAGAAGGGCGTCGGTTTCTACTTCGGCGAGTCGGTTCGGGCTCTTGAGGGCGAGAACGGCCGCGTCAAGCGCGTGGTCACGGACAAGCGGACCTTGGACGCCGATGCGGTGATCATTGCGGCAGGCGTTGTGCCGGTCTCGGAGCTGGCTCGTGACGCCGGGCTTGCCGTGCATGACCGCGGCGGGGTCATGGTGGACGAATACATGCGTACCAGCGACCCGGATATCTACTCCGGCGGTGACTGCGCCGTCGTCAAGCATTTGATTACCGGCCAGCCCGCCTTTCTGCCGCTTGGCTCCATGGCCAATCGACAGGGCCGGGTCATCGGTACCAACCTGGCCGGGGGCGAGGCCCGATTTCCGGGCGTGGTCGGCTCCTTTGTGGTCAAGCTTTTCGAGACCTCCCTGGCTGGGACGGGTCTGAGCCTTGAAGCGGCCCTGGCCGCCGGGTACGATGCCGTAAGCGTACTTCAGGTCCAGTTGGACAGGGCGCATTTTTATCCTACCAAGGAGTTGATGACCCTGGAAATGGTGGTCGACAAAAAGACCCGTCGTGTACTGGGAGTGCAGGGCTTTGGCAGTTCGGGCGATGCCATGGTCGGCCGCATCAATGCCATTGCCGCCATTCTGCCCCGCAATCCGAAGGTGGAGGACATTTCCAACCTTGAGATGGCCTACGCGCCGCCGTTTGCCTCGGCAATGGACGTGCTTAACTCCCTGGCCAATGTGGCGGACAACGTGCTTGACGGCATCAATCGAGGTGTCGGCCCTGACGGGTTCGCTACATTGTGGAACAGTAACGGCGAGGGCACCTGCCACTTCATCGACTGCCGCGAGGAGGCAGACGCCGATGGTTATGTGCAGCGTAACCCCGGCCGGTGGCACAACATCCCTCAGGGCGAGTTGCGTCAACGCATCAATGAGGTGCCGCGTGACAGGACCGTGGTTCTGGTCTGCAACACCGGAGCCCGTTCCTACGAGGCCCAGATCATTCTTGATGAACAGGGGTTCGACGATGTTATTAACGTCCAGGGCGGCATGGCTGCCATCAAGAAATACGGGATAGAGCTTTAGGCTGTTGTCATCATGCGGATTCTCATCGTGGACGACGACGAGAGCATCGTGCTCTACCTGCAGACCGCGCTGGCGCCCTTTGCCCGGTGCGACGGCGCGGCCAGCGGCGAGGACGGGCTGCTTCTCTTCGGCCAGGCCCAGAACGAGGGTGTCCCCTACGACGTGGTCATGATGGACATCCTGATGCCGGGCATGAACGGCCACGAGGCGGCCGAGGCCATGCGCAGCCGGGAGGCGCAGAGAGGCATCGCCCCCCGCGATGCCTTCAAGCTGGTCATGATCACCTCATTGGTGGACGATGCTAACGTCACTCGGGCCTTTTTCGAGGCCCACGCCACCTGCTATCTGGTCAAGCCATTTGACAAGGAGAGCGTACTCGACGAACTGCGTCAAAACCTCGTGCTCTGAGTTTTCGAATCCCATTGGATCAATGACAAGGGGACGGCCGATTCGGCCGTCCCCTTGGTGTTTTGTTGCGGTGGGTCCGGGCCGAATGGGCCCTTCAGGGCAGGATCAGATGCGGCCTTCCTCCACGGCGTGGCAGGCCACCACCGTGCCGCTGGGCAGGGTGTGCGTGGCCGGAATTTCGCGGCGGCAACGATTGTCGGCGTGAGGGCAGCGGCCGTGGAAGACGCAGCCCGGAGGAAGGTTGATGGGGGTGGGCACGTCGCCGGAGAGTTTGACATGGCCGCCCGCCCGCCCGCCGAGGCGCGGGATGGCCGAGAGCAGGGCCTGTGTATAGGGATGGCGCGGGTTGGTGAACAGCTCTTTGGCTGTGGCCAACTCGCAGACGCAACCGAGGTACATGACCGCAACCCGGGTGGAGATGTGCTGGACCACGCTTAAGTCGTGGCTGATGAAGAGGTAGGTCAGGCCGAGTTTTTCCTGGGCGTCCATGAGCAGGTTGAGAACCTGCGCCTGGATGGAGACATCAAGGGCGGCAATGGGTTCGTCGGCCACGATGAACTCCGGCCCCACCACCAGGGCGCGGGCGATGGAGATGCGCTGGCGCTGCCCTCCCGAGAACTCATGGGGAAAGTTGGTGGCCCAGACCGGGTCCACGCCCACCTGACGCATGACCTCGGCCACCCGGTCGGCAACCTCGTCCCGGTTGAGGGAGGGATTGTGGAACCGCACAGGCTCTTCCAGAATCTGGCGCACGGTCATGCGCGGATTCAGCGAGGCGTAGGGGTCCTGAAAGACCATCTGCATCCGGGTGCGGTAGGGGAGCATGGACGAGGAGTCGAGGTGATCGATGCGCTCGCCTCGGTAGAGTATCTCGCCTCGGTTGGGCCGGTACAGTCCCATGACCGTGCGGGCCAGGGTGGACTTGCCGCAGCCGGATTCGCCTACCACGCTCAAGGTTTCGCCGGGGAGGACGTTCAAGGATACGCCATTGACCGCCTTGACCACGGTGCGCTGGCGCGTCAGCCTGCCTCCCCGGAATTTCAACTGGTCGAGCAGGGAGCCGGAGATGTCGAAGTGCTTGTCGATGTCTTTGATTTCAAGGATCGGCTGCATGGTCACATCCCTCCCTGGCGCACGAAACAGGCGACCTGACTGCCGTCTTCCGGCGCAGTGAGCAGGGGGATTTCGTGAAGGCATTTGTCGATGCGCACCGTGCAGCGCGGCTGGAAGGGACAGCCTGAGGGCATGTCGCGCAGTGAGGGCATCATGCCCGGAATCTGGTTGAGTCGTCTGGCGCCGCCAGCCATCTGCGGCAGGGCCTGGATCAGGCCCTGGGTGTAAGGATGCCGGGGGTTGTCGATGATCTGTCGGGTGGGGCCGATCTCCACCACCTTGCCCGCGTAGAGTACCGCGATGCGCTGGGTGACTTCCGAAACCACAGCCAGATCGTGGGTGATCAGGATGAGCCCCATGTTTTCCGTTTCGCACAGCTCAAGAAGCAGGTCCATTATCTCCGCCTGAATGGTCACGTCCAGTGCCGTGGTCGGTTCGTCGGCGATGATCAGGTTCGGATTGGTCAACAACGAGATGGCGATGACGATGCGCTGACGCATGCCCCCGGAGAACTCGTGGGGATACTGGTTCAGGCGTTTTTCCGGCGAGGGGATGTAGACCTTGCGCAGCTTGTCGAGGCAGATGGCCTCCGCCTCCTTGTCCGAGACGTTGCGGTGGGCGTGGATGGTCTCCTTCATCTGGGTGCCGATGGTCAGGACAGGATTGAGGGTCATCATCGGGTCCTGGAAGATCATGGAGATGCGGTCGCCCCGGATTTTGCGCATTTGTTCACAGGAATATTTGGAGATGTCCTGGTTGTTGAAGATGATCTGGCCACCAGTGATCCGGCCCGGTTTGGAGATAAGATTGATGATGGAGAATCCGAGCACGGATTTGCCCGCGCCCGATTCACCGACGATACCGAGGCGCTCGCCCTTGTTTATGGTCAGGGTCACGTCGCGCAAGGCTCGGACCATGCCCGAGCGCAGAGCGAAATCGACCCGCAGGTTCTTTATTTCGATGAGCGGTTCCATGGTCTACCCCTTGTACAGTTTGGGGTTGAGGAAGTCCCGGAGCCAGTCGCCAAGGAGGTTGATGACCAGGATCAGGGTGACGAGCAGGATGCCGGGGAAAGTGGTGATCCACCATGAACCCGAGAAGATGTATTGGAATCCCGCTGTGATCAGGGAGCCGAGTGAGGGCTGCGTCACCGGCATGCCAAGACCGAGAAAGGAGAGGGCCGCCTCGCTCATGATGGCGTTGGCCACCTGCACGGTGGAGATGACCAGTACCGGCGAAAGGGTGTTGGGCAGGATGTGGCGCCACATGATGCGTGTTTTTGGCAGACCGATGACCCGCGCTGCCTCAACGTATTCCTTCCGCCGCTCGGCCAGCACCGAGGCGCGTACAGTGCGGGCATACTGAGGCCACTCGGCAAGGCCGATGATGACGATGAGCAACGGCACGGCGACCTTGTTATACCCGGCCACGCCGAAAACGGTCTGGACGATGGCTCCGATGAAGATGGCGACCATGTAGGTGGAGAACGAGAGCTGCACGTCGGCTATGCGCATCAGGATGGTGTCGAGGCGCCGGATATAGCCGGAAAGCAGCCCTACCACAATGCCGATGGCCGCCTGCAGACAGACCGCACCGACGCCGATGATCAACGAGACGCGCATACCGTAGAGCATGGTGGAGAGAATGTCGCGGCCCTGGGAGTCTGTGCCGAGGAGGAACTTGGCATCGCCCTTGTCGGACCACGAGGGTGGGGTCCGGGCGTCCATGACGTTGATGGTGCGGGTGTCGTAGGGATTGTGGGGGGCGATGACGGGCGCGGCAAAGGCGGAAAACACCAGCGTGGTCAGGATGATGAAGCTGCACAGCGCCACAGGGTCGCGCAGGAAGCTGTGGAGCATGTAGGATTCCTTGAAGCGGGTCCAACTGGTCTGCATTACTTCCTCCCCGCCACGCGCACCGTGGGATTGACAAGACCGTAGATGATGTCCACCGCCGTGTTGACCAGCACGAAGACGAAGCCGACAAAGACGAGGTAGGCGACCATCAGCGAGGTGTCGGAGCGCTCCACCGACTCGATGAACATGGAGCCCATGCCCTGCCACTGAAAGACCGTCTCGGTCAAAATGGTGAAGGCGACCATGATGCCAAGCTGCACACCGCCCACGGTGATGACCGGCAACAGCGTGTTCTTGAAGGCGTGGACCCACCAGACGCGGCGGGGTTTAAGGCCTTTTGCCCAAGCGTATTTGACATATTCGCTCTCAAGAACCTCCATCATCTCCGAGCGGATGAGGCGGATGAAAAGCGGTAGCATGATGGACGAGAGGGCGATGGAAGGCATGATCAGGTGCAGCAGGCCGTCCACGGTGAGCAGGCCGGTGTCCCACCAGCCGAAGAGGAGCACGGTTTCGCCCCGGCCGAACGAGGGCAGCCATTTCAATTCCACCGAGAAAATGTAGATGAGCAGAATGGCCGTGAGAAAGACCGGCATGGATACGCCGACAATGGACCCGCTCATGATGAACCGGCTGAAGAGGGTCTTTGGCCTGATGGCTGCGTAGATGCCAAGGGGCACGGAGAGCAGCACGATGATCAGGGAGGCGCAGAAAACAAGTTCCAGCGTGGCCGGGGCCTTTTTGATGATCACTTCCGAGGCGGGGCGCTTGAAGAAATAGCTCTGCCCCAGGTCGCCCTGGACCGCTGCGCCCAGAAAACGGACATACTGGATCATGAAGGGATCGTTGAGGCCCAGCTTCTGACGGATTTCCGCCCGTTCGGCCGGTGTGACCCGCTGGCCCACGAGGTCGCGGACCGGGTCGCCGAAATTGTGCTTGATGGCGAATCCGATGAAGCTGATGATCAGCATGACGATCACCGCCTGAAGGATTCGTTTTATGGCGAATGCGAACATGGTTTCTCGTTTGATGGTGGCGTTTTCTGGTCCGGGGGATGCCGTTTTGGCCGCGTCCGGGCGTCGTCAAAGGGGAACCCCGGTCAGGCCAGGGTTCCCCTTATGTGTCTTTTGCGTCGTTGGCAAGTGCGGCCCGAAGGCTACTCGACGATCAGGTCTCCGAAGTACGGGAAGTCCATGACATTCACGATCTCTTCGGTATTCATGTTGCTCTTGGAGGCCCAGGAGAGGTTCTGCCAGTGCAGGGGAATGTACCCGGCCTCGTCGTACTGGATCTTTTCCACTTCCTGGAGCATGGCGGCGCGCTTGTCCAGATCGGTCTCGGTCTGTGCGGCCAGGGTCAGCTCGTCCACACGTGGGTTGCAGTAGTTGCCGGAGTTGTACTGGCCGTAGCCGGTCTCAGCGTTGCGGCACATGGACAGGAACTCGTAGAAGTTGCCGGAGTCCTCGGTATCTGCATGCCAGCCGATCATCTGGATGTCGGCCACCTGGGCGTCGAACTCGTCCCAGTACTGGGCCTTGGGCATGGTCTTCAGGCTGATCTTGATGTTAAGCCGGGACATCATGGAAACGAAGGCCTCGGCGATCTTGGCATCGTTGACGTAGCGGTTGTTGGGGGCGATCATGGTCGCTTCAAAGCCGTTCGGGAAGCTTGACTCGGCCATCAGGGCCTGGGCCTTTTCCATGTCGAAACGGGGGGTCAGCTCGGGATTGTGGCCCATGTATCCGTCAGGGCTCATCTGGCCTGCGGCGGTGGCGAAGTTGTTCATGATCTTTTCGACCACGCCGTGGTTGTCATAGGCGTAGTCCATTGCCAGACGGACTTTGGGGTCCTTCAGGGCCGGGTTGCGTTCGCCGTTGAGCTGCATGGTGATGATGCGGGTGCCGGACATGGTGATCAGCTTGAGGCCCTGGGTATTGCCGATGCGGTCCAGATCCTGGGGCGGCACGGGCAAGATGAAGTCCACATCGCCGGAGAGCAGGGCGGCCACGCGGGTGGCATCGTTCTTGATCGGGGTGAGGATGATCTCGTCCACATTGCCGCTCTTGTCCCAGTAGTCGGCAAAGCGGGTGAACACGGTTCGCACGCCCTGTTCTCGGGAGGTGACGGCAAACGGGCCGGTGCCGGACTCGTTCTCGTTGGCAAACGAGTAATCGGTCTTGACGATGCGGTCCTTTTCCAGCCCCTTGTCGTCGGTGCCGGTGTAGAACTGTTTGTCCATGGGGAAGATGTAGGTGGCCATGTTCAGGACCAGGCCGTAGGGCTTGGCCGTGATCAGATCAATGGTGTATGGGTCCACGATGTTGGCGCTCACGAAGGGCTCGAAGAGACCCTTGTAGTCCTCGCTTTTCTTGAGGCGCTCCAGGGTGAAGGCCACGTCCTCGGCCGTGAATTCATTGCCGGAGTGGAATTTGACCCCCTTGCGCAGGAAAAAGCGCATGGTCAGGTCGTCGATACGCTCCCAGCGTTCAGCCAGCCGGGGAACGAAGTGCATGTCCTTGCTGTCGTAGCGGACCAGCGGATCGAAGACCATGTGCGAGAGTTGGAGCATGCCGCCTGAGAGCTGGACATGCGGGTCAAGGGACACCGGATCGGCGTCAATGGCCAGTTTCAGCGTCACTTTTTGCGGGGCGGCGGGTGCCTCGGGAGCGGCCTGCTGGGCCTGTTCCTTGGGTTGGTCGTTTCCGCATCCGGCCAGCAGCATGGCGCACAGGGCGGTGGCGACAATGAACAGAGAGAAGGTGCTGGCGGATTTCTTCGGCAGCAGTTTCATGGGGATTCCTCCATTGTGATATGATACGCCTCGGCAGTGGGCGTACACCTGATCATTCCATGCCCTTGCCGTGAGTCGGCCCTGCTCCCGGGAGGCGGGTTGGCCTGGACCGGACAACGCGGTATAAGGGCGGACGAAAACGGGACAGTAATACACGCTTCACGGAATTTTAACAATAGCGGGCGCAATGTTTGCGCAAGGGGTGTTTTGCGAATAATGTTCAGTAAAGTTGTGTTAAACACCTGTTTTACGATTTTTCTTCTTCTCGCCGCAGCGTGTGGCGCATCTTATGATGCTGCAACCGGGCTTTCGCCGGCAAAAAGTCTTGATCTGTACGGCGGGTTCGACTTTGTCGCGACCATCGAAAAGGGTGAGGTGCTGGCCCTGGACCTGCCAAAGCCCCTGAGGAGCGGCCACACGCTGGTGGGAGCGTCCTTTGACCCGACCGTGCTTCGGCTGGAGCGCTACCTGGAGCGAGACGGCGGGAGCGCCAGGTATCTCTTTACGGGTATGGAGAACGGCATGACCGACGTATTGATCAAGATGCAGCCCCGGGAGGGCGGGGATGTCGTGGTTTATAAACGCGTCAGCATCACCGTGGGCGGACGTTCCGGTCTGTTCTGAGGTGGCTCAGGCGAATCGCTGGGCTGTTTTGGTCAGGTTGAAGTCCAGGAGCGTGGCGCCATTGAGCACGGTCTGGATCAGAGCCAGCGGGCTGATGTAGCCCTCGCGCCAGTCGCAGGTCAGGGTTACGGTGTCGTCGGATGTGACGGCGCTTGCGACCATGGCCCGGATGTCAACGTCCTTGGTCCCTCGCTTTGTTTTCCTGGTGATCAAAAACTTGTCGGATTCCATGAATGCGGCCCATTGGGCCAGATGTTGCGGCGCATCGCGCAGCAGAAGCAGCTCAAAGTCCTCTATCACAGGTTGGGGCTGACGTTTGCCCATGTCCAGCCGCTCGGTGCGCAGGGGTGACAGCCCTTCGGGCATGACCCGGTCAAGCCGGGCGGTGACTTCGTCGGGATCAAAGTCTTCGCGCAAGAAGATATTGATCCACTCCAGGCGGCTGGCCACGCCCACCGGCAGGGCCATGCCGAACGAGAGCCTGGGCATGGGATGAAATCCGGCCGAAAAGCTGAGCGGTAGTCCGGCCCGGCGCAGGGCGCGTTCAAATACGGCTTGAAGCTCAAGCTGGCTCAAAAAGGCGGCCGGGCCGGTCTTTTGGTACCAGATGCGGAAGTGGGCGGCGCGGATGGTCAGGTCCGGCTTGTCCAGCGAATAGGCTGGCTGCTCACCCTCCTGGTCTCGTTCGGTAAAGACCAGTCGGGGCCGGATGTTCTTGTGGGCCTGGGCGGTCAGGGTCGAGATGTGGTCGTCGTGTCCGCACACCCCGCAGTTGCGGCAGGCAGCGTAGCGACAGTCCTCGGTCACGCGTTCGGCCAGGGCGCGTTGGCGCTCGGTCAGCAGAAAGCGTCGGGTCAGCCCGCAGGAGAGATGGTCCCAGGGCAGGGGGGACTCGGGGTCGCGTGGGCCAGTGAATTCATCCCAACTCAGGCCAAGCTCCTCGACAGCCTTGCGGTAAGGCCCAAGGGAGAGGTGGTCCTTCCAGCTTGAGAAGAGTGCTCCGTCGCGGTAGGCCTGTTCCACCACCTCGGCCAGCCGTCTGTCGCCTCGGGAGAAAAGCCCTTCAAGGGTGGTCATTTCCGGTTCATGGAATTTCAGGTTGATCCGCTTGTGGACGCGGAATCCGTCGCGCAGACGGCCGATGCGGCGGCATATTTCATCGTAGGAAAGCTGGGGCTCCCACTGGAACGGGGTCTGGGGCTTGGGCACGAAAGGCGATACGGCCGCCGTGACCTGGAGTCGCTTGACGTGCCGACCGGCCGCATCGCGCACCTTGAGACAGAGGTCGACGATGGCGTCAAGGTCGGCATCGGTTTCTGTGGGCAAGCCGATCATGAAGTAGAGTTTGACGCCTTGCCAGCCGTTGTCGAACAGCAGGCGGACGTGGTCGATGAGTTCCTCCTCGGTCACGCCCTTGTTGATGACATCGCGCAGGCGCTGGCTGCCCGCCTCGGGTGCCAGGGTCGCGCCAGTGCGACGGATGGACGAGATGCGCTCCATGATGGGGGCCGAAAGGGAGCCCACACGCAGGGAGGGCAGCGAGATGGAGACCTGCTCGGCCGCGCATTTGTCGAAGCTGCGGGTGAAGAAAGTGTCCAGCGCCGAGAAATCGCCCGTGGACAGGGAGAGGATCGAGGTTTCCTCGTAGCCGGTTTCGGCCAGGCCTCGGGTGAGGATGTCGTCCAGGGTCTCCAGAGAGCGCTCTCGCACCGGGCGGTAGATCATGCCAGCCTGGCAGAAGCGGCAGCCCCGTGTGCAGCCGCGGGCGATCTCCATGGTCAGCCGGTC
This sequence comes from Pseudodesulfovibrio alkaliphilus, assembly GCF_009729555.1. NCBI lineage: Bacteria > Pseudomonadati > Thermodesulfobacteriota > Desulfovibrionia > Desulfovibrionales > Desulfovibrionaceae > Pseudodesulfovibrio > Pseudodesulfovibrio alkaliphilus. Next base: position 210,675 of record NZ_WODC01000002.1, read on the forward strand.
GTGGACCGCTCCGTAAGGCACGGCCGTACCGCGCGGGAACGGGGCCGCGTTCAGGTCTGCCACCACGGCCTTTTCCACCTTCTCGTATCCCTCCACCAGCGGCTTGAGGGGCATCCCCGGTCCCTGGTCTGCGAAAAAGGAGGGCACATAGATGCCGGGAATGTCGATGAGTCCGCGCAGCAGTTGCTCCCGGGATTCGCCGACATGCCGACTTTTCTCGATGCAGGCCAGGATGGCGGGCAGGGTTTCCTCGCCGTCTCCGAGGACCATGGCGTCGAAAAAAGGGGCCATGGGTTCCGCGTTGAAGGTGGAGCCTCCGCCCGCAATGACCAGCGGGTGGGTTTCGTCGCGTTGGGCCGACCGGAGCGGGATGCCGCCAAGGTCGAGCATGTAAAGGACGTTGGTATAGCAGAGCTCGTGGGTCAGGCTGAAGGCGACGGCGTCCAGTTCGCCCAGAGGCGTGTCGGACTCCAGGGTGGCCAGAAAGACGCCGCGATCACGCAGGATGGCCGCAGTCTCGACGCACGGGGCGTAGACGCGCTCGGCCCAGAATCGGGGATGGGCGTTGACCGCTTCGGAAAGAATGCGTTGTCCGAGATAGGACATGCCCACTTCGTACATGTCGGGAAAGGCCAGGGCACAGCGCACCGTCACCCGGGCCGGGTCCTTGCGGACAACGCCCCATTCGCTTCCGATGTAGCGGGAGGGGCGGGGCAGAATGGGCAGCAGTTCTTTCATATGTATGCGCCGTGTCCTTGGTGCGGGTATGAACAAGAAACGGGGCCTGTCCGTTCAAGAACCGGCCCCGTTCCCCTCAGGTGTCAAAAGGAAGGCGATCAGCCCAGATTGAGCCCGCCGCCCGCACCCGAGAGATCGAGCCCGCCGCTGGACAGGGAGATGTTGGTGGCAGCCTCGATGTATTTGGTCTTCAACTCCTCGGGGCAGTACTTGTACTCGAAGAGGACGTGATCCATGGAAATCTCGCCGTGCATTTCCTGGTCAAAGGGGTAGCCGAAGGGCAGGAGCACCATCTGTGTTCCCTGCTGGGTGGGCATGGCCTGAATGGTCGCGGGCTCTTCAATGGTCTTGGCCTCGGTGTTGAACTTGCCGATGACCATATCGCCGCTGACGAGTTTGACCAGCCTGATGTCGTAGCTCATGGATGCGTCTCCTTGGTGTTGTGGGTGGCCTTTTAAGTATGTACGGCGCGGCGCGGTGTCAAGGAGCCAATTCCTCGGGCCGGTCTGGTCCCCCATGATCGGGCGGGGGCTCGCCGCTGTCGCGACGGCCCCCGCCCCGGCCGCGTCCGTGTCCATCCCGGCATGGACGCGGCCGTTGGTATGGAGTTGAGGAGAGCTACGCCTGTTCCGGGCCATGGAGGATGGCCATGACCTCCTTGGTGTCGTGGGGCAGGGCAGCCTCGCCCTTGGCGGCGATTTCCATCTTGGAGGCCGCGTAGATGGCGAGGAAGCTGATGATCATGACGAATCCGCCCGGGTTGTTGAATTGGAGGAAGGTCGGGAGCATGCCCTTGCCAAGGATCATGGCGAACGATCCGATGATGCCGACCACAAGCCCGGCACATGCGCCGTTTTTGGTCATCCTCGGCCACCATACGCCCATGACCAGTACCGGGAAGAAGGTGGAAGCCGCGATGGCGAATGCCAGGCCCACGAGGATGGCGATCTGCATGTTTTCGGCCCACAGGCCCAGCGGGATACCCAGAAAACCGACGAAGACCGAGGCCACGCGGGCCACCTTGACGCGGGTGACTTCGGGCATGTTGGGGTTGAAGACGTTGACCACCAGGTCGTGGCCAATGGCTCCGGCACAGGCGATGATCAGCCCGGCCACGGTGGAGAGGATGGCCGCGAAGGCCCCGGCCACCACGATGCCGAGCAGGATCTGGCCGCCGAAGTACGATCCGGCCACGGGCACGGCCAGGTTCTGGCCGTTTTCGGCCAGCCACGCCATCTGGTGCTGGGTGACGCCCAGGGCGTCGCCCTGGAGGTAGATGTAGCGGACCACATGGCCCACATACGGGCTCAGGATGTAGAACATGCCGATGAGAAAGAGCACATAGATGACCGTGCGACGGGCGGCCTTGCCATCGGGAGCGGTGTAAAAGCGCACCAGGATGTGCGGCAGCCCGGCCGTACCGAACATCAGCGCCAGGAGCAGGGAGAGAGTGTCCTTGAGGCTGGTCAGCCAGAAGGCCGGGGCAGTGTACGCCTCTCCGTCGAACATCTTGCCCGTCTCGGGCTCCGGCCCTTTGAAGGAAGCGAGGAACTGCACCACGTCGGTGTAGGTATAGCCCTTGAGCACAAAGGGGATGAAGGCGAGCAGGAACATGGCGCCAAAGAGAATCCAGAACTGGACCAGTTGGTTGACCGTGGTCCCCTTCATCCCGCCCACGGTGACGTAGACAGTGATAATCAGGGTGATGAGGATGATGGCCATGTCATACTCCATGCCCAGGAGCAATCCCATGACCTTGCCCGCGCCGAGCATCTGCGGGGCCATATAGAAGAGGGAGACGAAGAGCACGCCGATGACGCCGAGGACACGGGCCGTCTTGGAGTGGAACCGTTCGGAAACGAAGTCGGGTACGGTGTAGCGGCCGAACTTGCGCAGCGGGCTGGCCAGGAACAGGAGCAGCGCGATGTAGCCCACGAAGAACCCGAGGGCGTAGATGATGCCGTCAAAGCCGTAGAGGAAGGCCACGCCTGCCACACCCAGGAAGGAGGCGGCGGAGAGGTAGTCCGAGGAGATGGCCGAGGCGTTGATGAACGAGTTGACCTTGCGTCCGGCCAGGTAATAGTCGGCCGAAGTTTTCTGTTTACGGAACATCACGGAGGTTATCACCGTGAAGGCCAGCATCAGCCCGATGAGCACCAGGGCGGTGACAGGTATCTGGTATCCGGTTTCCATGATTATTCCCCCTGGGCGATGGTTTCTATCTCGTCCTCAATGGCGTTGGCCTTGCCCACGTACCAGATGAACAGCGCCCAGGTGACGGGATAGACGGCCACCGCGACCAGCCAATAGTGCAGGGGGAAATTGAGGATGTTCACACTGGTGACGGTTTCCTTTGCCAGATAGACCAGCAGGAAGATTCCTATGACAAAGGCGAAGTACGGAATGCCGATGCCAAGTGCGAAGTTGAGTTGTCGTTTTCTGATTCTTTCGATTCGGTCCATGGTGTGCCCCCTTTTGGTTAGCAGGTTTGCCGTTGGGGTCTTTTTAAAGTAGTAATATAGTCCGGGGCATGGCATTTCAGGTAAACGGTCAAACTCGTCCGGTCGCGGGTCCTGAGCTGGTCATCCCTGCGGTTAACGGGTCCATTTTGCCGGTAAACGGTCGCCTGGGCGGCCATGGAGCGCGATGTGAGCGACGAATCCGGGCATTCCCGCTTCCCTGGTCCTAAATTCGAGGCTGTTTTTGGCGCACCCGCCGGGCTAGACCGCGAACTGCTCAGGATGGCTCGCGACGGTAAGCTCGCCGGGCTGCGTAGCACCCGGCGCGACCTTGTGCAGGACTGGCTCGACACCGGGCTCTCCGCCGAACAGACCTGCAAGCGGCTCTCGGCCTACAACCGTTCGGTGATTCAGGCGGTCTTGGAGGCCCACGCCCAGGACGCCCCTTGGCTGCGCCGATGCACTTTTCTCGAATTCGGCTCGGGCGGTCGCGACGAGCAGGTCATCGGTTCGGATCAGGACAATGGGATGATCGTGGCCGAGGGGGTCGATCCTGACGATCTTGAGGACGTGGCCCAGTCCATAGTGGTGGCTTTGGACGGCGCGGGCATTCCCCTGTGCGATGGTGGGGTCATGGTCTCCAACGGGCAGTGGCGAGGTTCCTATGACGATTGGTTGTTGCGGCTCACGGGCTGGCTTTCCAATCCGGCTGAAAAGGGGGCGTGGCAGTCGGGATTGATCCTCGACTTTCGCGGCCTCTTCGGCTCTCCCGAAGAGGCGGATAAGCTGCGTGAGCGGCTGTGGGAATACGTCCGCACCAAGCCCATCGTCCTGTCCCTGCTCATCGGCGAGTTGACGGATTACCGGCTGCCACTGACCATTTTCGGCGCCTTCATCACCGAGCGATCCGGGCCGTGGCAGGGGCATCTCAATATAAAAAACAGTGTGCTGGCCCACCTGACCAACAGTGCCCGCATCCTGACCCTCAAATACAACCTCGGTCCCAGCAACACCTGTGATCGCGTCCGGGCCATGGCCGAGGCCGGGCACGTCTCGGCGGACCATGGCCAACGGCTGTTGGCGGCCTGGGAGTATCTCCAGCGCAAGCGGCTCGAGATCGGCCTGGCGTGCGAGGCCGAGGGCGTGAGGCCGCACAGCCTCGTCAACCCCGCCGCTCTGGATGCCGGAGAACGCGCCCGGCTCAAGGCGGCCATCCAGTCCACCGAGAAGCTGGTGCGTCTGGTTCAGGCCGGGGCCGGACTCTGAGACGGGACGGCGTCAAATTTGCATTCGTCTTGATAAAGTGATGATTCCCTGACGCCCGATCCATCCGAGGACCCTTTTGTGAATGTGCTGATAATCAATCTGACCCGGTTCGGCGATCTTATTCAGACCCAGCCCGTCATTTCGGGGCATGTGGCCCTGGGGCATCGCGTCGGGCTGGTGTGCCTGGAGAATTTTGCCTCGGCTGCCCGTCTGCTCCACGGCGTGGACCGGGTCTTTCCACTGCCGGGCGCCGGCCTGCTGGCCCGGATTGATCAGGATTGGCGGCTGGCCGTCCGCGACATGGCCGCCTTTGCCGCGGATATCCCGGCCTTGTTTCCGGCAGATGTGGTCATCAACCTGACGCCGTCAGTGTCCTCGCGGCTGCTCACCCGCGCCCTGACCCCGGCGGACGCCCGAGTGGCCGGGTTTGGTGTTGACCAGTTCGGATTCAACGCCGACACGTCGTCCTGGGCCGCTTTCCTGCAGATGGCCGGAGCCAATCGCGGAGCCAGCCCATTTAATATTTGCGATATATTCCGGCGCGTGGCCGGGCTGCGCGATGAGGGCAACAGCCTGGTTCTGGCGCGGCCCGATCCGGCGGAGCTGGAACGGGCCGACGACCTGTTGGCCGGGGATCATGGTGCCTGGCAGGGTGGGGGATTCCTGGCCCTGCAGCCGGGTGCCAGCGAGGAGTGCCGCCGTTGGCCTGTGGCTTATTTCGTGGCCCTGGCCCGGCTGGCCAGGGAGCGGCTCGGGCTGGTTCCCGTGCTGCTTGGCAGTTCGGACGAGATCCCTCTTGGCGAGCGGTTTCGAACCGCCTACGAGTCCCCTTGCATTGACCTCATGGGCCGTACATCGCTGACCGGGCTGGCCAGCGTGCTGTCGCGTTGCCGTGCCCTGGTCACCAACGACACCGGCACCATGCACCTGGCCGCCGGTCTGGGCGTGCCGCTGGTGGCTGTGTTCCTGGCCACGGCCCAGCCCTGGGATACTGGCCCCTACCGGCAGGGAAACATTTGCCTTGAGCCTGACTTGCCGTGTCATCCCTGCGGATTCGGCACCGTTTGCCCCCACGACAACGCCTGCCGCAGGACGGTGACGCCCGAGGCCGTGTTCTCGGCTCTGGACCGTCTTATGACCGGACGGGAGAGCGATTCTTGTCCAGGTGCCAGGGTCTGGCTCACCCGCACCGGAAACGCCGGGTTCCTTGATCTTCTTTCCCTTTCTGGCCACGACCAGACGGATCGTAGTCTGTGGATCGCCTTGCAACGGGCCTGCTATCTTCCCTTTCTTGATGGCGATCCGCTTGAGGGAGCCACCGGCCTGGGGAAGTTGCTCGGCTCTGCAATGAGGGCTGACATGTCCAATATTTTGACAAGCGGGGCGGATCTGCTTTTTCTGCTGTCGAGGCAGGCCATGGTCCTGGCTGCCAATCCCAGACCACAGGCCAAGGCAAAATTTCTCGCCTCCTGGCAGCGGCTGCAGAATGTGCTGTCTGCTGATTCTCGTCTTAATATACTGGGATTGCTTTGGATGTTTGAGTCGCAACAGTGTGGGGACGATCTTGGTTCCCTTATGGCGCTCATTGAGCGCTACCGCGCCCTGTTCATTTCGCTGGCCACGGAACTCGCGTAGTCGGCATGGTTATTGAATAGATCGTTCGGAACCGACTTTTTCGGAAAAAAGTATCATCCCACTCAAGGAGGAGACAAGCATGATAGTCATTGACGGCAAGCCCTACGACATCGGCATCGGACATTTCCAGAATCTGGAGCAGGTTTTCAACAAGGTGGTTGAGGATGGCCGCCTTGAGGACCGCGTTGTCACCGACGTGATGATCAACAATGAACCCTTTACGGAAATCTATCCCCACCAGTCCGAGGACATCGACATGTCCGATGTCCAGTCTGTCGAGATCGTGACCATGTCTACCGGCGAGATGGCCGTGGAAGTCACCCTTGAGCTCTACAAGGTGGTCAACCTCATGTCCGAGGGGGGCAAGCGGGTGGCCCAGCTCTTCCGTCAGGCCGACGACGCCGAGGCCCTGGACACCTACCAGGACCTCCTTGAAGTGATCAGGAACTTTCTGCGTACCATTGGCGTCCTGCGCGACGAATACTCCCTCAAGGACAATGTTGAGTACACCAAGGCGGCCGAGGAGCTCAACGAGCTGTTCACCGAGATGAGCTCTGTGCTCGAAAACGAGGACTGGATTCTCCTGGCCGATTTGCTCGACTATGAGTTTCTGCCTGCGGTGGAGAAATGGAAAAAGGTCATCAAGCTTATTCGCGACGACATCAGGGCTGCCCGGAGGTAGATATGACCGCCAGACATCGGATGATCGACGAGGCGCTTTCCATCGGCCGCCGCGAGCTGGGTTTTCTTGTGGCGGGCGACGTGTTCGAGGCGGAGAAGCTCTCGCGAGACCGCGAGCGCATTCTCGACCAGGCCATTGAAGACCTCGACCGCAAGCACCTGGAGATCCTCGCCGACAAGCTGGTGGAGATGAAATCGCTCCAGGACGAGATTTCTGGTGAGGCCAGACGGCTGCACTCGTCTCTCAAGCGCGATCTGGCGGATATGAAGCAGCAAAACCGCAGAATCGCGGGGTACAGCTTTGGCGCGGGCAATGTCTCCCGCCTTGCCCGCGACCGTTTTGTCAGCAAGAAGAGCTGATTCCTCCTCACTCGAAGCAAAGAGCCCCGGCCGGATGTGGTCGGGGCTTTTGTTTTGGGGGCATCAGTCGAAGCGGGTCCAGCGGAGTCCCCCGCGGGCCAGGGGGGCGGCCGCGCCATCAAAGGCGATGCCCATGCGGGTGAAGCCGGGGCGGCCCGATTCCATGGTGCGCACCGTGCCGCTGTACCAGTAGGGCTTGAAGGTCTTTTCCCGGAAATTGAACATGAACAGGTTGACGGTCACGGCGGCGCCCACGGCGCAGGTTTCGGGGATGACGTGGTTTTGTACGCTCAACCCCAGGCCGCCGCTTGAGATATTGAGCACGGCGTTGGCCGCCTGCGCGGCCCCTTCGGTCGAAAGAGAGTTGATTCCGATATGGGGCATCGCGTCCTCAAAGGACGTGTCCGAGGCGTAGGGGCTTTCCATCCACAGTTTGACACGGATGAATTGCTGGTCGGCCACGCGCTTGCGCGAGTGTTTGCGACGCACGACCATGGCGTAGCTGCGCGGAGCGGAGAGGACGATGCGGTCGGCTCTGCGTCCCGATCTGTCAGACTCCACGAGGCGGGCAGTGAAAGCGTTGACCCTGCCACTCTCGACCCGGACCGGGGCGAAAACGCAGGTGACATCTTCGCCCTCCGTGGCCTTGATGGTGTCGAAGCGTTCGATGATCTCGCAGGTGAGTTTGCCTGACGCGGCAGCAGTGATGACGAAGCGTACCGCCACGGCGCCGTCGTTTATCAGGTCAATGGACGCGCCTTGATGCTGGAGGGTTCGGGCGATGTTGACACGTTTGGCCTTGCCGCCTCTGTTTCTTGTCAACAGGCGCAGGGCGATCAGCAACAGTGTCAGGGCGGCCAGACCAAGGATTGCGCCCGCGCCCAGGCGGATCATCTCGGGCGTCAGCCCGGACAGCTGCCCGGTCAACAGTTCCGACAGTGACTCTCCAAGGAGGGTGGTGGCGTCGTGGATGTTCATGAGTGTCAGCTTGTTAGAAGTTGACGAAGTGTCGTCTGGCGTCCACGACCTTACCGAGATAGCGTCGGGTTTCGGCGTGGGGCAGGCTAGTGCGCAGGGTGTCGTAAACCGCGCCGGGATGCATGCCGTTGATGCGTCGCGCCGCCTTGGCGCGGTCACTGTGAAACGTCCTGAGCACCCCGCCCGCCCCGCCGTTGTAGCCCGCGATGACGCAGTATTCACGGGACACAGGGTCGGCCACTCCCGAGAGGTAGCGGGTGTCGAGCAGGTGCAGGTAGGCGGTACCGTAAGTGATGTTGGTGGGCGGGTGGAAGAGGTCATCCTGTCCGGGCTGGCCTTCCCGGCCGTTGAGCAGGCGGTAGACATCGCTTCCGGCAGTGGCGGCCACCACCTGCATCAGGCCGATGGCGTTGGCGTGGCTGACGGCAAAGGGGTTGAAGTCCGACTCCACCTTCATGATGGCGTAGATCAGGCTGCGGCTGACGGCAAAGCGGACTGCCGCCGTCTCCACAAGCCCGCGATACTTCCGGGCGCGTACGTCAAGATGGTCGGGAATCATGTGGAAGGTCACGGCCCGTACTGTCTTGCCGTCAATGGTCCGTACGCCCACGCCCGAGGCCATCAGGTGGTCGGCGAACCGTTCGGCCCGCCATGCCCAGCGGATGTCATGTCCTTCGTGGTCCTTGACCTCGCCATAGAGAAAAGGCGTTTCACCGAGTTTGACCGGGCTTGATGAATACAGGTCCACGGTGCGGGGATCGGCCGGGGTGAGCAGGGTGGTGATAATGGCTGTGCGCAGGCTCTCCATGGGATTTTCCTGGTCAAGGGTCTCGACCAGGATGATGCCCTTGTCAAAGTCCACGCTGGCTCGCGAGAGGTAGTTGTGGGTGTACTTGACGTATTCCTTGGGGGTGGGGACTCGGGTGTCCTTTTTGCCCCATACCGACTCCACGGCCTTGAGGAAGCTCTCGATCATCCTGGCCATCTGTTTGAGGTCTGCGGTCAGGGCTGCCGGATTGGCGGCATAGGCCTGCGCTTTGCTTCTGGCCAGGGATTCGGCCGCAGCGGCCGGACTGCCCGTGGCCGCCGCCCGGGCCACCCTGACCGCGTCGTGGCGCGAGCAGGAGCCAAGCAGGGCGGCCATCGTGATCAGGACGACAAGGGCCAGAGCGCGGTCTTTCATGCGGTGGGCCATATCCTCAAGGCTTGACAGGGTTGGTTCCAGAGGTGATTGTCAGGAACAACCTTAGGGGCATTTTCCAACAAGTTCAAGTCGGTGCAACTTTCGCTACACCGGGGTCGCCCCGCGGTATCAGGCAGGAATCCATGACCGAACCGCCCATCATCGAACGCATAGACGCAGATCTTGAGGAACTCATGGAGCGATTCTTCGCCAGTTCCCGGCGCGAAGTGGAGGCCATGCGGGCCGCGCTGGCCGCGCAGGATTTCGTCACCCTGGCCCGTCTGGGCCACACCGCCAAGGGAACGGGCTATGGCTACGGCTTCCGGGGCATGGGCGACATCGGCCTGGCTCTCGAGAGCGCCGCCCTGGCCGACGACCACACCGGGGCCGCCAGCCAGGTCGAGCGTTTGGCGCACTATCTGGCCTCCGTGCGCGTGGAATTCGTGGATTGATTCTTCATCACAGCAGGGTCATGGCCGAATCCACGTCCCAGTCCTCATGAACGACCTTGTGCAGAGCGGCCACGATGCGGGCCGGGTCTTCATTCTGGAAAATGTTGCGGCCCACCGACATGCCGGCGCCGCCCGCACGGATGGAGTCGTGGACCATCTGGACAAGGTCGCGCTGGCTTTCGAGCTTGGGGCCGCCTGCGATGACCACCGGAACGCAGCAGCCGTCGACCACCCGCGAGAAGGAATCGATGTCGCCGGTATAGTTGACCTTGACGATGTCCGCCCCCAGTTCAACGCCCACCCGGGCGCAGTGGGCGACCACCTTCGGGTCATACTCGTCGGTGATCTTGGGGCCGCGAGCGTACATCATGGCCAGCACCGGCATCCCCCATTCATTGGCTTCGGAGCAGAGCCTGCCAAGATCGGCCAGCATCTGAGGCTCGGTCTCGTCGCCCAGGTTGACATGGACCGACACCGCGTCCGCGCCGAGCTTGATGGCGTCGGTGACAGATCCCACGATGGTTTTGGCGTTGGGAAAGGGCGAGAGCGAGGTGGAGGCCGACAGGTGGATGATCAGCCCGATGTCCTTGCCGCCCGCCCTGTGCGAGCAGCGGGGAATGCCTTTGTGCATGAGCATGGCGTTGGCTCCGCCCTCGGCCACCAGGTCGACGGTCTCGCGCAGGTCCACCAGGCCGTAGATGGGGCCGACGGTCACGCCGTGGTCCAGCGGCACCACGATGGTGCGGCCGTTGTTGCGGTTCATGATCCGTTCCATGCGGATGGCCTTTCCAAGGTGCATGACGTTCTCCTTTCTCGGTTTGGGTCGCTGGCGCGGCCTGAAACGAAAGAGGCCGCGGACTCTGCCCGCGGCCTCTTTGTTTGCTGATACTTCTCTTCAGACGTTAGCGCACACCAAGACCGCAGGCGTTCCTGTAAAAAAAGCTAAAGAAAAAGAAACGGGCGGCGGTATTGCGTGTCATGTTTTTTCGCTTATCGGAGTTCTTGCAAAGGTGTCAAGCGGAGTTTCGGGGGCGGCTATCCGGAAACCGCCATGCACTTAAACTCCACCAGCCCGCCAAGGGGCAGCCCGGCCACCTGGATGGCCGCCCTGGCAGGCTTGTGATCGCCGAAATATTCCGCATAGATGGCATTGAGGTCTGCGAAGCGGCCCATGTCCAGGATGAATACGTCCACTGTCAGCACCTTGCTCAGAGACGATCCGCCCGCTTCAAGGATCGCCTTGAGGTTGTCCAGGGCCTGACGGGTCTGGGCCTTGAATCCCTCGGCCAAGCCCTGGCCGGGGACGATGCCGAGTTGGCCGGAGACGAAGAGCATGTCCCCGGAGCGGGTGGCCTGCGAGTAGGGGCCGACGGCGGCGGGCGCCTTGTCTGTGTGGATGATGGAGATTGCTGTCATGGTGTCTCCCGATTGGTTCCGGGTGGTCATTTACCAACCCAGAGGTAGGTGTTTTGAACATGCGGAGGCAGTCGGCGGACGATCTGGACGATGCCCGCCACAGCCACCACAGCGAAGATCAGCCGTCCCCAGAAGATGCCGGAGATGTGGCCGCCGATCAGGGCCAGAAGCAGGGTATCCTCGATCAGCGAATGGCACAAGCCCATAAGTGTCAGGGAGTAGAAGACATCCTCCTTGCCCACGTTGCCCTGGCGGGCCTCATTGATGATCAGGCCGCCGCCGTAGGACAGGCCCATGGTCAGTCCGATGACCGTGATGGCCGATGCCTTGGGGCCGATGCCGATGAGCTTGAGCAGCGGGCGCAGGAGTCTGTTCATCAGCTCCACGATACGCAACGCCGTGAGTAGTCGCATCAGCAACAGGAGCACGAGGATGACCGCGAATATGGAGGCGAGGTTGATGGACTGGTCCACTGCCCAGGAGGCCAGCGTTGGGTCGGCTGTGTCCTGATGATCCATGCGGAAGAGTACTGTGGCCGGTTCCTGCAGGGTGTCCGTGGCGGTGTAGAGGGTGTTGAGCAGCCAGCCCAGGGTGAAGGCCCCCACAAGCCGAACCGCGCACTGGAACAGGAAGCGTGCGCCGGAACGTCGGGCAATGGCGCTCTCCATGGGGAGGGCGTGGGCAACCAGGATGAGTACGGCCAGTACCGTGGCCTGGGCCGTTGTCAGGGGATGGTCCGCGGCCAGCGAGAGGAAAACGATGAGGCCCGCATACGTCGTGTTGACGATGGCCGTGGCCCAGACCAGCCCCATCTCGGCGGGTAGGCCCACCAGTCCCATGAGCGGCTTGAGCGGCCAGGCAAGGTAGGCTATCAGCTCCAGCTCCTGGAGGATCTTGACCACGATGATCACGGGGATCATGACCTTGAACATCTCAAGGCTGGCCAGGGTGGCGTCCTTGAACAGGGATTTCAGGTGGGCGAGGACGGCGGGCATGATTCTCCTTGTGGCTTGCGGGCGCACCATAGAGGATTTGGCGTCAAATGAAAAGGGGAGCCCCGATGGGCTCCCCTTTTTTGCGTGTGTTTCCGGGCTCGTCAGAGCACGAGCCGGGCGATGTTGTATCCGGCCACGGCCATGATGAAGGCCAGTACAGTGGAGCCGACGACGCTGGAGGCGGCCCAGGTCCAGCTCGACTCGCGGGCCATGGCCACCACGGTGACGAAGCAGGGGGCGTAGAGCATGGTGAAGAGGATCAGGGCTACAGCCGAGGCCGGGGTGAACATGGGGTCGTTTACCAGCCTCTGGGCCAGGGACTCGGTTTCCTCGGGGTCCACCTCGCCCAGGGAATAGGCGGTGCCCAGCGTGGAGACGATGACCTCCTTGGCCGCGAATCCGCCGGTAAGGGCTATGTTGGTGCGCCAGTCGAATCCGGCGTAGCGCGAGATCGGTTCCAGGGCGGTGCCGATGCGCCCTGCCACGGTGTGGCGGATTGCTGCCTCGGCTTCGGCGTTGTCTATGTCGGCCAGCTGTTCTTCAAGGGGTGTCAGGATGCTTTCATCCGCGTCCTCTCCCAAGGCTTCGATCAGGGCAACGATGGGGGTGCGCTTGGCCTCAAAGACCTCGGCTTGTTCCTCGGGCATCTGGGGGAAGGTCATCATTGCCCAGATGAGGATGGAGATGCCGAGAATGATGGTGCCCGCCTTCTTGGCGTATTCCCAGGTTCGTTCCCAGGTGTGGATGAGCACGCCGCGCAGGGTGGGCATGCGGTAGGGCGGCAGTTCCATGACAAAGGGCGTTGAGGCGCCTCGGATGATGGTGGAGCGCAGGATGCGGGCGACGATCAGGGCCATGGCCCACGCGCCCAGGGTGATCATGAGCATGACCGTGGCCGCGTTATTCGGGAAGAAGGCGGCGGTGAGCATCAGAAAGACAGGCACCTTGGCCCCGCAGGTCATGTATGGGGCGACGAAGAGGGTGGCCAGTTTCTCCTTGGGGCTTCTGAGGGTGCGGGTGGCCATGACGCCGGGAACGGCGCAGCCCCCGGCAATGCCGCCCGAGACGATGAAGGGCAGCACCGAGGTGCCGTGCAGGCCGAATATCTTGAAGATCCTGTCGAGCATGTAGGCCATGCGGGCGATATAGCCCGAATCCTCAAGGGCCGAGATCATCAGGAACATGAACATGATCAGCGGCACAAAGCCCAGAACGCCGCCCACGCCGTCGATGATGCCTGAGACGAGGAGCGAGCGCAGGTGGCCTTCGGGCATGGCGTCGCTGACCGTGTCTCCGAGCCAGCCGAAGAACGATTCGAGCCAACCCATGGGCACTTCGCCCACCGTGAAGGTGATTTCGTAAATGACATAGACGATGCCGAGCATGATCAGCGGGCCGAGCAGGGTGTGGGTGAGCACCTTGTCCATGGCGTCCGAACGGCTGATGCGGTCTTCGTCGAGAACGGGATAGGTGACGACATCCTTGATCATTCCGGCGATGAAACCGTAGCGATAGTCGGCGATGAGGGCGTCCGGTGCGGCCTTGAGAGTCTTTTCGGTATGAGTCTCCACCGCGTCGGCCATGGCCTCGAGCCTGGCAGAGAGGTCTGGGTTGGCGGTGCGCCCCCTGGTGATGACATCCTCGTCGCGTTCCAGATACTTGATGCCGGTCCAGCGCGGCGGTACCTTGTCCGTAAGAAAGGACTCCGACTCGATGAGGGCTTGCATCTCAGCGAGCACCGGGTCCAGGTCAGGGCCGTAGGAGATGTTCAGCGGCTTCCACTGGCCGTCTTGCTCGCGGGCCAGATCAAGGGAGGTGCGCAGCAGCTCGTCCGCCCCCTTGCCATCCCTGGCCACGGTCTCCACAACCTTGCACCCGCTCAGGGCGGCCAGTTTGGCGCTGTCGATGTGCTTGCCGCTCTGGCGGACTTCGTCCATCATGTTCAGGCCCAGCACCAACGGCACGCCAAGCTCCATGAGCTGAACGGCCAGGTAGAGATTGCGCTCCAGGGCATCGGCGTTGATCACGTCGATGACTACCTGGGGGCGTTCTTCCACAAGAAAGTTCCTGGCGACCAATTCCTCCTGGGTGTAGGCCGTCAGCGAGTAGGTGCCTGGCAGATCCACCAGTTCCACGGTGTCCGAGTCTGTCTTGATGATGCCGATCTTTTTTTCGACCGTGACGCCCGGCCAGTTGGCCACATGCTGTCTTGCGCCTGTCAGGGCGTTGAACATGGTCGTCTTGCCGCAGTTGGGGTTGCCCGCTATGCCGAGGGTGTATTTGGCCATGGCCTTATCCCTCCAGAGCCGAGACGGTGATGTGGTCCGCCTCGCTGTTGCGCAGGGTAAGGGTGAAGTCCTTGAGCCTGAGAGCCACAGGATCCTTGAGGGGAGCCTTGCCGATGACCTTGCACTCGGTGCCGGGAATCAGGCCAAGATCGCGGATGCGTCGGCCGAGTTCCCCGTCTGCCTTGACTGTCACGATCTTCAGCCTCTGGTTGACCTGGGCCTCGCGCAGACAAAAACTGGTGTTCATGATGAGTGTTCCTCTCGAATTAAATTGAAATTCAATTTCAGCAGGCGACAGTGTCACTTCGTGTCGCAGCGCATGCTGTCCTTGTCTTTGCCCGCGCTCGGGCAGGAACCTGCGCCTGAGCATCCAGAGCAGCCGCAGGACGGTGTCTTGGTAAAAAATTGGTTGAAAATCCGGCGTCCGACATAGACAGCGGCCACCAAGACGATGGCGCCTACGACCAAGGTGTCGAGCATTGCTTCCCTCGCTGTGTTCAAACCGATTTGGACCGACAGAGGGAAAATAGTGAAATTGAGAATCGGTGTCAAGAGTTGTCGTGCAGATCGAAGGAAGTGTGCGATCGAAAGCCGCAGTCGCCCTGCGCTGGATGCAAAAGCGCTTTGGGGAGAGGGGTGGCGTTGAGTGCACCTCCCTTGTCAATGTCCCTCAATTGACATATACCCTCATTTCTGTTCCCGGAGGGCAGACCAAGGAGGCCTGCGCGTTTGAAGACCAGACTGTTGTTGATCGCAGAGGCGGGCCCGGCCCGTGCCGCGTACCTTGGCGCCTTGAGTCGTCTTGATGTCGAGGTCGATTGCGTTGCCTCCCCGGACGACATTGGCGGTGCGGTCATCGAAATACCTTATAGCGGGTTGCTTATCGACGTGCCGACCATGATCCGGTGCGAGTGCGCGGACAAGAACCGTGTCAACCGCATTGTGGAGCGCTTTCCCTCGTTACGGTTGATGTTTGATGCCGACTTTGGCGGCATTCGCGGATTGGCCCGGGGCGGAACCATGCGGGACAACCGCGATCTGGCCGAGTTCGTTTTGAGCGAGTGTGTGCCCTTTGCGCCGCGTTCCATCCGGGTAGCCACCCGGCAGGCCCTTATCTTCAATGTGTTGCTGGGTGGTGCTCCCGAGCGCATGGCTGCAGAGGCAGAGCGTACAGTGACCATCAACGTGTCCGAGCATGGTTGCTTCGTCTTCACGGCCGGGCGCTGGGTGATTGATGCGCCGGTCTGGCTCGTTGTCGGCGAGTTTGAGGACAAGACGCCCATCGAACTGCGCGTGCGTTGGCGGCGGAACTGGGGCGAGGTGATGACTCTTCCCGGCATCGGGGCCACCTTTGAATCCATGACCGCGCATCAATATGCGCAACTGCACTCGTATCTCTAGCATGCGAGGGCAAGGAGGATGATCGGATGAGCGACGATTCCAGGGAATTCATGGGGTGGGTCGACGCCCTGGCCAAGGGCATCATCGCCGGATGCGCCCTGGGCTACCTCTTCAGCCTCACGGGGCTCATTCCTGCGGCCAAGGCCGTGGTCCTCGGCGGTCTGGCCGGCTGTCTCGCCTCCATCACCTTCAAGAATACCCGCGATGATATGAGGGCGAGGAAGAAAGCGGAGAACGCCGATAAATCCGTCAATGCCGACACCGGTGTGAAGGGTGCCAAGAAGAACAGAAGGAAAGGCGAGAAGGGAAGAGGCTAGGCGGTCTGCGTCTTTCGTCTTTCGCGCCCGATGGCGATGAGGCGAAGCGCCTCGGCCAACAGGTCTTCGGGCAGGAAGGTTTCGAGGCATTCCCGCGTCTTGCAGGTGTTCTTGTTGCACGGGTAGCAGGGCAGGCGCTTGGTGGCGCTGACGTGCTCGTCCGAAGGGAATCCCCAGCCTGTGCCCGTGGCCCCCTGAATGGTCAGGGAGGGCGTGTCCACCGCCACCGCGAAATGCCTGGGCGCCGAGCAGTTGCCCAGGTGAAGCACTGCCCGCTCCTGCACCGCAGCCATCTCTCGCAACGATAGCATGTTCCCAGTGACCAGCGCCCTGTCCCCGGCCAGCGAGGCCACCTCCTCGGCCAACTCCCGTTCCCCCGGACCATAGAGAATCATGGCCTTGAGGTCAGGCTGGCTCTCCCCGAGCAGGCGGATCAGGCTGGCGAAATGGCGGGCGGGCCAGCGGCGCGTCTCCCGGCGATGGCTAGGATCAACCGTGATGAAAGGGCCGGTCGCCAGATCGTGCTCTCGCAGGAGCGCGTCGGCAAATTGCCTCTCCTGCTCAGTCAGCCATATTTCCGGCCTTTCACCGTTCCATTGTATACCCAGCGGGGCCAGCACGCTGGCCTTGCACTTGGCAGCATAGCCGCACACTACCGGAGCCCAGTGGGTGTAGAGCTTTCTGTTGAACCACCTGGGTGGGAAGGAGAGCCGGACGGGAGCCTTGGAAAAGCGTAATACCCACTTGCAGCGTGGTAGTTGCTGGAAATCGACGATCAAGTCAAAGCCGTGGCGTCCCACCGAGGCGTAGTAGGCCAGCGCCTTGAGCGGGTTGGCCAGCGCCTTGCGGTCTATGGGCCAGATTCTGTGGACCCGGGGATTGTTCACCAGCACGGGGACGCATTTCTTTTCGGTGAGGACATGAATCTCGGCCTCAGGGAAACGCTCCCCGAGCAGTCGGATGGACGGCGTGGCAAGCAGCACGTCGCCAATCTGCCTGAGTTGGCAAACGAGGATGCGTTTCGGATTGATTGTGAATATGTCGGTCATGTGGTGCTTGTATGGTGTGGCTAAGCCCACGCCGAGTGGTTTGCGGTCGAGACTTGTCTTATAGGTGGGTTTCGTTTATCCGACTCCTTGTCCGAAGTCAAAGCCGATGCTTTGGATCCCTCCCTGCAGACAACTGTGGAAAAAAGGATGAGAGATATCTCTTCCTTTGGCTCGGTTGCCATGCGGCTGAACTTTACATTTCCCGAGGATTTTTTATGTTGTGCGCCATTCCTATTGAAATTAGCAATCGTGAACTCGACGGTGTGTTGTATCTGGCTTTGAAGCTCGTTCAACGCGGACTGCCCGTGATGTTCGGCGAGCGTATGGTGACGCAATACGTCAAAAATAATAATGAACCTGTGCTGTATTTCGACATTGAGCAGTATGTTCCTATCAACCGAAAGGTCATTGCCGATGGTGGCGCGGTTTTCAACCTGAATTCTGAAGGATTTGCATTTCTTTGCGATGAGAAGTTCATTAGTATATTTGAACATATCAGAGATGATGTCACGAAGATATTTCTCTGGGGAAAACGGCAGCGTGAGGTGGTGAGCAGGCAACTGCCCGACTTGATGCAGGATAGACTTGTGGTTTCGGGGCACCCGAGTTTCGATATGGCGCAAGAGCGTTTCGTGCCCTATTACAGAAACGAATCCATCCTGCAATGCCATGGTGAAGATTATATTCTTGTCAACGCTAACAGCGGCATATTCAATCACGCAATGGGGCTGGAAAACTATCTCAAAATGATCCAGAAGATGGATGAATGGCAAATTTACAGGGATGAAGACTACCTGAAGTTCATCAGGACGCAATCGGAGTATCAGGAGAAAGTGGCCAACGGCATGCTTGAGCTGGTGGCCCATCTTGCCCGCGCTTTTCCCAAACGGCATGTCATCATTCGTCCCCACCCTACCGAGGGTATGGACTTCTATACAAAGCCGCTCAAGAGATACCCCAATGTGTTTGTGACCAACGAGGGTCGAGTTCGCGAATGGATCGCCAGCGCACGTGTCGTGGTTCATCACGACTGCACCACGAGCCTGGAGGCTCTACTTATGGGCAAGCCGGTTATCCAGTTCCGTCCTGTTTATGACGAGAGATTTAATGACCCTCTGTTGGCAGGAATCGGCTTGGCTACAGGGAAAGTTGAGGAGGCGGAGGCAATTGTTCGAGACGGTGAGATGCCCGTGGGTCTGCGGGAGCGCCAGTTGGCGAATTTAGAGCCAAGTCTTGCCAATATCGGTTTTGTTGCAGCGGAAATGATTGCCGATCAGGCCGTAGATGTGGCTCGAGGCGTTGTCAATACTTGGATTCCCGAACCGCTCGGTTTCTGGGGCAATGTCAAGTGCTGGCGAAAGCACCTGAGCAAGCAGCTGCGGGCTAGGCAGCCTGGAAGAAACGGGCGCAAGGTTCGCTATGCCCTAAGCAAGTTCCCGCGTCTGTCTTTGGATGCGGTGCAACTGCGCCTTGACAAACTGCGGGTCATTGAGCCGTCGTTGCCCGAGGTGGATGTAACGTCGCTGACCCTGAACACCTTCCTGATGCGGCCGCGCACCACCATGGATTAGCTCTCAGGGTCGAGCCTTTCCAGCAGGAATACCACGGGCCGGTAGCCGTCGGTGCAGCAGGTGACGAACTGTTTGGGCCCTCCGCGGGACATGCCCCAGATCATCTTTTGCATGTCTGCCCACGCCCATCCGCAGAAATCCTCGGGTTTATTCCATGGGGCTTGGGCGGGAATGGTAAAGGTCTGCCCCTCCTTGAACAACTGGCATGGTGTCCAGGAGTTCGGATTGTCGGTATAATTTTTTACCAGATCCTCATGGAACAGTCGTTTGAGAACAGTGATTTTAACATCATGGAGCATGGTGTCAATCCTTTCGTACCGGGATGCCTGCCCGTCGAAGGATTGCTCTGCATTCGGCGGGAGTTTGTTCCGTGAAGTGAAAAATTGATGCGGCTGCTACGGCCGTGGCACCGCCATCCCGAATGGCTTCCAGCATGTGCTGCGGATTGCCGACACCACCAGACGCGATGACCGGAATGGAGACTGCGTTGCTGACGCGTGTCAAGGCATCAATGTCATAGCCTTGCATCGTGCCGTCCAGCTCGACCGAAGTGAGCAATATTTCTCCAGCCCCGTTCCCCTCGGCGATTTTTGCGAATTCCACGAGGTCTGTACCGCGTGGTTGTCGCCCGGAGTGGGTGACCACCTCAAGGAACCCGTTTTTTCTGGTGAAGTCGATGGACACGATGGCGCATTGGGAACCATACTTTTGGGCTACCTGTCTAATGAGGGTGGGGTTTTCAAATGCGGCGGTATTCATAGCAATTTTGTCTGCGCCTACGTCCAGTAGTTTGCCGACATGATCTACTTTTGAAACCCCGCCGCCCACCGTGAGGGGCATGAAGCATTCGTCCGCGAAGTCGTCCACCCATGCGAAGTCGGGGGGGCGGCCGTCGTCGGTGGCCCTGATGTCCACGATTAGTAGTTCGTCCACGTTGCGCATGTTGTAGACCTTGATGGATTGCATGAGCGATCCCACGTGCCGCCAACTGTCGAAGCCGACACCTTTGACCAAGCCGTAGTCCCGATAGAGGAGCGTTGGGATGATTCTGGTCTTGAGCATTTAGAACTTCTCGCAGTAATGGATGAAGTTCCTAAGCAATCTCAAGCCGATCCCCTGGCTTTTTTCAGGATGAAATTGCGTGCCGAAAATATTTTTATGGCGAACTGCTGATGTGAACTTGCCGCAGTAGCTGGTTTTTCCGAGAATGTTTGAAGGGCTATCCACGTCGAAATGATAGCCGTGGACGAAGTAGAAATCCTCACCCGAAGGAATGCCGTCGAACAGAGGGTCTGAGCCATCGTGCTCCACACTGTTCCAACCTACATGAGGGATGCGTTCCTTGGCCGTGGGCTTCAATGGTTTCACCGTGCCGGGGATCCAGCCCAAGCCTTCGTGCTCGCCGAGCTCGAAGCTGCGCGATGCCAGCAGTTGCATACCGAGACAGACTCCAAGAATGGGTATGTCGTAAGCGATGATCTGGTCTTCGAGGATTGTGTCGAGATGTCTGGCACGCAGTAGTTTGATGGCGTCGCCGAAGGCTCCCACGCCGGGGAGGACGCATGCGTCGACCACCTTGAAGTCTTTCTCGCGGTCGGTGAGTAGCGGCTTGGCTCCGCAAACGGTCAGGGCGCGGGAGAGGGAATCGATGTTGCCTACGCCATAGTTCACGACTGCCACTGATATCATGGTCGGGGCCGTTCTAGACGTTATCGTCGTTGAGTCGAATCAGATCGCCTTGACCGTCTCTGACGAGATTGCCGCGCCGGTCGACCTTGAATATTTTTTTGTTGGTGAAGCGGTCGCATACAGCCTTGAACTCATCCAACGTCATGCCGATCTCGTCCAGGATGGTAGCTAGGTCGCAGCCGAGGTATTTCCATGGGAATTTGCCCTCGTGCTTCTTGACGAGCTTGAGTCCCTGCTCGCGTGAGAGACGGCCCCGGCGGATGTGCCAGCACGCCCAGTCGGTGGGGCGGCTGTAGCCATACTTCAGGAACTTGAAGTAGTCGTGGATGCGCATTTGCTGGTTGTCCAGGTTCTCGTAGTTAACGATGGAGCCTTCGACAATGGTCGGGTTGCTCTCGAACCCATGGGCAGCAGCAACCAGCGCGTTGGCCAAGCCGTCCCAGGGCTTGTAGTAGCCGAGGAAGATGCCCGTAACGCCCACGCGTGCCAGTTCTTCATCAGACGGGTACGTATAGGGGATGAGGTGCTTTTTCTCGATGCCTTCCTGATCAACCAGGTCAGTCACGCGCAGGCCGAGCAGCCCGCCAAATTCTTCGAGCCACCTCCGAGTGAGGTTGGGATTCTCGGCGTCTGTGGCTGGCCCTCCATTCTCGTTTTGCGAGTTCTCACCCCAGACAATGAGCGGGATGTTCATCTGCACGGCGATTCTTACCGGGATGGTGAAAATGGTCAGGTGTTCGGGCCAGGAGATGTCGCCCACCTGCTCAAGGCAGAGTTTGTTGATTTTGCGACGGATCACTGGGTTGGTGGTCACCTCGATGTAGTCGACCCCGAGGTTCTTAATATTTTCGATATTGCGGCGGCCAATGTCCGAGAGGCGGTCAGTGGTGGCTGTGACACACAGGGGGTTGAGCCCCATGTCCAGCATGGTCAGGGTCTGGAAGGTGGAGTCCTTGCCGCCACTGCACGGGATTACGCAGTCGTAGTTGCTGCCGTCTTTGGAGCGGTATTGTTCGACTATGGTCTCCAGCTCTTTCTTTCTGGCTTCCCAGTCGATTTCGTCCCGTTCGTCGAAGTATTTGCAGGCTGCACAGACGCCGTCCTCGTCAAACCACAGATCCGGTTTGGTTTCAGGCATAACACATTTGGTGCAATAGCGGATGGTGTTTGACATGGTCTTTCTCATCTTGGCTGTTTTATATTTATTATGCGATGAGTTCCCAGGATAGGGGCGTACCCTTCCTGATGGCCGCCCGGGCCGTCTTGCCCAGGAGTTCTTCGTAGTGTCTTGGGTGCAGGCCGTGGCCTGGGCGAACGGACCGGACGTTGTCCGGGGTCAGCCGCTCACCAGCCCCGATGTCGCGAGTCGCAAAGAGGGAACGGCGGAACACGGCGCTCGCCTTCTGCTTTTCGGTCAGTTCGAAGCAGACGGTGCCAAGGCCCTTTTCCACGTTGCGCACGCTACGGACCATGGCCGCGAACTCTTCGGGATCAAGGGAAAAAGCGGCGTCCGGCCCGCCGAGATCGCGAGAGAGGCAGAGGTGCTTCTCGATCACCCGGGCGCCCAGGGCCACGGCGGCGATAGGCATGTCGATGCCCAGGGTGTGATCGGACAGCCCGGCCACCACGCCAAAGCGCTCGGCCAGATAGGGGATGGTCCTCAGGTTCATCTCCTCGGGCGGCGCGGGATAGGCCGAGGTACACTTGAGAAGGACCAGCTCGGTGCCGCCAGCGGTTCTGAAGGCCGCCACAGCTTCCTCGATCTCGGCCTCGCTGGCCATGCCTGTGGATAGGATTACCGGCTTACCCGTGGCCGCCACCTTCCTGATGAGAGGCAGGTCCACGATTTCGAAAGAGGCTATCTTGTGGCAGGCCACGTCCATCGCTTCCAGAAAGTCCACGGCGGTGAAGTCGAACGGGGTAGAGAAGAGCATCAATCCCAAGGAATCGGCCACGGCCTTGAGTTTCGGCTGCCATTCCCAGGGGGTGTATGCCTCGCCGTACAGCTCGTGCAGGGTGCGCCCCTCCCAGATGGTTCCCTGGATGCGGAAGTATTCGTTGTCGCAGTCCAGGGTGATGGTGTCCGGCGTGTAGGTCTGGATCTTGACGGCGTCGGCCCCGGCGGCATGGGCCGCGTGGATGATCCTTACTGCCTGGTCGTAATCCTGGCCGTGGTTGGCGCTCATCTCGGCGATGACGAGGACCGGGGTGTCCGGCGTGAAGAGTGGCATGGCGTATCGTTTCCTGATCACAGTTCCAGGCGATGGTATTCGCCGCGTTCGTCCCAGATCGTTTTCACGAGCCTGAATCCCACCTTGGCGAACATGGAGAGAGATGCGGCATTGTCCGGCTTGACCCGGGCCACGGCCCTGGCCGATGGGACATTGCGGGCCAGCCACTGGCAGGCGAGCCGGGTCATGGCCGTGCCGATGCCGCGTCCGGTCCTGTCCGGGGCAGTGCTCAAGCTGACAAGGGCTTCGTCCCCGTCGAGATCGAAGCGGAATTGCCCGACAGGCGTTCCCTGGTCGTCCTCGGCGATGAACAGGTGGCAGGATGGCTCGTTAAGCTTGCCTGCGAACCACCGAGCATGGTCCTTGGGGGCGATCCGATCATTGGAGAAGGACTGCGCCCTGATGTCGGGGCGGTTTCGCCAGTCAAGGGTGCGCTGACAGTCATCCTGCGTGGCGGGACGCAGCCGGAGTCCGGTGCAGTAGAGGTGGTCCGCCACCCGCAACGCGCCGCAGCCGTCGATGGCCCGCATTCCGGCCTCGCTCATGACCTGCCGCCTGTCCGGAGCGTTCATGAGCATCGTCAATCTGGAGACAATGTTTTCCAACGCCCTGTTCGTGTCAAGGCAAATGGCGGCCCCGATCCCGTTCAGCCCGGTGCAGACGCTCTCCTGATTGTTGGCCGCTTGCAGGGCGAGCATGGGTACGCCCATGCGGCAGAGTTCCCAGCAGGTGGAGCCGGCGGCGGTCACGGCCAAGTCGGCCCAGGCCATCAACCCGGGCATGTCCCGGACATCGGTCAGCAGTTCCGTCGGGCAGGGGAGGGTGGTCATGTCGCCTCGGAGCCGGTCCAGGTGCGGGTTTGCGGCACCGGCCACCACCTTCACCCGGAGCGAATCGTCCTTGAGGGAGGCCATGGCCGCGAGCACGGCGCTGGTGAGGTTGCCCGGATCGGCTCCGCCCAGGGTGACGAGGATGTTCCAGGCCTTTTGCGGGGCCGGTGATTTGACCGGTCCCGTGGTGCGGAATTCCCGCCGCAGCAGCGTGAAGCGTGTGCCCAGAAGCAGGGCAGCGTCCGCGTTGATCTCGTATTGGTAGGCATCGGCCCCGTGGTTCTGGTTGAGCAGGGCGGTGGCGAAATAGGGGGCGCGGTCGCAGATGTCGTCCATGACCAGGGTGCGGAATCCGGCCCCGATCAGCGCCTGCTGGTAGGCGGAGTCGAAGTGGTAGCCGTCGATGGCCAGCCAGTCGCCCTTTCGCATGTGGGCAGAGACCAGGGCGAGGTCGTCGGGGGCCGGATGGGGGGCGTTTGGAGCAATGAAGTCGAATCCCTCGGCGCGGATGCGGTCTTCCAGTGCGCCGACAGAGCCGATGAGGCGGACTCTGCCGCCACGGTCCTGCCACGCCTGCCCCAGGGCAATCATGCGCATGACGTGGCCAGTGCCCATGCTCGGCGAGCTGTCGGCGCGGATGGTGAGTGTGCCGATCATAATTCACCGATTTCCTTGAGGACTCGATACATGGTTTCGGCGCGCACCCAGTCCTCTTCGGTGTCAATGTCCTGTACCCGGTGGCGTGGGATGTGGACGCCTATGGCCTCTCCGTCCATGAATTCTTTGCCCGAGAGCAGAAAGGTGGCGTTCGCCCAGTAGAATTGGCCGCAGTCGTGAAATGCCTCGGGCAGATCCTGAGAGCGGGTCTGGCTGTGTTCGGGCCAGAGCAGAGACATGCGGCCGTTCTCGTTTCGGCTCAGGCCCCGTTGGATGGGGTAGGGGAAAGTCGTCACGGCGAATGAGGCCGGGGCCATGGTCAGCGCTGCATGGCCTTGGATGAGGTCGCGAGGCAGGATGAACGGGGCGGTGGCGTACAAGCCGCAAACAGCCTCGACCTTTCGCCCGTTGTCCAGGCACCATTCAAGCGCGTGACGAAGGACAGGTGTAGTACCAGTAAAATTGTCAGCCAGATGGGAAGGGCGGGTAAATGGAGTCTCAGCGCCATAGGTACGAGCAATCTCGGCAATGGTTTCGTCATCAGTGGAAACGATGATTGAGTCAAACAGGCCGGTCGCCAGTGCTGTCTTGATGGAATACGCGATGATCGGCTTGCCGCAAAAGTCCCGGATGTTCTTGCGGGGAATGCGCTTGGAGCCGCCACGAGCCGGGATCACGGCAATGATCATGCAAGCTCCAGCATGGTTTTGACAACGTGTTCCTTATCGCCAGCGGTCATGGTTGGGAACATGGGGATCGAAAGAATTTGCCGGTACGCTTCTTCCGCCACCGGGCACAACCCCTCGCCGGTTCCCAGGGTGCTGCGGTAGTAGGGGTGCAGGTGAACAGGAATGTAGTGCACCTGCGCACCGATGCCCGCCGCCCGGATTTCGGTGAAGACACGGTCGCGATCAGATATGCGGACCACATAGAGATGGTAGGCGTGTTCTACACCCTCGCGCACAGCGAGGGGGCGGACCGGAGTTCCCGCAAACTGATTGTCGTAAAAGGCCGCGATCTCGCGCCGCCGGGCCAGAAATTCCGGTAGTCTGCGCATCTGGCTGGTGCCCAGTGCCGCCTGGATGTCGGTCAGGCGGTAGTTGTAGCCAAGGTCGGTCATTTCGTAGAACCACTGGCCCGTCTCCTCGCGGGAGCGGGCGTCCGTGGTGATGCCGTGGTTGCGAAAGAGGCGCAGGCGTTGGTCGAAGTCGTCACGGTCGGTCATTATCATGCCGCCTTCGCCCGTGGTCACATGCTTGACGGGGTGGAAGGAAAAGACGGTCATGTCGGCCAGGGTGCCCACTTTACGGCTGTCAATGGACGCTCCGATGGCGTGGCAGCCATCAGCCACCAGGGAGAGTCCGCGCTCATCCGCAAGTTTGCGCAAGGCGTCCCAATCGCCGGGCTGCCCGGCGTAGTCCACGCCTATTATCGCTCTGGTCCTGGTGGTGATCCGCTCCCTGACCCTGTCGGGATTGATGAGCAGGGTATCCGGGCAGACATCGGCGAATACCGGGGTGGCCCCCATGTACAGCACGCAGTTGGCCGTGGCCGCAAAGGTCATGGGCGGGAGGACGACCTCGTCGCCGGGGCCGATGCCCAAGGCGAACATGGCGGCGTGCAGGGCGGCGGTGCCGTTGGCCACGGCCACGCCATAACGTGCGCCACAGTAAGCGGCCACAGCGGACTCGAATTCAGGCACCCGGGGGCCCGTGGTGAGGAAGTCGGACTTCAAGGCCTCGGTCACGGCCTGGATGTCGTCTTCAGTTATGGACTGTTTGCCGTATGGAATCTTGCGCATGAGGTTACTTTACAGCGAGAAGCCCTGCTGAACAAGGATTGCTCTCAGTTCCTCGACGCTTATCCACATGTCGTTGGTGTCGGAGCTGTAGGCGAAGCCCTCGGGGACGCGGCGCATGTTGGAAGCGTTTCCTTGGTAATCGAAGACCCCGGTATCGGGCAGGATGACGTAGCCCCTGTCGTTCATGACCACATTGCGCGAGTCCTCGGCCGGAATCATGCATTCGTGAAGTTTTTCTCCCGGACGGATGCCCACAACCTCGGTCTTGCAGCCAGGGGCGATGGCCTCGGCCAAGTCGGTGATCTTCATGCTCGGGATGCGTGGGACGAATATTTCGCCGCCCGCTGCATGCTCGATGGCGTCGAGAACCATCTGGACGCCCTCGTCCAGGGTGATCCAGAACCTGGTCATGCGCGGGTCGGTGATGGGCAGGACGCCTTCCTGGCGTTTTTTCAAAAAGAAGGGGACCACGCTGCCCCGGCTGCCCAGGACATTGCCGTAGCGAACCACCGAGTATTTTGGCCCAACGGCAAAGCCGTTGGCCGCCACGAAAAGCTTGTCCGAGGCGAGCTTGGTGGCACCGTAGAGGTTGCACGGAGCCACGGCCTTATCTGTCGATAGGGCCACAATCTTTTCCACGCCGACGTCGGCGGCCACGTTGATGAGGTTCTGCGCCCCGTTGATGTTGGTCTTGATGGCTTCGGTGGGGTTGTATTCCGAGGCCGGAACCTGCTTCATGGCTGCGGCATGAACTATGATCTCCACGTCACGGCAGGCGCGGTAGAGCCTTTCCTTGTCGCGCACATCGCCGATGAAGAAGCGAAGCGCCCCAAATTTACCCGGTGGAAAGTCTTGGGCCATTTCAAACTGTTTGAGTTCGTCGCGGCTGAAGACGATAAGTTTTTTCGGCTTGTACCGTTCCAAGACGATCTGCACGAAGCGTTTTCCGAAGGAGCCGGTGCCTCCGGTGATCAGAATTGTTTTTCCGTCAAGCATTAGACTTCCTGTGATGTAAAAGCGTTATGGAGTGGATGGGGTGTTCGTTGAGCCGCCTGCAAGGCGTGTTGGAACGATTGCGACGATTGTAGTCGATGTCATGGCAGTGTCAAGCCGATCTGAGGGGCAAACTGTTGCTTGAATTGTTTTGCTATACCGGATGGCTGTCATTTTATGATATGAATTTTTTGCTGCGAACGAAATGAACGCCCCAGATTGTGCCAGTGACAATGACATAGGCGCTTGAAAGAAGGAAGCGCATGGATAAAACCGCAATAGCCGCACCTTTGGCATCCAATCCGTTGGTTTTGAGTGCGCCCACCCAAGTCCAGTCGAGTGCGCCTAGCCCGCCTGGCATCTGACTGAGTACGCCTGCCATTTCTGCCGTGGGAGCGGCCCAGTAAATATCAAATAACATGGTGTGCAGGCCGCAGAGGGAGAAGAGGCAGGTATATACTGCTGCGCTAAGCATGTATTTGATCATCGCCAAAGAGAAGAGCTTGCGAGCCACTTGAACGCTTAGGAGGTCAGAGGTTAGTTGGCCGAGCCTAATGCGTTTCTTTTCTGGAATTCGTTCCCATGAACACAACAGTTTAATTGTGATCTGAATGGTTGCCGTCAGTAGGTTCATTCCGGCAATGATGCAAAACCCACTTCCGAGAACGAGACCTAACGTCATTACGAGTGGCAGGTTGCCAAATACATAGACCACGCCGATGCACATAAGTATGGAGAGTGCGATAAAGTCGAAGAGTTGGTCCCATAGAAACAGACCTGCAGTAGTCATGATGCCATGGTTTGCTTGACGTTTTAACGCATAAATCCGAATTGAAGAGTTGGTCAGCGATAGCGGGAAGACCTGTCCCACAAGCACTGCCAGAGAAATATACCGAAAATAGAAGAACAGGGAACCACTTGGGCCGCATTGAGCTTCGGTTACAATGCGCCACTTCATGGCAGCACATAGAAAAACTCCAGAGAGCAGTGCCAGGGTAAGTATGGCCAAGGTTGGGTCGACGGATTTGAGCGTCGTCAAGACAGGACCCCAGGAATACTCAGAAAGCCTGGCAACTCCAATAAAAAGCGTGACTCCTGCAATGAATAGAGCCAGTGGGACGAGCCATTTCTTCACGTCTCTTCCTATCCAATCACGGATCGGTATAACTCTTGATGCTTTTCAGTGACGCGATCCCAGTTGAATGTCTCAAGGGCCATCTCTCGGGCGTTGTTTCCGATGCTCTGTGCCAGTTCCGGGTCGCGAAAAAGTTTGAGCAGGGAGGAGGCAATGTGGGGCTCAGGATCGCGGAAAGGGGTAATCACGATGTTCTCCCAATCCCTGAGAACTCCTTCACCGTAGGCATTGATGTCAAGCATCCCCATGACGGGCTTGCCATAATACATCGCCTCAATGTTGGCGTTGGCCAGGGAGTTTCGTCCTTCCGGGTCAAGGTCGAACCACATGGAGTGAACGTCGCACGCCTCCATGAAAGCCGGGATAAGATGGTGAGGCTGTTTCCCGGTAAATATTACGTGTGATTCAAGGCCTAGTTCTCGCACCAGTTCTATGGTGGGTTGGTAGTTCCGTGCACCTACTATGAGCATTTTGCATTCCGGCATTGCTTCCAAAACCATTTTAAACCCGCGTATGAGAGACAGGCGGTTTCGCAAATGGTGCAGATGGCCAACCGAAAGAAGCACTTTTTTGTCTTTGAGTCCGTATTTGTCGCGGATCATTTCCACGTCGACGGGGTCTGCCTTGGCCGGAAGATCGACAGCCAGCGGGATCAGCTCGCCGTCATTGCGTCCAAAGCGACTGGCGAGGTATCGGGTACATGAGTTGTCCAAGTCCACCACGGCGTTCGCCCGGCGTACAACAGCGAATTTGAGCAGGGTCGAATCCGCTGCTTTGAGCACGGTATTGTAGAGGGGAACCGGATGCCGGATGATGGAGTGGATAGTCAAAACCATAGGCAATTTGAGCTTGCGAGAAAGAAGAGCACCATGAAAAGCCATGTCGAACATGTGGTTGTGAACATGGAGCAATTGGCAATTCCTGCTTTCCAGCACCCCGCGCATGTATGCGAGGTTGCCGGGCAACATGGTCAGGCTAAGCCAGGGAAAGTTGACCGCAATAGGCAGTTTTGGAAGACGGATGCAGGGAACGCGATAGACATCCACGCCCTCAATAACCTCGTGGCGGGGAGATGTCTTATCCAGATGTGCAGTAAAGACGGTTACGTCTACGCCCCGCTTGACCAGATTCATGGCAAGCTTGCTGGAATGAATGGAAGAACCTGTCGCCACGGGGGGGAACAGGTTGGTGAGCATGGCTATGGACTTTAGTGGGGATTTCAAGTCACCCTCGCGGGTTAGTTTAGTCTGTTATAGGCGGAAATCACCGCTGTAATGACCTGCTCGACTTCCTGGTCCGTCAGCCGCACGTACATGGGAATGGTAATGGTGCGATCACCTATTTCCTCGGCAACGGGCAGGGGATGGGGCGAACATTCAGGGCGGGCGGCGTAGTAGGTCAGGCCATGAACGGCGCGGAAGTTGACTGCGACACCGATTCCATTGTCCTGTAGCAGGCCAAGCATGTCATCGCGCTTTCCACGCGGAGCCCATATTGTGAACAGGTGGCGTGAGTGTTTGGTATTGTCGAGAACAATGGGGAATTCAATGCCCGCTTCGGAAAAAGCGGCTTGGTATCGCTGGCAAATTGCTTCCTTTCGTGCCAGCCTTTCATCGATACGTTCTAGTTGGTGCAGGAGCAGGGCAGCCTGGATGTCAGACATGTTTGCCTTCCAGCCAAGTTCGGCCATATCCCAATGTTGGTACTTGGCCGTATAGCGGTCAGCGGCGGATTTGCTCATGCCGTGCAAGCGAAGGATTTGTATCTTCTCAGCAAGATCTTTGTCATTGGTGACAATGGCTCCACCCTCGCCAGAGGTGATATTCTTGGTGGCATAGAAGGAGAAGCATGCGGCATCTGAGAGCTGGCCTGGAACGATGCCGTCACGGCTACCCTCTATGGTGTGGGCGCAATCTTCGACAATGGCGAGGTTGTGCCGTGCAGCGATTTCGTTGATCGCTTTCATGTCCGCCATTTGGCCGTAAAGATGCACTGGGATGATTGCCTTGGTCCGTCCGGTAATGGCCGTTGCAACCTTTGCTGCGTCAATATTGCCCGTTTTCGGTTCTGAATCGACAAAAATCGGTGTTGCGCCGCATTGAACCACGGCGTTTGCTGTCGAGATGAAGGTCATGGACGGTACAAGAACTTCGTCGCCTTCCCCTATTCCCAACGCTTTGAGGGCAAGAAACAATGAAATCGTGCAACTGGTGGTGCCCAAGCAATATTCTGCACCCAGATATTGGGCGAACTTTTCCTCAAACAGCCGGGTCTTTGGTCCGGTGGTCAGGAATATCCCTCTGAGCGTTTCGACGACAGAGTCGATCTCCTCGTTGCCGACATTATGCCGGAAAAATTCGATCTTGTTCATCCCAGGAGCCTGCCGTTCAGTTTTACAGACTTGATGATCTCATCAGCGTCGACGAGATACTTGTACCACTTCACGGTCACCGTCTTGGGTTCAAACTTGACGGCGTTCACCTTGAGGGCCTCGTAAATTTCCTTGGCGCCATCCATGGGGCTGTTTTCGAGCTCGAATCCAAGGATTTCGGATATTTTTCGGAAATTCACATTGTAGTCGCGGCGGTCGGGATCGCTGAGCACATGATTGACCTGTACTGGAAAAGGGAGTTCTTCACGGATCAGGTAAGCCAGTGTCGCGATTTGAAAATTGTGGTCGGTGGCACCGACGTTGAACACTTCTCCACTCACAAGGTCAGTGTCAGACTCAAGCACAGAGGCAAATGCTCGAGCCGCGTCCTTGACATGCACAAAGGGACGCCACTGTTCGCCACCGCCAGTGATTTGGATTTCGTTATTTGAGAATGCGTGGTATGTCATTATGTTTACGGCAAGATCGAAACGCATGCGCTTTGACAAGCCGTAGACTGTGGCCAAGCGGAGCGCCGTGACGCAATAGTTTTCATCGCAAAGAGAAAAGGCCGCCTGTTCGGCTTTCACATTGCACTCAGCATACACGGTGAGCGGATTGGGCGTGGTCTCTTCGGAGGAGGCTTTTCCAGTGCCCGCGCCATAGACCGAGCAGGAGCTTGCAAGCACATACCGGGGAACGCCGGCTTCCTTGGCGAGCCTGGATATGCGAGCGCGGCCATCAAAGTTGATGGATCGGGTCAGTGCAGGATCAAGATCGCCGCAGGGATCGTTGGAGAGAGCCGCGAGGTCGCAGACGCCGTCCACTCCCTGAAAGAGAGATGGTTCGACGTAACGAATATCTTGCTTAATCAGGGTATAGTTGGGGTTGTCGAGAGTCTCTTTCAGAAGATTCTCCCCAAAAAAGAAACGATCAAGACCTATGACCTTGTGCCCGTTCTTAAGCAAGAGGTCGCAAAGAGTGGTGCCGATATAGCCGCCAGCTCCGGTGATAAGAAAAGTGCTCATGATTTTGTACTCGATTGTTTGAATTTGCCCATGAAATACGTCATCGTCCATGCCGGTGGAGAATGAAGTCAATACTATTCACAGTGTATCCCAGCCGACTGTACAGCTGTAATGCCGGGTTGTTTTCCAGCTGAGTAACCACCTCATAACGGGTGCAATGTGAATACTTCGCCTCAGCGGCGGCAACCAGATGATAAGCGATCCCTTGACGTGCAAATTGACGGTCTACCGCTATCAGGTCGATGGAAAAGAGGTCGTTTTGAATAATAAGAAGAATGAAACCGGCAACTTTGCCGTTTTCTTCCCAGACCAGCATGTCCGTCCCCCGATTGCCCGCATAGTAATTGACAGCCCATGAGGCGTTGAGGCGGTCGGCGAATTGGTTGAGTTCCTGATCCAGGTGAAAACGGTCAAAAATGAAGGATTGGTAAGCGATATTCCACACCGCGTCCCTATCCTCGGAGCGGGTTTGGCGGACGTTGTCTGCGGAGTGTCCGGCAAACTCAGTGGTATCCTTAGTCAACGATGCCTGCGCGTTGATGAAGCGAAATCCGCTTCCTACCAAGCCTGCAACGGACAGGGTTTCATCTGCTGCGACTTTGGCGTAGCAAAATGAGAGATCGCTTGGCAGCGCTGAAAGGCGCGACGTTGTCAGTCCGCTGGAAGGAAGTATGCGGTAGGCATCCTTATGAATCTGCGCCGCCAGCCAATCGTCCTTGGTGTATAATGTGGTCATTTCAGCCTTCGAACAGCTTATCGGGCAATGGCGTATGCGTTTTTCCGGTCAAAGTATAAGTCAACAGCTGGCGGTGTGCCGATGTCGGTGCCGGGCGGATAGTAGATATACTCTAAATCTCCTACGGGCAGCAGGGGTGCGTCACGATACTCGCGGACAAGTCGTTTATCAACAAGATTCATGGCAAGCATGCGATCTCGTGCACGAATCATGAACATCTGGACATCTTTTCTGTCAATGCCTTTGGCTCTCTTGTATCCGACCAGGTCGAAAAGACGTTGTTCAATGAAATTGGGTCGCCATGGTGACCAGTGAAGGGCAATGGGCTCACCGGCAGCAAGGGCAGGACTGAGGACTGCATAGTCGGCATTCATCTGACTCAACGAATTTGTCGGGGGAATACTCTTTACGGAAAAGCCTACGAAAGCCAAGAAAATCAGGCTCAATATCGACCACGACACCTTGGGCCTGCTTTGTCCGATGTCAAGCAACCATTTTGCCGTCAGCAGCAAGCCGAAGGGAGCGGCGGTGGCCCAGTATCGTGCCGAGGGCCAGGTGGCTGCGCGAATGGGCGAAAAGCCTCCAACCATGTAGACGAGCAGGAAGATATAGATGAGATATATGGCGGCGATACCGCTCCACCGTTTGTCATCGCTCCTGATTAATACGACGGCTGCGACGACGCTCAACGCGAAAATAGGCAACAACCCTTTGAGCTTTTTGTACTCGATAATGCGAATCAAGTATTTTTGAATCGAGAGAACTTCATGATTGACGATTGCAGAACCGCTCACGAGGCCGACCCTGCCTGTGGGGCTGCCTGTAATATGCCAAAAAGCCCACCATTCCATCACGAAGAGTGCTGCAAGTATGGAGAAAAAAATGAACACAGGTTTGAATTCTCTTGAGGGCAGCCAGATAAGCAGCGCTAGGCCGGGGAAAAGATACACTGCGGTAATCCGTGACCCCCAAATGCAAAAACAAAACAGAGCCGCGCCCACGAGCAAATAAAGGTGTTGCTTTTCATGCCAAAGCACAAGCAGATAGACGACTATGGACAGGAACATGAATTGAAATACGCTTGGCCACAGCTGGCTCCCGGTCTGGGTCATCACCGGAAAAACAATGAGTAGTGCCGCCGACACCATTCCAAGTCTGTGTCCGCCCAGTCGGGTACCTGTAAGGTAGATAAACACCGTGCCTATGGCTGAAGCCAGGATGGGCAGGACCGAGTAGACAGCGGGTTTGAAGCCGAAAACCCCTGTGAGGAGGGTCAACGGAATCATTATCGCCCATCGGGAGGTATGGTGGTTCATGCCTGAAAGCGAACCTTCCCGAAGATAGGCGTCTGCAAAAGCCCACCGTTGCGCATTGTCACCGCCAATATCTAAATATTCAGCGGTGATGTAACGTATAGCTATGGTGGCAACGAAAAGAAAAAGAGTAGCACTCCATACCGGGTGCTCTTTCAGCTTCAACATGGGCGGAATGTGAGCTTATTCATATGAAAAGTCAACGGTTGAGCAGCAATTTTAGCCAGTTCGTCAAGGTCGCTAAGGGGGTTGATTCGTTCCACAAGTCGCAAAAAGGAAGGGGTGCGCCTCTTGATCAGACTCCGCCCCAGGGGCCAGGGCGGAGTCTGGGTGCTCGTTGTATTGATGCCCAAAGTCGCCAGGGGGCATGGCTTTGGGTTTTTAGCATGGATTCAGGCAGATATTGATCTGGCGGGTTGTTTGCGCCTTTTGGTTGTGGCAATCCACGTCTGCCAATGCGTCTGCCTGGGTTTTGCCTGCCAGGATTTGGGCGATGCGTTCCTTTTATTCATTTCCAAAGGCGGCTCGTCTCCCTTCAGTTTTTACAGAATCTGGCTCAAAAAGAGCTTGGTCCTGTCGTGGGTCGGATTGGTGAAGAAATGCTCCGGGGGGCCGACCTCGACGATCTTGCCTTCGTCCATGAAGACGACGTGATCAGCCACCTCGCGGGCAAAGCCCATCTCGTGAGTGACGACAACCATGGTCATGCCTTCCCGGGCCAGGGTCTTCATGACCTCAAGCACCTCGCCGACCATCTCGGGGTCCAGGGCGCTGGTTGGTTCGTCAAAGAGCATGACCTTGGGGTCCATGGCCAGGGCGCGGGCGATGGCCACGCGCTGCTGCTGGCCGCCTGAGAGTTGCGAGGGGTAGTTGCCCGCCTTTTCGTGGATGCCCACCTTGTTGAGTAGGGTCATGGCTTTTTCGACGGATTCGTGCTTGCCGCGTTTGCGTACCGAGGTTTGGCCCACGGTGACGTTTTCCAGCACGGTCAGGTGCGGGAAGAGGTTGAAGGACTGGAAGACCATGCCCACTTCCATGCGCACCTTGTTGATGTCGGTTTTGGGGTTGAGCACATCGGTGCCGTCGATCATGATGTGGCCCCGCTCGGCGCGTTCCAGTCTGTTCAGGCAGCGCAGGAAGGTGGACTTGCCAGAGCCCGAAGGTCCGATGACCACGACCACCTCGCCCGCATTCACATGGTAGGAGACATTGTGCAGGGCCTGCACCTCGTGGGGGACGAAGAAGGTCTTGTATACGTTTTTAACGTCTATCATCTTACTCCACCGACCTTTTTTCGAGATACTGAACGAACATGGACAGGGCGAAGGTGACCGCAAGGTACATCACGCCGCAGACGAAGTAGAGCTCGTAGGGCATGAGGCTTGTGGTGACTGCCTCGCGAGTGGCCTTGGTCAGTTCGCGGATGGCGATGACGCCCAGCAGCGAAGAGTCCTTGATAAGGCTGATGAACTGGCCCGCAAGGGGGGGCAGGATGCGTCGAAATGCCTGGGGCAGGATGATCTTGCGCATGGCCATGGCCCTGGTCATGCCAAGAGATCTGGCGGCCTCGGTCTGCCCCCTGTGGATGGACTGGATGCCTGCCCGGACGATCTCTGCCACATAGGCTCCGGCAAAGATGGAGAGCGAGGCGATGCCGAACCACATTTCGGGAATCTGCGGCAGGCCGGATGAGGCGAGCAGGTTGTTCACCAGAGTGCCGATGACGTAGTACCAGATGAGGATCTGGACGAGCAGCGGTGAACCCCTGATGATTTCGATATAGGTGATGGCCGTCCATTTGAAGCAAGGGTTGGTCGATATTCGTGCAAGCCCTGTGAACAGGCCGAGCACAATGCCGAATGCGATGGCGATGATGCTGATCTCTATCGTGATGAGCATGCCCTGGGCCATGAGTCCGAGACTGCCTTTCTCGTATGTGCCGATAACGTCGCCCATGTAGAGGGTGTCGTTCTCGCCCACTCGCAGGTCGGAACCCGGAACAGTGTAGAATTCGGAAGTTCCGTCGCCTTCGACGATGACCACCGCATCGCCGCTTTTGTGGGTTATGTTGGCGACCCTGCCTTCTATTTCGGCGCGGACTTTGATGGTATCGGTGTAATAGAAATATCGGGGAATCCGGTTCCAGTGCCAGATATAATTGGCTTGCTGCGTGGCGACGTAAAAGCCATAGGCTAGGCCGAAAAGGCCGGCGAAGAACACGAGCATCCAAAGGGTGTTCCGGCTCGGAAGTACCCTGGTGAGGGTTTGCGTGATGTCGTTCATGAAAAAAACTCTATGGAGTTGAGTGCATAGAAAAAAAGGCCGGGGATCGTTGGCACGATCCCCGGCAGGGAAGCATATCTGGTTACTGAACGTCCTGGAGCCAGTCGTTGCTGCCGAACCACTTGTTGTAGATGGCCTCATAGCGGCCGTCGTTCTTGGTCTGGCGCAGGAAGTTGTTGAGCCAGTTCAGGAAGTCCGGGTCGCCCTTGTTGATGGCCCAGCCCAGCGGCTCGTAGGTGAAGGGTTCGTCCAGGAACTTCATGCCGCCAGCCTTGCCGCGCTCGGCGTAGAAGATGGCGAGCATCGGCAGGTCGTAGACCGAGGCGGTGGCCTTGCCGTTGAGGACTTCGAGCATGGCCTCGGACTCGGTCTCGAAGGACTTGTAGGTGGCCTTGGGCATCATGCGCCGAACGGCCTGCTCGCCAGTGGTGCCGAGCTTGGAGGTGACGGTGACGCCTTCGGCGTTAAGGTCTTTCCAGGAGTTGATGCGGTCGGCATCGGCGGCGTTGACCAGCACGGTCTGGCCGACAATGATGTACGGGTCGGCGAAGTTGATTTTCAGGTTGCGCTCCTGGTTGATGGTCATTCCCGAGGCAATGATGTCGAACTTGTCGGAGAGCAGGGCCGGGATGATGCCATCCCAGGCGGTGTTGACCAACTCCAGCTTCACACCCATGGCCTTGGCCATCTCGGTGACCATGTCAACGTCGAAGCCGACGATGTTGCCCCTCTTGTCGGTCATTTCAAAAGGCATGTAGCCCGCTTCGAGACCGACACGCAGGGTGCCGCGCTGCATGATGCGCTCAAGGGCCGAGCCTTTGCTCAGTTCAAGGCGGACATTGATGTCCTGCTTGGCGGGCGCTTGGCCCTGGTTGGCGGGCTGCTGGCCGCAGGCGACGAGAAGAACGAGGGTGGCGAGCATCGCCAGGAGACAGAGTACGCGTTTCATCCTTTCCTCCAGTAAACTAAAGTTGAGTGGTATCCCTTCGCCCAGGGCCGTCGTCCGGGTTGAAACGGCGGCGCGGGGTCTTTGGTTCCATCGTGCTGGCCGCCCTGGGCGGGTTGATCCACAGGGCGACATTTCACCTTAGCTGCAAATGTCAAAAAAAACAAGATGCCCGTTTGTAATGGTTGGCAGCAATAAGGCGTATCGCGGCGTTTGTGCGCTCTGTTGGTTTTTGACGCAAACAAAATACGCTCTTTGCGGGCGGAGCTTTTCTGATTCCGACGAAAATTCTCCTGGGACCCGTAGCCGATTGCTGGCATGGCGCTGGAGTCACCCGCAGCCCATGAACCCGGGAAACTGTGTCGTCAGTGGGAACGGGTTGCTGTTGACACCGGGGCGGCAATCATACAATCCACTGTGAGGATCAAAACCCGGATGATGAAAACGGTGAAATACCGGAGCGTATCATGAGTGACAGGAACGGATCAGTTCCCCTGCTGGAGGGAGGCATCTACAAGGTGTTTCTTATCCTGCTGCTGCTTTTCGCCCTGTACCTGGGCTTTTCCATTGTCGAGCCCTTCCTGCACACATTGATCTTTTCCACTGTGCTGGCCGTGCTTTTTTCCCCGGTGTTCACCTGGGTTCTCAAGGTGGTGCATGGCCGCCGCGCCCTTGCCTCGCTGCTTACGGTGTGCATCATCGTCTTTT
The DNA here is from genome assembly GCF_009729555.1 of Pseudodesulfovibrio alkaliphilus. Taxonomy (NCBI): domain Bacteria; kingdom Pseudomonadati; phylum Thermodesulfobacteriota; class Desulfovibrionia; order Desulfovibrionales; family Desulfovibrionaceae; genus Pseudodesulfovibrio; species Pseudodesulfovibrio alkaliphilus. The sequence goes on from NZ_WODC01000002.1 coordinate 248,185, forward strand.
GCCTGCTTTTGCCCATGACCTTTCTGGTGATGGCGCTCATCAGCCAGGGCGTGGAATCCCTGGTGTCCCTCAACGCCTGGGTGGCGCACGGCGGACTTGACGCCTTGACCAGCGGCGAACGTCTGGAAGGCTACTTGGAGTGGCTCAGGCGCGAGTTGCCGTATTTGCGCATCGATCAACTGGATATTCAGGAAAGTGTCGTCAAGTATTCGCGGGAATTCGCGCAGTTCATGCTCGGTCTTGGCACCATGCTGGTCCGGGACGCCGCCAAGGGAATATTGCATTTTCTGCTGATGGTCTTCATCCTTTTCTATTTTCTGCGCGACGGGGCCAAGATGGTGGCGTATCTCAAGCTGCTCTCGCCCCTTCGGCCCCGCCAGGAGGATTTTATCATAGACAGTCTGCGGCGCGTGGCACGCGGGGTGCTCATGGGATGTCTGCTGGTGGCCGTGCTTCAGGGCATTGCCGGCGGCATCGGGCTTGCCTTTGTCGGGATACCGGCCTTTTTCTGGGGAGCGATGATGGCCCTGGCCTCGCTCATCCCTGTGCTCGGTACGGGCTTGGTCTGGGTGCCCGCCGTGGGGTATCTGCTCCTTGCCGCGCAGTGGAAGGCGGCTATCATGCTCGCCCTGTGGTGCGGCATCTTCGTGGTCGGCATTGACACCATCTTGCGGCCAATCTTCATGCGCGAGGCGTCGCGTGTGTCCACATTTTATATTCTCCTGGCCATTCTCGGCGGGGTCTACACCTTCGGGATGCTCGGCATCTTTTACGGTCCACTTATCCTGAGTCTGGTCATGGTCATGCTGCAACTTTATGTCGAAGAATATGCCGAAGATTTGAAGGATGGTTGCGAATGAACCTGATTCGTCCGCTCTTTGTTCTCATTGTGCTGGCGTTCTGCCTCGGGGCATGCGCCAAGGATGCGCCCTTGCCCGAGCCTGTTCCGGCTCCCGCTCCGGAACCGCCGCCGACGCCGGAACCGGACCCGACACCGGCCTATGCGGCGGTGACTCGGGAAGAGGCAAAATCGCTGGCGTCGTCGCTTTCCAGGGACAGCCAGCACATAGAATCTTGGACCGCTCTGCGCCCCGTCCTTGAGGACAGCCTGCGCTACATCCTGCGAAGGCCCCAGGGAGCTGTGGCCGTGAGCAGGCCTGGCCTGACGCTGACCTGGGCCCAGCTTGGCGACAGCGTGGCCGAGTTCATCGGCATGCTCTCTGCCCTTGACATCGACCCCACCCTGGCGGCCGACCGTTTCGTCTGGCTCAAGGTCATGCCCGGCACCCTGCTTACCGGCTACTACGAACCCTGGATCGAGGCATCGCTGACGCGGCAGGGAGACTACCGTTATCCCATCTACGGCAAGCCGGACGATCTGAAAACAATAGATCTCGGTGCCTTCCATCCGCGCTGGCAGGGACAGTCGCTGGTCTATCGCCTGGACGGGGGCGGCATCAAACCCTACCATGACCGCAAGGCCATCGACGGCAAGGGGGTGCTGGCCGGCCGGGGTCACGAGATCGCCTGGGTCAAGGACCCGGTGGACATCTTCTTTTTGCAGATTCAGGGGTCGGGCCGACTGGTGCTGCCCGATGGCACTGTCAGGCATGTGCTCTACGGCGGTCGCAACGGGCATGAGTACGTTGCGCTGGGCAGGGTGCTCATCAACCGGGGATATGTGCCCAGAGAGGAGATGAGCATGCAGCGCATCCGGGAGTTTCTTGCGACCAACCCGGACAAGGCCCAGGCATTGATGTTCGAGAATCCTAGCTACGTCTTCTTTCACCTCTCGGACGAGGGACCATACGGAGCCATGAACTCCATTCTCATGCCCCGGGTCAGTGTGGCCGTGGACAGAAGCATGACCCCGCTTGGCTCCGTGCTGGCGCTCAAGACCACCCTGATGGACCACGAGCGGGGTGTGGCCGAGCCGTTCATGGGCATCGTCCTTGCCCAGGATACGGGCGGAGCCATCCAGGGAACGCGCATGGACCTTTTCTGCGGCTCAAGCGATCAGGCCGAGTTGCTGGCCGGGCATCTTCAGGAGCGTTCCGAGGTCTATATGCTCGTCAGCCGCCGGGTCCTCGGTGCGGTGGCTCAGGCCCCGGAGGTCCGGTAAGGGGCGGCGTTACGGCTCGGCGCGGCCCGGCGGCGTTCGGCCGCAGGAAGGCATGGTTCGATTCGGGGGCGGGCGGCGAAGGCCCGCAGGTCGCAGCAGCGCTCCCAGCTTTTGGTGTGCCCCTGGCAATTGTCGTCCTTGCAATAGTACAGATACATGGCGACCTCCCTTTGTTGGACGGGTCTGCTGTCTTGTCGGTCCATGTCCTCTGATACGATAGGGGCGGCGTACGAAGAAAACGGCATTTGGCGGACGGCAGGAGCGGGGCGGCGAGCGGCGGGGTAAAGAGCAGCCCATTCATGTCGTCGGTGAGCGGTGGGTTTTCGTCGGGGAGCGCGGAAGCTAGTCCGTGCCGCAGGGCAGATCGCCAGAGAGCAGGTCGGCCAGGGTGATGGCGTCCAGTTCTCGCTCCATGGCCCGTGAGGCTCGCTCCCAGACGGTGCGGGTCAAACAGTCTTCCGAGCGATTACAGACCGTCTCGCAGTCGAGGCAGGTGGCGATGTTGGCCGAACCTTCCATGGTGCGAACAATCTCGCCCAGGGTAATGTCCGCCGGGTTGCCATCCAGCATGTGGCCGCCGGAAGCGCCGCGCATCGAGGCTATCATGCCCGCCTGTTTCAGCGGACGGATGATCTGTTCGATGAAGGGTGCGGAAATGCCGGTGCTCTTGGCCAGATCAGCCGTGCATATGGGCGTTTCGCCCTCGCGGGCGGCGAGTTCGAGCAGGAGTCTTGCGGCGTAGCGCGATCGGGCTGAGAGTTTCATGGCGTGTGTTCAGGGCGTTTGGGCACCGCCTCCGTTTTGAGAGGAACGAAATCATCGACCAGAGTAATTATGAGTAAATCAATCGGGTATGCCCGTCAAGGCGCATCGTCGCCGGGGCAGCGTACACCAGCCCGGGCCACGGCCCGGCAAGAGCGGAGAATCCATGCAGTACGTAGCGCTTCTTGAGCAGGAAAAACGCGGCTATTCCGTGACCTTTCCTGACTTTCCCGAGTGTACGACATTTGGTGCGGACATGGACGAAGCCATTGATCAGGCGCACGAGGCCCTGGCCCTGTATGTGGAGTATTTTCTGGAGCAGGGCGGCGCTTTGCCCGAGCCCATGACCAAAAAGGTCGTGCTCGCGCTCCCCGGAGCAGAGGGGAAAAGGGCCATCAACATCAACGTGCTGGCCGAGGGCGGCGATTTTGTGGAATTGGAGGTGGGTATGCACGTCCATCTGCTGGGCCGTCTTGAGCGGTATTGCCGCGATCACGGCATCTCCCCGGCCGATTTCCTGGCCGTGGCCGCTCGCCATGCCTTGCGGGCCGATATCCTGAACGACTAGTCCGGCCTATGGCTGGTGTAGGCTTGCTGGTTCCGACCGTGGTCGGTCAGGGCGTCGTAGGCGCGTTGGCGCTCCTTCAAGGTCTGCAGGGCGGCGTCGCCCAGCGCTTTGACAACGTCGCGGACTGTGGCGCAGTGAAGATCTGTCAGGGAGTTGAATGCCTCATCCAGTTCCTGGGCGGCCCTCAGGGCTATTTCGCCGTGGACCAGCTCGTGCTCGGTGAGCCGGTCCAGATGCTCCTGCCACCAGCGCAGCGTCTTGGCGTCCTGGGTTTGCGCCAGCCGGGGATACTTGTAGACGATGTGCAGATAGACCGTGGCCTTGTCCATGGTGCAGCTGTCGTTGCGCCGGGTCCAGGTGAATTCGTAGCGGATGTCGGAGCGGGTATGGGCCTGAAAGGTACGTCCGTCCTGCTCGATGGGCGATTGGAGTGTGAGGTTTTCGGCAATCTCCATGGGAGTCAGTCCGTCCACCGGATAGTGTTCGGTGGCCGTGGTAATCACCACTTCGGCATGGGTCGGGACTGCAAAGAGCGTCAGGAGGGCCAGCAGCAGGGAGCATGCGCCCGGTGTTGCCATGTTCATATGCGTCTTCATGGAGCCTCTATGTAGTCGACTTGAACATCCATTTGACCATATCGGGCCGGTCTCGGCAAGACAGATCGGCGTAGACGGGACGCAGTAGAGCTGATGCCAACCGGCTGTTCACGGAGTCGGCTGCGCAGGGCTGCGTTGCCGGGACTCGTGAACAGCCGTCGGGAATGGGCTGTCTTGTTTGCCGGAGTCTGATTGGTCAGGCGAAGACGGTGGGCGGCATATACGGATGTGCGCCTTCAATGACTTCAATGCCTGCCTTGGCGTGGATCTTGGTCACGAGGTCGTCGTAGTATGGACAGTGATCCACCAGACACGGTCCGACGTGAATTTTCGTGGGCTGTTCCTTAAGGGGCATATTCCACAGTTTCACCTGGACCAGCCGCTGGACGATGCTCGTGCCCGGGCAGCCGCCGCAATTGAGGATGCCGATGATCTCGGCGTCCATGTCCTTGTAGCGGTTGAAGTATCCTTCGCGGCGATTGAAGGCGACCATGCAGCGGGAGCAGCCGATGCAGACATCGTCCATGGTGTTGCGGCAGCCGATGATCAGAATCTTCTCCATCATTTCCTCCTTGCGCGATTCGACAGGAGGGCTTTGGCCCCTCCCGTGTGGCACTGGTTATACAAAGCGCGAAAAGATTTCAGCTATCCGCTTTCCGTCTTCTTCGTCAGGGGTTGGCGGGATGGCGGCCAGGATGCCGAGCCCTTCGCTCGCCTCGTGGAATTCCTCGTCGGTAAGCGGGCTGACCACGGCCGTATTGACCATGGCGTTGACCATCATGATGTCTGTCACCAGTTTCAATGGGTCGGCGTCTGGCAATCCCTCGTCGATGATGGCGAAGGCGGGGGCTCCGGTACGCACTATTTCCAAGGTGGCCGAGGCTGTGGGGGCGAAGACGAGTTCGCATCCCTTGAGGCGTTTGAGTTGGGCCAGGAATGTTCCCAGTTGCTGGCTGCGCGGGGATGCTATGACGATGAGCATGTGTGCTTCTCCGATGTGTGGCGGATGGGTGATGAAGGAGATGGCGGCACGGTGGTTATCCCGAGTTCCTGCCGCAGCATGAGCCGGGTCCGGCACAACCCGGGTGGCCGGGCGTGGAGCCGCAGCAACCCGTGTCGCCTGGGCCGGGGAGAGACTGTGCGCTTTTTCCGGTCAGGGAACTGGTGGCGGACATTGCCCGTCGGGTGCTCTTGCTGCCGCACTGGGGGCACAGCACCGGGGCGTCGCTGTGCAGGACGATGACCTCGCCGTCATAACCGCACTCCGTGCAGAGAACGTCGTAGATAGGCATGGCTTTCCTCCGTGTGGTTATGGCGCGGGGACGGTCCTTTGGTGGCCCGTCCCCGGCGATAAAACCTCTATTGGCCGCCGCCGCAGGTGAATTCCTGGGTGAAGCGGGGCAGGGAGCCTTCGATAAAGGCCCGAATGGCTGCGGCGACAGTGGCCGTTCCGTTGCCGTGATAAACGTCGATGCCTACCTGGTTGAACCCCATGAGCGGGCGCATGCCCATGCCGCCGGAGATGAGTACCTTGATGTCGTTTTGGGCCAGATGGTTGACCGGGGCCATGCAGCCGCCCTGCTGGTGCGGTACATTGGGCAGGGTGCGTACATCCTTGATCTTGCCGTCCTCGATTTCCACCACGGTGTAAATATCGCAGTGGCCGAAGTGGGCGTCGATAGAGGCGTCCATGCCGCCGGGGGCGACGGTGGGAAGGGCTACGAGAGTATTCATGAGCTTGTCTCCTTGTCGGATATTTGGTGTTTACGGTTTGTTTCCGGCATTGGACCGGGAGCGGAAAACTGATTTGGCGGGGTGGGGTTATCCCGCTTCGAGACGGGCCAGAATGGCTGTCCAGGCTGTCTTGAGCGTGTCCGAGAGCTGGCCGCGGTCATATTCGGTCACCACCTGTCGGTTGACCATTGCGTCTGTTACTGCGCGGTCATGGGGCAGACGGCAGACAACCGGATACCCCTTGCCCGAGCAATAGGCCTCAATGGCGTCCGCTTGGGTTGGATTGATGTCCCATTTATTGATGATCACCGCAACGCGAGTGCGGAATCCTTCGCACAGTTCGGCTACGCGCATGAGATCGTGCATGCCCGAAGGGGTTGGCTCGGTGATGAGCACGGCCAGGTCCGTGCCGGCCAGCGAACTGATCACCGGGCACCCGATGCCGGGAGCTCCGTCCGAGAGGACCAGCCCGAGTCCGCGCTCCTCGGCGATGGCCCGGGCCTCGCGCTTGAGCAGGGTAACGAGTCGGCCGGAGTTCTCCTCGCCGGGAAAGAGCTGGGCGTGGACCATGGTGCCGAAACGGGTGTCCGAGACATACCATTCTCCACAGTGCCGCTCGGGAAAGGCGATGGCCTGTGCCGGGCACAGGGCAACGCAAACCTTGCACCCCTCGCAGCGAAACGGCAGGACGCTGTAAGCCGAATCCGGGTTTGCGTCATCCGGCCCGGCGATGGCGTCGAACCGGCAAAGCTCTGCGCATTGGCCGCAACCGATGCACATTTCAGGATCAATGACGGCCTCGTTGCCGGACCGGAATTCATGTTCAACCCTATGGCGCGGATCAAGGAGGAGGTGCAGATCCGGGGCGTCCACATCCAGGTCGCAGAGGACCGTGTCCTCGGCCAGATGGGCGAAGGCCCCGGCAATGGAGGTCTTGCCTGCGCCGCCCTTACCGCTGATGACCACTATCTCGCGCATGCTGCCACCTTTTCCCGAACCGCTTCGCGCATGTTGTTGCGCAGTTGGCGGAAGGTTCCCCTGAGGGGAGCCACAGCCTCGGCCACCACCTCGCCACGCGAGTATGCCTCGGCCACGGCCCGGTCAAAGGGAATTTCCGCCCATACCGGGATGCCTTTGTCAGCGCAGAACCGCTTTACGGAATCGTCGCCGATGCCGGCCCGGTTGATGACTGCGCCCATGGGCTTGCCAAAGGGCGAAAACGCCTCCCAGGCGAGCTTGAAGTCGTGCAGTCCAAAGGGGGTAGGCTCGGTAACAAGAACCACGCAGTCCGCGTCGATAACCGCACTTACGGCCGGGCAGCTGACTCCGGGGGGGGCATCCACAATGATGTCGGAGCCGTTGTCGGCGGCGGCAATATCCGCAAAGAGGGCCTTGACCTGTCGCATCAATGGCGGACTCATGGCCTCGCCCACACGTAGGCGGCCCATGACAAACCGGGTGCCGCCAGCACGGCCGTGGCAGATCTCGCCGAGCTGCCGCCGGCCCGGAGAGAGCGCCCCCTCGGGGCAGATCGCGAGGCAGCCGCCGCAGCCGTGGCACATCTCCGGGAAGATGAGCAATGTGTCTCCCATGACAGTGATGGCCTTGAACTGGCACAGGGTGGAGCATTCTCGGCACAGGGTGCACTTGGATTCGTCAGCTTCCGGTATTTCGATGTAGGCAGGGTCGATTCTGCTGATCTCCGGCTTGAGAAAGAGATGCAGATTAGGTTCCTCCACATCAAGGTCCACGGCCGTCACCGGGTCGCCCCAAAGGGAGACCAGCGACGAGGCCACCGTGGTTTTGCCGGTGCCTCCCTTGCCGCTGGCTATGGCGTAGATCACTTGTTGACCCCGGACTGGCTGTTGGGCGTATCGGCGAAGGCGACCGCCCCGGAGGTGTAGAGTTCGACCGCCTGACCAACGCTTACGTTCTCCACGTCCTGGCCGATGCGGATGCCTGCTGCCGAGAGGGCGGCAAACGCCTTGGGGCCGACATAGCCGGTGAGAACAGCCTGGACGCCTGCATTGGCCAGGGTTTCAGCAGCCTGGATACCCGCCCCCTGGGCCAGAACCTGGGATGCGCCGTTGTCAACGTAGGTGGTTTCCATGGTTTCAAGGTCCACCACAACGAATCCGGCGGCACGGCCGAAACGGGGGTCCACCCGGTCGTTCATGGATGGTCCTTCGCTGGTGATGGCCAGCCTGCGGATGCCGGTTTGGGTCGCGCTGCGTTGCTGCTGAACACCCCTGGTCGAGCTTGCCACTGCGTCGGGCTGGCCGCCCATTCCGCGACCGCCGCCACCCATTCCGCGACCGCCGCCGCCCATTCCACGACCGCCGCCGCCCATTCCGCGGCCACGTCCGCCAGCGCATCTCGGGGTGCCCGTTTGTCCTTTACCCTGTGGCATGATCATTCTCCCGTGTTGTCGTCTTCAACAGGTGAAGGCGTGGTTACTTTATCCGCCGCTTGTCCGGTGGCGGTTGGCATTTGGCAGCGGCGTCTGTGCTTTCGTTTGCAGCATGTCTCGGAAGCGAGCAGGTATTCTCCGCCGTCCACCCGGATGGCCTTGCCGCCCGACAGGGCCAGGGCCACAGTGGTCCGGGCCTCGGTCAGGATACGGCTCAAGGTCGGGCGCGATACGCCCATCCGCTCGGCCGCTTCGATCTGCTGCATCCTTTCGCCGTCCACCAACCTAAGCGCCTCGAGGCCTTCCACCGTGAGCATCAGGCTTTCCAGCTCGCGCATGGGAATGCCCTGGGGTTTGTAAAATACCGCGCAGGGCTCCGCCTCGACCATCCGCTTTTTTTTCCGCCTTCCCAAACCTTCCCCCCCCCTTGGTGAGCGCATGTTCATATGATGATACGACCATGCTTTTGATTGTCAAGAAGAAAAATGAACATATGTTCAAAATAAAACAACCCCGCGTCGGGGTTGAATTTGTTTTGCCGACTCTGCTGACGCGGCTTGGATTTAAGGGAAATGAAGTGATAAGATGAGGTGTTGACAGGTACGCCAAAGGGGCAAAAAACTCCTCCGGCCTGTCGCTGCGGCCGGAGGAGTGATGCCCTGGTACCTGGGGCGGGAATCGAACCCGCACAATCCGAAGATTACGAGATTTTAAGTCTCGGGTGTCTACCAGTTCCACCACCCAGGCAGGTCGTTCGGTGGGTAGCCTTGCGGCACCCTGTCGGCGAGGGTTTCCCATTATCCCGCATGGCGGCGCGGCGTCAATGGTTTTGCCAGGCCGGGCAAATGTTGCTCGATGAGCGTGGTTCCGGGTGACGGGGGAAAAGGAGAGGGCATCCCCGGGGAGGTGGGAATGCCCTCGGAACAATGAGCACAGGGGATGGAAACCTCCTTAAGGAGAATGGTGGTCCGAGGAGGTCGCAGTGCTCATTGAACTATGATTGCGATAGTCGTTGCGTATTTGCTTTGTTGTATGCACCCATCAGTGCCGCCATGAAAAGAATATACGCCACGTTTCCTGCGGCGACTATCAACATACCGCAATGCTAGTCCGATTCAGCAAAAATGCGGGAATCGGACAATCAATCAAACAGGGCAAGGTAGTTGGCGAAAAGGCGGGGGCTGACCCGCGAGTACTGGTCAAAGTCCGAGATGAGTTCCAGGCCGGGGATCAAGGCTCTGACAACAGGAATGCCGAAGTCCTTGCGGGTCAGGTCCACATAGGCGGGCCTGTGGCCATTGGCTGCAAGGATGGCCTCAAGGACCATCAGGTCGCCTTTGGCGCTGCCCGTGGAAAGGTCTGGCAGATCCTCAAGCCGTCGTACGGGCAATCCCTCGGGAGCCGGTCCGCTCGGCGGGCCTGGGTGCGGGTACGGTGTCTCGGTCATGGCCGAGACAAGGGCGGCGCGACCGTTCAAGGAGCAGCCCGAGCCTTTGTTGACATCGCCTCTGGCCCCCAGGACCACGGACTTGTAACAGGGGACGCCGAGTTCGGTGGTCACATCCATGAACCAGAGGTGAACGCCGTCGCTTTCATAGGCGGCCAACAGCCGTGCAATTTCAGGGTTATCGCTGGTGATGCGGAAGCAATTGGACGGGGCAAAGGGCGTGGTGGCGTCGCTGTCGCGTTCGATGGCCTCGGTCAGGGCGGACACCTTGGCCTCGGCCAGGGTGTTGCCCGATGCCAGGCCGGTGGAACCCAGGGCCGAGAAAAGAGACTGTTCGTCGAGATTGCAGAAGAGGAATACCAATTGAGCGGGGACCAGCAGGGGCAGTGTGCCGCCGTGGTCGTCCGGGGTGTGGCCCGCGAGCCAGTAGAGCTTCTGACCCGCATAAGGCACTTCAAGCCGCATGGATCGCAGGTCCAGTGCAGGGGCGTCAAGCTCGTCAAGGGTGGCGTGGATCAGGGGATAGTCAGTGACGTAGCCAAGGACTCCCTTGGGTCCGAAGCTGGCGTAGGAGGAGAAACGCTCGACCATTTCCATGGCATAGGAGGCTTCGGCGCATTCAGAGGTCAATCCTCGCCCATAGCAGGTCTGGATGCCCTCAAGGCTGTTGTTCATGCGGCCACTTATGCAGCGAGTTTTCGGCATCCAGTGGCGCAGGCGGGCCGAGGGAGAAAGGCACGCCTTGTGCCGCATGGCCGGACCAAGGAAAGCGTCGGCCTTTTCCAGGGCGGTCAGAGCGAGTGCAATGGTCTCGGCCAAAGGGCGGCGAGGATTGGGTGGCGGCAGTCTATCCTCAAGGGAGCGACGGATCTCGGCGGCCTGGACCGGAGGGGTGCGCTGGAGGTCGGTGCCTGAAAATAACGGTGCCAGCCCGGATGCCTCGGGGGTTGGCAGTGGGGACAGCCCGAAGATGTTGTCGCTGAAGAGCGCGATCCATTGCCGGTGCAGCGGCTGGTCGTCAAGCAGGGCGGAGCGGATGTGGATGGCCGGGGTGTACTCCAGCAGCCAGGCGGGGTCCAGTCCCTCAAACAGGGGTTGCAGGTGAGTCAGTCGATCGTGGCACAGGCATGCTTCGTACATGATGGCCGTCATGATCGGGTCTGATGCACCCTTGTCGCGCATGGTTTCCCTGATCAGTTTTTCAAGTTTTTTGGGTCGGAATTCCTTGAAACCCTGAAGGACGAACTCGTGCATGAAATCGTCGTAGGGATATTTCCGCAGATGGGCGATCATCTCGTTGAAGCTGAGGTTCGACTCGGGCAGGGCGGCGAAGGTACCGACCCCGTAGTCGGTATTCATCATTTGCAGCTTATAGCGCATGGCGGTCCTTTGGTTGATTCCCCTTCGGTTTGCGGCGATTCGCCGGACATGGGAGGGGTACGGCGGCCGGACAGGGAAATCCCGAGTGACAGGCTATGATATTGACGCACCGAGTTCAAGGTGCAAAAGCCCAAAATTGAGGTGTCGCGTGACGGATGGGGGCACGGTGTGCGCAATATGGGCGAGTTGGGGGGCGGATCGCCCGCGCCCGGCTGACGCATGGCATTCCTGAGCGGACGCCCAATGCCTGGCGGCGGGATCAGCTCGCCGCAGTTCGGGCAAGCCGTTCCACTTGGGGCAGCAAGGCTCGGGCCATGGCTTCCACTCCGCTGGCCGAGGGGTGCAGCCCGTCGAGCAGCGTCAACTCGGGATCGCCGAAATAGGGGGCCAGGATGTCAGGGAACAGATCGAGTCCGAACTGGTGGGCCAAGGAGGCGAAGATGGCATCAAAGTCGTTTCGGTAGGCGTCGTCCGGGGCCAAGGTGGCGCTGATGCCTACCAACAGGACCGTGACGGAGTGCCGGAGAAAAGTCTCGATGATCCGGGCCAGGGTAGAGCGCACCGTTTCAACCGGCTCGCCCATGAAGCAGTCATTGGCACCGAAGGCCAGCACGGCCACGTCGGGTTTCGCGTCGAGCACTTGACGGATGCGGGCCAGCCCGTCGCTGGCCGTGTCGCCGGACACGCCGAAATTGAGGCAGCGGACGGACGCTCCCCGTTCACAGAGCAGACGCTCCAGCACGGCCGGGAGCGCCTGCTCTGGATGCAGGCCATAGCCTTCGGTCAGGCTGTCGCCGAAGCAGGCAATGCGGACCAGGGGCATGGCGGGGAATCAGCCGTTGATCCAGCGGCCGACCCGGTTCGTCTCCTCAGCCCAGTCGCGGCTCATGCGCAGGGCGAGGAACTGGGAAAAGACCACGTCGAACATCTCCAGGCACCGCTCAAGCAGGAACATCTTTTCCAAGAACTTTGCGTCCGGGTCGTCGCCCTCGTCGTCCCTGGCGGAGATTTTAGGCGTCTTGAGACCCGAGAGGCCGAAGTCGGCCGCGCTGACCTGAACCAGCCACTGGTCCTGGTCCATGGTGAAAAGCAACTGCGCCTTGTTCACCTTCTTGCCAGTCCGCAGCCCGGTCTTGGCTTCGGTCAATTCGCCCCGCGGGCTGGATACGGTGGCCGTTTCGACTCCTTCGCCTTCGCCGCCCTGGACTGAGACGCGTTGCTCCATATGCACGGTGAAGGTGCGCTTGTCGGCCAGGGAGAAGAGAACCGTGTCGTTGTCGGTCTTGAACCACAGCCAGGTCAGGAAATCCTGTCCCAGCAGGACGTTTTCGCGTTCGACGAGGGAGAGATCCATGGCGCTTGATCCTTATGCGAAGATGGTGGGTTCGAGGTGTTCGAGCTTTGGGGCCGCGTCCTCGCCGAGGATGTCCATGGCCATGAAAAACGGGGTCAATGGCTCAAGGTGCAGATCGAATGTCAGGGCGAAATAGTCCTCGAATAGGGCGCGGACCTTGGCGTTGGTGGTGGCCAGCAGGAGGCGGTTGGCGGTCAGGTTCCAGATAATATCGAAAACTGCCGGAATGGGGAAAGTCCGTGCGCGAAGCCGCAGGGTGACCTGCTCCTTGATCTCGCGCTTGCGGTCACGCGAGACGAAGTTCTTGCCCTGCTCCTTGTTGTGTTCCAGCTCTTTGTTGAGGGCAATGGTGGTGTGTTTCTTGAGCACGGCCGGTGGGATGCGGCGGGTGTCGAGCCGCAGGGCAAAGGCGAAGTAGTCCGCCTTTTCAGGCGGTGATTGCGTCCAGTTGACATCCAGCATGTCGTCGATGCTGGTCCAGCCGAAGGAGCGCTCTTCCGCCGTGGCGTCGATGTCCACGAAGCAGAACTGGCGCAGTTTCTCCGGCACCTGGCGGAGCAGTTCCGAAGGCACGTCCTCCATGACCCGGTAGCGTGTCAGCCCGAGGCTGGCGGATAAGATGCTCAATGGGTTTTCCTCCCTGTGTGGCCGTTCTTTCAGAGCCACTGAGGTATGATCAATCGGGGTCGATGTAAAGGGAATTTCAGGTTTGTGCCAGACCGTGGGCATTCCCGCCTTGTCATCTCATGGTCTGGTCGCTACACTGGAGTCAAACAGGAGACATTATGCAAAAACAAGATGTTGAGAGGTTTATAACATTCCTTGAAGAACGGGCCGCCCAGGTGCGGGAGCTGGAGCGCCAAGGCGAGGCCGTCCTGGCCGCCCAAGGGCAGCTGGCCTTTCAGGCCAAGGCCGAAGAAAAAGCCGAGCTGCTCGCCAGTCTCAGCGCCGACGCCGCCAAGTATACCCGGCAGTTGGATGGCGAGGAGGGTGTTCAGGTGGCCCGTCGGCTCGAACAATTCTCCACCAGCGCCAGCACGGCGTTGCGTATCGGCAGCGTCTTTTTCATGACTGCGTTGTTGTATCCTGAAGACCACAAACCGGGGGAGCCCAACGATCTTGAAGCGTTCATCGCGGAGTTGAAGCGGAAGATGGAGGGGTGAAGGCGGTTATCACGCAGGGGGCTTGAAATCGCGGTCCCTCTGGGCGGCTTTTCTTGCCGCCTGTTCCTTCTGGCCGCGCAGGACGATGGCGTGGACCGCGTCGTCCTGTGCGCGGTCGAGGTCCACAAAGGCGCAGCCCACCGAGCCCCGGTCATGGCGCCTGACCTTGCATTGAACGTCCTTGGCCATCACCTTGCCGTCAAGGATGATGGCCACGACCAGATCTACTCCGGCCTTGATGCGCGGCTTTTCGAAGGCAAAGCCGAGGCCGGTGGCGCTGATGTCGGTGACAGGGTATCGCTTGTTGAGTCGGGAGACGTGAACATAGAGGTTGTCCACCCGGATGCGCAGGGCTTCGCGTTTTTTGGATTGTGCATCTTCGGTTTTCAGGGAGATGCTGAAACCCAGAGCCTTTTCATCAATGGGAGCGGCCGAGACTTTTGCCGCCTTTTTGCGCTTCTTCTCTTTGGTCTTGGTTACTTGCAGATCAATAGACTCATCGCTTGCACTCTGTGACCTTGTGGTCCTGGGAGCAGGCCGGGCCGTGGCTTTCGCCTTGCTCGCATTTTTTTTCCCGCCCTTGGCCTTGGGCTTGGCCCGGCGGGAGAAGAGGGACGTGAAAAAATCGAGAAAGCCCATGATTCACCATTGTGTTGACGTAAAGCGCAATCGCCGTCAGACAGTATGCAAAAGAGGGGGAGTTGGCAAGGCCCGTGCCGGATTCAGGTGATGGGTCAGGGCGTGTTTTTCCCCGGAAGGGGTTGACATTTCTCGCATGAAGAGACAAAGAAAAGAGAGCTTTTCAAGCCACAGACGGGTTGACCGAGGAGGAAGAACATGATTGGCGAGCTGCTTTCCGGGATGGCGCACAGCACGGGTGCCGGTTTTGTCGGTGTGTCCCTGATTTTCATTTATCTCGCATGGATCCTGACTATCGGCATTATCCGCGTCAAGGAAGCCATGGACGAGGATCATCACTAGGCATGTCAGGCGGCATTGCGCCGTGTGAGGGATTTTTCGCCAGGGGCCGCGTCCGGATGGGACGCGGCCCCTGCGTTTGGACTGTCTGCGTCATCTGTTTTTTCAAAGGACGGAGTGATCAGGTTCCCTGCGTGTCGCAGGAGGCGTTCCGGCCCTCGAGAACCACATCGAGCAGATACTGGCCGTAGCTGTTCTTGCTCATGGCGCAAGCCAGCCGATGCAGCTGGTCCGCGTCTATGAACCCCATGCGGTAGGCGATCTCCTCCGGGCTCGAGATGACGTAGCCCTGCCGCTCCTGCACAGCGCGCACGAAGCTGGCCGCGCCGTGGAGCGATTCATGGGTGCCCATGTCGAGCCATGCGTAGCCCCGGCCCAGGGTCTGGACCTCCAGGTCGCCTCGTACGAGGTATGCCTTGTTGATGTCCGTGATCTCCAGTTCGCCCCGCGCCGAAGGGCTGAGGTTTTTGGCAATGGATATGACATCGTTGTCGTAGAAATAAAGGCCCGTGACCGCATACTTGGACTTTGGCCTGGCCGGCTTCTCCTCAATGGACAGGGCGCGGTAGGCGGCGTCGAATTCCACCACGCCGTAGCGCTCGGGGTCCTTGACCAGATACGCGAAAACGATGCCCCCCCGGTTCAGGGAGCCCGCCTGCTTGAGAATCGAGCCCAGGCCATGGCCGTAGAAAATGTTGTCTCCAAGTACCAGACAGACGCTGTCGTCGCCGATGAAGTCCTCGCCGATGAGAAACGCCTGAGCCAGTCCGTCCGGGCTTGGCTGTTCGCGGTACGTCAGGGCGAGGCCGAGCTGGGAGCCGTCGCCCAGCAGTTCGCTGAAGCGGGGCAGGTCGTGGGGCGTCGAAATGATGAGGATGTCCCTGATTCCGGCCAGCATCAAGGTGGAAAGTGGGTAATAGATCATGGGCTTGTCATAGACCGGGAGCAGTTGCTTGCTGACCACGCGGGTCAGCGGGTGCAGCCGGGTGCCGGAGCCTCCGGCCAGGATGATGCCTTTCATGAATGCCTCTCTGGTCCTTTGATTTACTTCGCACGGGAGTTGGGGTAAGCCCCTTTGCACGGACGCATGCACTATAGGTCCGGGAGAGTTCAAAAATCAACCCGGGACAGGCCCGTCCGAATCGATCGTCATGAATACACCATATTTTCAGTTTTCCGGCGGCATCCTGGGAGCCCTGCTTTTCCTGGCCGCACTGTTCTTCCTCCTGGTCTTCCTGCCCGCGAGCATAGTGGCCGAGGCGTTTTCCCGCCTGGGGCTGACCACCTTTCAGGGGGTGCTCATGTTCATGGCCATTGTGGTGGGCCGGACCGTTAACATTCCGGTCTTCACCAGCCAGCGGCTTGTCATGGTGCGTCGCCCCAGGGTCGTGACCTGTGCCCTGGACAGAACCGGCCGGGCCTCCTGCCTGGACGAGGAGCCCGCCAACGAGTTGAAGAAGCAGGTTTTCGCCGTCAATGTGGGCGGTTGCCTCCTTCCGCTGCTTCTCAGTATGACCTTTTTGCTGGGCACTGCCCAGGGCGCTGCCGTTGAGGGTTGGGCGTGGATCGGATTCGCCCTGGTTGTGGTGGCTGGCGGCTGCTACGCCATCGCACGGCCCCATCCCCTGACCGGGCTGCGCATCCCCCTGTTCATGCCAGCGCTGATGACCTTTCTTTCAGTGTATTTCTTCGTGCCTGAGCCCATCCGGCCCTTGGCCGCCTATGTGGCCGGGACCATGGGCACCATCCTGGGCGGCAATGTGGCGCCGCTCCTGACCCCGCGCATCCGCAACCGTGTCGCCACGCCATTGGTTTCCGTCGGCGGGGCAGGGACTTTTGGCGGGGTTTTGGTGGCAGGGGTGCTCGCCGTTCTGCTCGCCTGATTGCCACAAGGAGCCACCATGTCCGAACGATCCGTCACCCTGCGTATTGCCGCCCCTCTGGCTTCGGGCCAATATATTCACCTTTGCCTGGCCGGGGATGGCGCACCGGACGGCTGGGCCACCAGCTCATCTCCGTTGGTCGGCCTGCGCACCGGGGACCGGCTCCGGGGCGATGGCGCGACCCTGCGGGTGATCTCGGTCGGCTGGTTGCCCGCCGGGGCCGAGTTGGCCTCCAGTCCGCTGTATTTGTTGCGGGCAGAGGGCGATGCTCCAGCGGGCACGATGGCCCTGACCGTCGAAAGGGCAGGATATGCCCTGGCCTGGATTACCCTGAGCGACAAGGGGGCAGCGGGCAAACGCGTTGACGAGTCCGGGCCGTTGCTGGGAACCCTGGTGGCCGACCAGCTTGATTTGGCTCTGACCCAGGGGTTCGTCATCCCTGACGATGCCGGGTTGCTCAAGGGACTCATGGTCGATCTGGCCCTTGTCCAGGGGTTTGACCTGATCCTGACCACCGGGGGAACTGGTGTCGGCCCCCGCGATGTGACGCCCGAGGCCACTTTGGCCGTGATTGAGAAAAGATTGCCCGGATTCGAGCGGGTCATGACCTCGGCAAGCCTGACCAAGACGCCCCACGGGGCAATCTCTCGAGCGGTGGCCGGAATGTTGGGCCAAGCCCTCATCATCAACATGCCCGGCAGTCCCAAGGCCGTTTCCGAGTGCCTGGAGCCGCTTCTGCCGACCCTGCGTCACACCCTGGAAAAGCTCCAGGGCGATCCCTCGGATTGCGCGGCTTTGCACAAGTAAATCCATCGTTTTTGTGGTTGCAGGGCTCAGGAAGACTTGATAACTATATCGGAATGGATTGTTGCTGATTCAACAGAAACACCAAATCACAGCAGGAATGTCACTATGCAACTTGTCCGGTCATTGATTATGGCCTTGGTTCTGACGGCTCTGTGCTCTCCGGCGATGGCTGTGGATGCCGACCCTGCACCAGGGGCGGACTCCCAGGCTGCTGCGGAGAATTTTTCCGGGGCTTTTGACCTTGAACGCGCCGTCAAACGCGCCCTGGCTCTCAACCCGAGCATGACCGCCATCAGGGCGCAGCTCAAGGGTTCGCAATTCGGAACCCGTTCATCCTTTGGCAAGTTCCTGCCCTCGGTTGGAGCCGGATACGGCTACACCTACTACGGCCGCGAGCAGACAGCCTCGGGCAAGCACAACGACTGGGTCGCCAGTGTCAACGTCAACCAGCCCATCTTCAAAGGGTTCAATCTGCTCGCCACCTGGCAGAAGTCCAAGCTGACAGAAGAATCCAACGCGGCGTCCCTGGATAATGTGGAGCTCTCCCTCATCTCCAATGTGCAGTCCAATTTCCTTTCGCTGCTCAAAGCGCGGATGGATGTCAAGAGCGGTGAGGATTCCGTGGCCCGGCTCGAATCCCAGCTCACGGTCATCAACGCCTTTTACGAAGTGGGGCTCAAGCCCCGGTCCGAGGTTCTCGACGCCGAGGTCGATCTGGCCACTGCCAGGCAGGAGCTACTGATCGCCCGCAACAATGTTTCCACCCAGCAGGCACAGCTCAACACGCTCCTGAACATTCCCCTTGAGGTGGATGTGGACTATGTGGGCGAGCTTGAGCACATCCCTTTCAACCTGACCCTGCAGGAATGCCTGAACCGCGCCTACGCGTCTCGGCCCGATCTGCTCATCGGCCAGAAAAGCGTGGAGATCGCCGAAAAGGACTCCACCATTGCGGCCAGCAGTTTCTATCCCCAGGTGGATGCCGACTGGAAATATTACAACAAGGGAGTTGACGCGGGCCTGAGCCGGAGCAATTCCTACTCCTATTCCTCCAAGGAGTACTGGTCCGTGGGCGTTGGGGCCACTATGTCCCTGTTCGAGTGGGGTGCAGACTATTACGACTACAAACAGTCCGAGGAGACCGTGAAGCAGGTGCAGGCCCAGCTTGAGGACACCCGGCTCAACGCGGGCTTCGAGGTCAAGCAATCCCTCCTCAACATCAACGAGGCCGCCGATCGCATTTCCGTGGCCCAGAAGTCGGTGGAAGCTGCCGAGGAGGCATATCGGATGGCAGTGGCCCGGTATCAGGCGCAGGTCGGTACCAATACCGACGTACTCAACGCCCAGGCCCGGCTGACCACCAGCGAGGCCCAGCTCTCCCAGGCCCTGGCCGACTACGGGACCGCCATCTCCACTCTGTATGTCGCCATGGGTGAGAAAAATCCCGGCCTGAACATGGAGCAGTAGCCGTGATGTTCGGCCGCTCCAACAGGATGTGGCAGGCTCGGGGCATGGTTTGCGAGAAGTGCGGACTGGAGCTTCAGGCCCACAGGGGTTGCCTTGAGGTGATCCTTCGCTGTCCCTTCTGCGGCGCGGCGTATACCCTTCAACGATACGCGCCCGAGATGGATGACGACTTTGAGGAGGAGATGGGGTTTGTTCCCATGGACAGGATCTGAGTTCGGCCTGAAAAGGCGCATGAAACTGGCGGCCAATGGTATTTCGTTGGCCGCCGTTTTCTTTTTCGCGTTTTGGGTTGGGCCGTTATTGGCCGCCGATCCTTCCTGGGAGCCGCTCAAAGAGCGTCTGGTGTCAGACGGGCTGGACCGCGCCAGGGTCGAAGCGCTTTTTGCGGGCGACGATCTGGCTTTTTCACCGGAGATAATGGCCAGGAAAATGCGTGCCCTGCTTGAAGCGCGTCTTGCAGTGCGCAAACCCGGGCCAGCCCCCGGGCCCAAAGTCATGGACCGATATCTCAACCCCATCCTGCTGGCCGGAGCCTATGCCTTTCAGCGTGAGCACGACGAGTTGTTTCGAAAGATTGAAGAGCGCTACGGTGTTCCGGGAGAGGTGCTGACCGCGCTGATGCTTGTGGAAACCCGGCTGGGAACGCAGACGGGCAAGTACAAGGCCGTGACCATCCTGGCCAATATGGCTCTGGCACGTGACTTTGCCCTGATCCGTTCCCATCTCGGCCGCACGGACCTTTCGCCCGAGAACGAAGCGTGGTTGGCCGGACGAACGGAGCAGAAGGGCAACTGGGCGTATGTTGAGCTGAAGTCGCTCATCGCCTATGCCGATACAAACGGGCTGGACCCGCTGACCATGCCAAGCTCCATGTACGGGGCCATCGGCTTGTGCCAGTTCATTCCCTCCAGCGCCGTGGCTTACGGCCGCGACGGCAATGGCGACGGCAGGGTTGATCTTTTTGATATGACCGACGCCCTTTACAGCATGGCCTATTTCATCAAGCGGCACGGGTGGCGTGATGGCCTCGACCGAGAGGCGCAGCTTAAGGTCATCTACCGATACAACCACTCCGAGAGTTACGCCCTGACCATCATGGCCGTGGCCGACAAGCTTCGGAAGACGGCAGAATTTTTCGGAAATTAGTGGTTGTCGATGAGGCTGCTGTAGAGGTTGAGGCTGCGTTTGAGAAATTCGTCCAATGTCAGCTGTGACATGGTCCGTTTTTGCGCCTCAAGCACCTCGGTGCGCAGGGAGGCGTTCCTGATCAGGCTGGACAGGGTGTCGGCCAGCCCCGTCGGATCGCCGGGCTCCACGAGCATGGGCGGGGCGGTCAGGTCCGGCATGACGCCGACGTTGGTGGAGACCAAGGGCCGCTCAACGGCCATTATTTCCAGTCCGGCTCGAGCGATGGCCTCGGACCAGAGCGAGGCGACCACACCGATGTCCAGGGCCGATATGCAGGCGGCAATGTCCTGGCGCTTGCCGCTGATGCGGGCGATGTCGCCAAGGCCGTGAGCATCTATGGTGGCTTGAATCTGGCCGCTGGTCATGGCTGTGTCGAATCCGATGAGGAACAGGCGGACATCGGCGTGTCCTGCATCGCGCAGCCTGGAGACGGCCTCGATGGTCTCCTTGTGGCCCTTGACCCGGTCGAAACGGCCCACCAGTCCGACCACCGTATGGTGGGGTTCAAACCCGAATTCGGTGCGGACCCGGTCGCGTCCGGTCGGGTCGAAGGCGAAGCGGGCAGTGTCCACCCCGCCGTGGATGAGCCAGAGCCCTTGGGCTGGGGTGCGCATTGTCTGCAGGAAGAAATCTGCCATGCGTCGATTGGTGACCACTACGGCGTCGGCGACGCTGGCATGAATGAACCGATTGAGGAAATCGCTGCGGGGTGGCCGCTGGTCGCCCCGGGTTCGCACCAGTTTGAATTGGAAACCCAGCAGCTTGAGCGCTCCCCAGAGGAAGAATCCTTCGCCTCGGTGACAGTTGACGATGTCCGGGCGGTACTCCTTGAGCAGGCGGGTGATGTGTCTTGTGGCGTCGGCGAAGCGCAGGGGGTTGTTGGTGTTGAGATCAACGGGTACGGTGGTCAGTCCCATGTCTCTGGCCACTTCGTCAGGCTTGGTGCCGCCTTGGGTCAACACTGTTACCTGGTGTCCGGCATCGGCCAACAGACGGCTTAAGGTTAGGGCGTACCATGCCGTGGCGTTGAACCAGCGCACGTTGACGATTTGAAATATTTTCATTGATTCCACCGATCGAGAGTTGTCGATTGCCACCATGTCAGTTCGCGACCACGAAAGCAAGGGCCAATACCCATGAAGGATGCGCTCGTTTCCATCATTCTCCCCACTTACAACAGGGCCGACTTCATCGGCGCGGCCCTGGACTCGGTGTTTGCCCAGAGTTGGCGGCATTGGGAACTGATCGTCATTGACGATGGCTCCACTGACCGGACCGGGAGGGTGCTGGACCGTTACGATGATCCGCGCCTGATCCGGCTGCGCCAGGAAAACCGGGGCGTTTCGGCCGCTCGCAATGCGGGCATAGCGGCCAGCTCCGGCCCCGTGGTGGCGCTGCTCGATTCCGATGATCAATGGTTGCCTCGCAAGCTTGAGCGGCAATTGGCCTACATGGAAAGGCACGGCTACGAAATCTGCCAGACAGATGAAATATGGGTGCGCAACGGGCGGCGTGTGAATCAGAAGGCCAAGTACGCCAAGCCGGAGGGATGGTTTTTCGAAAAGTCGCTGTACATGTGTCTGATCAGTCCGTCGTGCACCATGTTCACTCGGGAGGTTTGGCAGGGTATCGGCCCCTTTGACGAGACCATGCCTTCCTGCGAGGATTACGACATGTGGCTGCGCGCTTGCCTGAGTTATCCTGTGGGACTGGTGGCCGAGCCACTGACCATCAAACATGGCGGCAGGCCGGACCAGCTTTCCAACAGCGTGACTTGTGCCGATTGGTATCGCATCCGGGCGCTGCTCAAGATTCTGCAAAGCGGGAAACTTGACGCCCGACAGCGGGAAGCTGCCCTGGCCGAGTTGGGGAGAAAAGTTGCCATCTACGCGCAAGGGTGTGAAAAAAGAGGAAAAGAAGAGGATGCAAAGCAGGCTTGGACTCTGTTTTGCATGGCCCGCGACGGGCAAGAAGTTCCCTTGAACCCGTGATCGACCGTTCGCGTCGGTCACGTCCGACGCAGTGCGAACAAAGAGGAAGACAGTGCCGTCCATCGCAAAACTCATAGATGACCTGCCGGAGATCAGTCAGTCGCGTCTGGTGGCCTCGGGTGTGGGCGTATGGGTAGCCTGGAAGGGCACCCTGCACAATGCGGTGGAGAACACCTTGCGCGAGTATGGTGCGCTTGTCGTGGCCCGGGAGAGCGATCAGGCTCTGTGGTTCTGCAATACCAATGAGATTTTCCGCGCCCTGGCCCGGCTCCAGATCTGGGCCAAGGTCAATCCGGTTCCTGTCTTCTTGCAGATAGTGCCGCTGACGCTGCTGATGGGCTACGACATGGAATTTTCCGTGTCGCTGTCCGTGGAGCTGGATAGGCAGGAATGCCGTGTGCCCGATGATTTTGAGGTGCTCATTCATCCCAAGCTCAAGGAGCGTGTGAACTCTCTACCGGGTCTTTCCACTCCATTGGCCGGTCTTGCCGAGGGGCTGGCTCCGGTGGAGTGGCTAGGTCTGCATGCCGACCAGGGGCTCGACTATGAGACAGTGCGCAAATGGTTCTTTGTCATCAAGCCACTTGGGCGGATGTCGGACAAGGACAGCATCCTCGGCTGGCGTGATTTCTCCGCCGAAATCGTCGAGCTGCTCAAGCGGCTCGGGCTGCGTTACATCATGGATGTCAAGGATGGGTTCATCTTCTTCCCCCTTGACAACTTCCGCCTGCTGCGATCGTTTTGCGGCGAGATTCTGACCCTGATCAAGTCCGTCAAGGATGACCCGGACAAGCAGTATTGGCCCGTGGTCATGGCAGCCGTGGCCCAGGGCAACCTGCAGTTTTCCGGCGATCTGCCCAAGCGGGTGGGGCTTGACTGGAATCGTCTGGCTCCAGATTTTCCCCATGTTCGCTTCATGGATGGCCTCCTGCTCTCAGAGTGGTTTCGCTTGAACGAGGCCCGATACGGTACCGATGCCGTCTCTCTTGACTCCTGGTGCACCATCACTCTGCGCGAAGGCGGAGAAAAGTTCGGACACGGTACCATGCAGGTGGTCTTACCTGTCGCCTTTACCGCGGCGGACGGGGAGGAATGCTTCTACTGCGGCCAGAAGAACCATTCTGCGGCGCAGTGTCCGACCAAGCATCTGGCCACGCCCCAGCCACAGGTCTGGCATCTGCTCGCCAAGACCGATGTAAAAGAGTTTACAAAGGGATTTGCAGGCATCGACTCCATGGTCCAGGGCAAGGAGTTTGCTCGGACCATGCAAGATGTGGTTCATGCCAAAAACACCCTTGAGAGTCTGATGGCCAGGGCCGTGTACGAGATCAACTGCCCGGCACAGATCAGAACCCTCAAGCTGGTCTGGCGTACCCGCGGCAAGGACTGGGGGGAGGGGCTCAAGCAGTTGGCCCCGCAAGAAGGCGAGTTTGTCTGGGATGCCCTGCAAGGACTGGTGGACAATGAACGGGAGCGCACCGAGGAATTGATCAAGCAGGCGCAGCTCAAATTTCCGCGCAGTTATCAGCCTCATTCGTTGTTGGGGTTCTGGAGTATGGAGGGAGGCGATCTTGATCAGGCATTCTTCCACTGGCAGGAAGCGGAGCGGATGAGCTACACCCCGCTGCAGCAGGGGTATTTCGCCTATCTCCAGGCCCGGTTGCTGGAGGTGCAGGGGAACCTCAAGGATGCCATCAACGCCTACCGGCACGCCAGCAGCTTTTCTCCCACCTGGATTGATCCAGTCTACCGGCAGGCCGTTTGCATGGTCAAGATGGGGTTCACCGGCCAGGCCATGGATATGTTTTCGGATCTTATCGGCCGTGATCCATTTGTCTTCAACCGCATTCTTGTGGACCCTGAACTGGATCGCGGACGTGTCCAGCTCATGAGTTCTCTGTGGGAATGGTGGAGCGAGGCGGAGAAGCAGGCTGCGGAGACCCGCGATGTCGTCACCCGGCTGACCGAGGACATCGGCAAGCGGTTCGACGAGAGTCATCCCTTTTTCGAGACGGCCAGCGAGGAGTTGGACAGGTTGCGCAAGCTCGGTGCCACCACCAACTTCGTGGCTTACCGGCTTTTGATCCGGGGGGCGGAAAAATTTACTGCCGGGCTGGACGATGAGGTCAAACGGGAGGTCAAGAGGATCACAGCCAACATCGAATACCAGGCTGACCGGGTCAGGACCATTCAGAAGGAGGCGGCCTGGTTCCCCTTTCCCAAGCTGTTGCTGGAGTTCAACAGGGATTTCAACTTCTGCGTGGACAAGATCAACTGGATCAAGACCCAGCCCCTCAAGGACGCCGACAATTTTCGCAAGTCCCTCCGGTTCCTCGACGAGATTGAGGAACGCATCGACGCCTTGCAGGGGCGGTTGGTGACGCTGCGCATCATTCGCGACGGCACCCTTTTTGTGCTCATGCTCGGCCGCAACTTCATCTGGTTCGAGCTTGTTGGGCTCGGGCTTGCGCTGGTATCCATTCCCGGACTGCTCTATTTTGCGCGTGATGTGCAGGGAAACTGGATTCTCGATGTCATCCGCAGCCAGCGTTGGGAGTTCACCAAGGGGCTGATCATCATCTTAAGCATCCTATGCCTGGCTTTGGCAGCCATCAAGAGCGCCTTCACTTTCGAGAAGCGCAAGCGGGAGCTATTCGAACAGCTTGACGAGGAGATGCGCCAGAGCGCTCCGCGTCGCTACTGATTCTTCGTCCACCCTCCTTCCATTCGCCGCGATTTGCGGGTAACAATGAAAGCATGCCATGATGTTCAGCAAACGGAGGTGGTATGCACAAACTCGTTTTGGTTCGGCACGGGCAAAGCGAATGGAATCTGGAAAACCGATTCACCGGCTGGACCGATGTGGACCTGACGGCCCAGGGCGTACGAGAGGCTGTTGAGGGCGCCCGTCTGCTGCGTGAGGGTGGTTTTGATTTTGATGTTGCGCATACCTCGTTGTTGCGTCGGGCCATCCGTACCCTGTGGCTGCTTCAGGAGGAGCTTGACCTGATGTGGTTGCCGGTGTTCAAGACTTGGCGGTTGAACGAGCGGCATTACGGGGCGCTTCAGGGGCTGAACAAGGCAGAGACCGCCGCACGGTATGGGGATGAACAGGTCTTTGTCTGGCGACGCAGTTATGACATGCCCCCGCCCCCCCTTGATCTGGACGACGAACGCCATCCTGGCCGGGATCGGCGCTACGCATCGATTTCTTCGGCCCAAGTGCCGCGCTGTGAGAGTCTTGAACAGACCATCGCCCGGACCATGCCCTACTGGTTTGACATCGTGGCTCCGCAGATTCGCGCCGGGCAGCGGGTGATCATCGTGGCCCACGGCAATTCCCTGCGCGGCCTGGTCAAATATCTCGATGCCATGGACGATGAGGCCATCACCAAGCTGAACATCCCCACAGGCCTGCCCCTGGTCTACGAACTGGATGACGGCCTCAAGGCCATCAATCGGTACTACCTTGGTGACCAGGAGGCTGCGGCCAGGGCTGCGGAGGCAGTTGCCAATCAGGCCCGGGGCGGGTAGACCTTGCCCGTCATGGACGGGAAACTTTTCACCACGCATCTGCTCGACTGGTACCGTGTCAACGGTCGCGATCTGCCCTGGCGGCGCGACCCTTCGCCCTATGCCATCTGGATTTCCGAGATCATGGCCCAGCAGACCCAGATGGACCGTGTTGTGAGTTACTTCACGCGCTGGATGGATCGTTTTCCCGATCTCATCACCCTGGCCCGTGCCAAAGAGGAGGATGTGCTGAAATCCTGGGAGGGGCTCGGCTACTACTCCCGAGCCCGCAATATCCAGCGTAGCGCGGCCATCCTGGTTCGCGAGCACGGGGGTGTCTTTCCTTCCGATCCCGCAGTCATCAGGGCGTTGCCAGGGGTTGGTCCCTACACCGCCGGAGCGGTTGCCAGCATCGCCTTTGGTCTGCCCGAACCGGCGGTGGACGCCAATGTGCTGCGCGTCTTCGCCCGTCTGCTCGACCTGGACTCGCCAGTGAGCGAGGCCCCGGTCAGACGGACCGTGGAGCAGGCCGTGCGCTCCCTCATCCCTGCCGGGAATCCTGGCGATTTCAATCAGGCTCTCATGGAACTTGGCGCCTTGGTTTGTTCCCGGCGTCCGGGATGTACACAGTGTCCTGTGGCCTCTCACTGCCTGGCTCGGGCCGCCGGAGTGGCCGAATCGCGGCCTGTGATCAGACCCCGCAGGGATGTCCTGCGCATCGAGATGGCCTCCGGGGTTCTTCTCCACCAGGGCAGGGTGCTTATTCAGAAACGGCGGCCTGATGATGTCTGGCCGGGGTTGTGGGAATTTCCCGGCGGGTGCGTGGAGCAGGGGGAAACCCCGAGGCAGGCTCTTGTGCGCGAGTTCCGCGAGGAGGTGGAGCTTGCAGTGGAACCGCTCGAAAAACTTACTGTGATAACCTACGCCTATACACGATACCGGGTGACCATGCATTGCTACCTGTGCCGGTATGTCGGGCCCCGTGAGCCGCAGCCGGTCTTCAACGAGGCGGTGGCGGGCGGATTTGTATCTCCGGAGCGGCTACATGATTATGCCTTTCCGGCCGGACATAGGCGGCTCATCGAGTTCCTTGAGCAGGACAGCCGCCTGATCAAACCGTTTTCCGCCGATTCTCTCTCCTGATCCTTGTCCTTGCATTCCAGTATCTTGTCCAACAAGGCACACTCCTTGCTTTGGTGGTGGCGGAGACATGGATACTTGCCAAAAATTTGACTTCTGGAGATTGTCATGACCATGAGCCCCACAGCGGAGTATGACACCCTCGCTCGTCTGTTGACCAATGGGCAGACCGACAGGCAGCCGGTAGGCGAAGGCGCGGGACCGAGCGGTCGGCGCGAGGGAGCCATGCAGGCCGCCTTTGAAACGCAGATGCGTATGGCGCGGACCCTTTTTGGGGAGCAGGGAGGCTACGGACAGGACTCCGGCGGCATTGGGATGGATGCTTCCATAGTTAATGACGCCCTGATGTTCGATGCGTTGTCCACCATCAACCGACTCATGCGCGACGAGGCCGGATTTTCTCCACGGAACGGCGCGGTGCTGCGCGAGCCGGCGCAGGAGGGCGGTGCCAGGGTGGATCCAGAAGGTCCGGCTCGTCAGGCATCGGCCACTGCCCAGGTGGGAACCCTCTCGGCCCGTTTCGAGTCCGGTGGGGCCGGAGTGGAGGCCATCGGCTACGACCGGGTGGGAGGCACTTCGTATGGAACCTATCAGATAGCCTCCAAGCCGGGGACCATGGACAGTTTTTTGACCTATCTTGCCGAGCGCGATCCGTCCTGGGCCGGGCGGCTGCGTGAGGCGGGCGAGGCGGATACCGGCTCCACCAAGGGGGCCATGCCCGAGGTCTGGAAGGCCATTGCGGCAGAGGACCCGGAGCGGTTTGGCCGGTTGCAGCACGACTTTATCACCGAGCAAACGTACACGCCCGCCCGGGCCATGATCCTCGACCAGACCGGGCTTGACTTCGATAACGCCCCTTCGGCCTTGCGCGAGGTACTGTGGAGCACGGCCGTGCAGCACGGCCCCACGGGGGCTGCCCGGATATTCGGCAAGGTTATCGATCGGTTCGTGGCTTCTGCGTCGGAGGAAGGGTTCAATGAAAGACTCATTGAAGGCGTCTATGATACCCGCAAGGGGCAGTTCGGCTCGTCCACGGACAGGGTACGCCGAAGCGTGGTCAGCCGTCTCAACGAGGAGAAACAGCTGGCTCTGGGTATGCTCGGCCACACACCGCTTAGCCGCATGGTATAGCCGGGTGGCTCAGCAGGAGGCCCGACAGGCCGAGGGTGATTTCAGGCGCGGGAAACCGCGCCTTATTCATTGTGAAAGGGTTGCATCAATGTCCGGGTCGAGCTCCACGCGCAGGGTGCCCAGCCGTTTATCCACCAGAACCTGGCCGTGAGCCAGGCCTTTGACCTTGCGCACGTCTTTTACCAGGGCGTACATGACCTCGGCCTTGCCGTTACTGCGGCTGTGGCTCTTGATGGCGCAGAGTCGGGCAGCCTCTGTCAGGGTCTGCTCGGGCACTTCCTGCGCTGGATGGTCGCGCTTGAGGATGACATGGGAGCTTGGGCCGTCCGCCAGATGAAACCAATAGTCAAAAGGACTGGCGGCTCGGCCGAGCATCTCGTGGTTGGCGCGTTTGTTCTTGCCGCGCACCAGGGTGAAGCCGTCGCTGGAACGGAAGACTGAGACAGCCAGCCCCCGGTAGCGCTTGGGTGGCGGAGCAGAGGAGGTCGGCAGGGGAATGGCGGATTCGTCGGGCCGGGGGGCTGTGGGCAACTCCCCGCGGTCCAGGCGGTCGAGTTGATCCATCAGTTCGGCGCGGCGTCTGAGGATATGGGGAAATCCCCGCTCGGCCTTGGCTGCGCGCTTGAAATAGAGAACCATGTTGTCCGTTGGCGAGAGATGCGGATTGAGGGGCACCGTGACCGGACCAAGCTCCGGGTGGTTGACGATGACCTCCTCCGTCGTCGGGGCATCCTTGAGGCGGTAAAGTTCGGCCTGGAGCGCTTCAGCCATGGTTTTTTCGTTGGCCAGGGCTCGAAGCCGCGTTTCCTCCTGGCCCAGCCTTCCCAGGTTGCGCATGATCTTCTTGCGCTCCCTTCGCAATTGCAGCTGCTCGGGACGCTCGGCTTCCAACTCAAGTTGGGGGAAGAGAGTTCGTTGACCAAAAGCGTTGGCTGCCTCCAGAGCCGAGGCGAAGCATTGGTCGTTTTTGCCGGAGGCCCAGACAAGGGGTATTCCGCCGGATCCGGGCGGAAGGTGGAAGCTGGGCTCCTCGCCGGATGCCACGGCGAGGTATAGCCGGTGGGCCTCTGCCGGAGGAATGGCCGCCAGCGCCTTGCGCAGGGCAGGCGAAATCTGCGGCGAACGGCGCCAGATGTCGGGATCGTCAAGGGCATCCTCAATGGCGGGCCATTCCGGGAGGGTACCAAAGCCGTTGTCCAGGCGATCGGTCAGGGTCATGCCTTCGCGCAGATCAAACACTAGGTAGTTGCCGCCGGGAGGTTCGTGGCGCGGTGTCAGCGCGAGGGCCAGCCGCAGTGCGGGCCAGTCAGCCGTCCAGCCGATGACCTTGCGGTTGCGCAGCCGTTTGCGGAACCACATGGCCTGAGCGGGGGCATCCTGGGGGTTTTGCGGTTTGATCGGCGAGAGAAAAAGCAGACCGGCCGTTTTGGCCGGTCTGAAAATCAGATGCAGCGGCTCGCCCGCGTTTTGAAATTTCAGCGTCCAGACGTCAGGAGCCGGGGCAAAGACCTTGTCGATGCGCCGTCCTTGGAGCAACTGGCCCAAGTCGGCGGCAAGGAAGCGGAAGAAATTGGCTTCCATCGAATTACCGGAGGACTCACCGGGCGCAGGCGAAATCTCGCGAGCGCCGCCAAGGGTCGGCTAGTCGCCCCGGACGGCTTCGTCCTCTTCCTGTTTGCTTTTGCAATTGATGCAAAGCGTGGTCATGGGCCGGGCTTTGAGGCGCGGGATGGAAATATCCTCCCCGCACTCGACGCAGACGCCGAAGTCGCCATCGTCAATGCGGTTGATGGCTTTCTGTATCTTCTTGATCAGCTTGCGCTCGCGGTCGCGCAGACGCAGGGTGAAGGCCCTGTCCGACTCCGCGGTGGCGCGGTCGGCCGGATCGGCGTAGACTTCGCCCGATTCGGTCATGTCCTCGATGGTTTCCTCGCTCTTGCGCAGGATGTCATCAAGCATACCGCTAAGAACATCTTTGAAGTACTGGAGATCTTTCGCGTCCATACGTCTCCCCTGACTGGGCAACGAGTCGGTTGTGGGGTTCCATTGATCCGAAATCAACGAATTAAAGCGCGTAGGTATACCAAAATCGTCCCAAAAGTAAAGCCCCTCCATTAGTCGAAAAAAATCGGGGTGTTCATGTACTCCATATTTGCGGGAGAAATGGAAAAATGGGCTTGACACCTCAGGGGGTCGTGGGTAAACAGGGTTTCGCTTTTGCGAGCGGGAATAACTCAGTGGTAGAGTGCAACCTTGCCAAGGTTGAAGTCGCGGGTTCAAATCCCGTTTCCCGCTCCAGAAGAGGCGACATAGCCAAGTGGTAAGGCAGAGGTCTGCAAAACCTCCATTCTCCGGTTCAAATCCGGATGTCGCCTCCACATCGCGGGAATAACTCAGTGGTAGAGTGCAACCTTGCCAAGGTTGAAGTCGCGGGTTCAAATCCCGTTTCCCGCTCCAGATCATATGGGGCCGACCTTTGGGTCGGCCCCTTTCCCGAGACACAATGCGCGGGAATAACTCAGTGGTAGAGTGCAACCTTGCCAAGGTTGAAGTCGCGGGTTCAAATCCCGTTTCCCGCTCCAGCGCAATCCGGCCGGCCCCCCATGGGCCGGTTTTTTCTTGCCCTCCTGGCGGGCAGGCCTGTCTGTGTCGCGTTTTTATCTTATTCGATTGACAGGATTTTTTTTAAAAAATCGGGCGAGTATGTTTTTTGTGCCCGGTTTTCTCCTGAAGCGGTATGCTCTCTGCAAAGTGGCGTGCGACGGCAAACATTTCCCCAACCGAAACCACCGTCGCACATCATTATGAACACGACACATCACAAACACAGGCCGATAGCGGCGGCGGGCGATAACCCTGCATATCGCCTTCACGCTTCTCCTCTGGCCACTGCAGGCATGCAGGCCAGGAATTTCACCTCCGCAGCGGAGCTGGCCGGTCACGGCATTGCGCCGGATTTTTATGGGGCCGAGAGTCTGGCTCGGGATATTGAGCGGCTGTGCGATCCGGGTCAGCCGGTGACGGACGAAGGGCTGCTCAACGTGGCGGTGAAGTATTTCTTCGCCTATGTCTACGACGGCGCCCAGGATGAGCGGGTTGAATACGGCGAAGTGGCCGACTTGTATGCGCGGTTTTCCAGGCATCACAGTCTCAACGAGCCCGGCGACGACATCGAGGTCATGAATCGGCTTCGGCAGTGGTCGCCAGTGCTGCGTGTGCTGGCAGACGTGGCCAGGGCGGCCCATGTCATGCGTGCGGTCATCGGCCAGCGGGATGCGCCCAGGGTCGGTGTCGGGCATCAGGGCCCTTATGTGGGGGCGGACATTGGAGCGGGGACCGGCATCATGATCCTGGCACAGCAGATTCAGGCCCGGCGCAACGGTTTTGACGAGGTGCAGAGCCTCGGCTTTCAGGCCGACCCTGTATCCGGCGAGCGCACCCACGATCTGGTCCGCGCCTTGGGCGCAGGCAGCGTCATGCTGGCCGATCCAACACGGGAGGGGGCATACAATCTCCTGCGCGGCCGTCCCTTAAGCTACGTGGCCAACGAGATGGTGGCGGGCATGCAGCAAACCCTGTGCGCGGTAAATTTTTTCGACAAATACAAGGCGTTTTTCGGCGCAGTGGGAAGGAGCGCGGACCAGGCGGCTTTTTTCCCCGAGGGGCTCATCGCCCACAGCGGGCAGGCGGGCATCTCGCTGATTTTCGCCAAGGAGAACGGATTCCAGGCTCCGCCCGAATACATGGAGTGTGAATTTATCGCCCAAGGGCTGATTATTGAGGGCCGTGTGCTGCCGATGCACAAACTTGGGGCCGGGTTCGCCCGATATCTTACCTGAAGCCGGGAGTCATCGTTCAAGGGATTCGTCAAAGGAGCTGGCCCCCATGGTGAAGCTCCAGGCGGTCAATTCCCCGGAGCCGTCAAGGAAAGCCTTGAGGACGAAGGGTTCGCGCCGGGAGCCGAAATGGCGGGCCAGCACGGGGTTGGTGCTGACGAACCGCAGGTCGCCGAAGGTCACTGCCACGCCCTCCACAGGGTTTCCCTCCAGGGTATCGCGCACCACATACGGCCATTTGGCGAACCACGCATAGGTGGCGAACATGGATTCCCTGCGGCCAAGGGACGTAAGTTCACCAGTGTCCGCCCGGCGGAAGCGGCGCATCGGTTCCACCTCGCCGCCGAGCAGGTCCATGGTGTCGAGCAGGTAATCATCCCCCTGGGTGGTGACAACCTTCCAGTAGCGTGGCGAGAGGGCATCGGGCGTTACGTGAATTGTGTCATGGGCGATGCCGCGCCGGGTGAGGCGCTCGGCGTAGATGGTTTCCAGGTATGCGCCAAGGGCCATGTTGGCCAGCGGGTAGGCGAAAAACCAGGTCATTCCGGCCATGGCGATGACGTGTCTCGAATTTTTCCAGACAATGGCAAGACCGATGAGAGCAAGGGCCGTGAGGGTGAAGAGCGGGTCGATAATGAAGGCGCCGTCCAGGGCGAAGCGGTGGTTGGAAAACGGGGCCAGAATCTGGGTGCCGTAGGTGGTGATCAGGTCCAGCCAGATGTGGGTGAGGATCATGAGGTAGGCGAAGATGGCAGCCGAGGTGAACGGCGTACCTCGCGATATGCGGCGGTAGAGGGCGGCCAGGGCCAGGGCCATGATCAGCCCGCCGAAGAACGAGGTGGAAACGCCACGGTGGTGCAGCAGATTGAACTCCGGGTCGCCCCGGCCAAAAAAAATGTCCCCGTCGGGAATCCAGGAGCAAAGCATGCCGAAGGGCACAAGATATCTCGCGTTGGGCAGCCATTTTCTGGCCGCCAGTGCGCCCATGACACCCGATGCTATGTGTGTGACCGGATCCATTGAAAGACCCTATGCCAAGGGGCGCGGATTGTAAAACGAACTTGCGGTTTGCCTCTTCGGGGGGTAGATACCCCGGAAAGAGACAAGGAGCGAGACGCAATGCTTAAACCGTCCGTCGGACTGGCCCTTGAGGGCATCCCTTATATAGTCATCGCCGCGTTTGCCACGCTGGTTTTCGCGGTTATGGGCTGGTGGCCATTGACTCTGCTTGGGCTGGCCGCCACCTGTTTCATCGGCCATTTCTTCCGCGATCCCGAGCGGGTCGGACCCGAGGATGCCGAGGCCGTGGCCTCGCCCGCCGACGGTAGGGTGATCAAGGTTGGCCAGGCCGCCGATCCGGTGACCGGCGAGATGCGCCAGGTGGTGTGCATCTTCATGAACGTCCTCAATGTGCATGTGAACCGTATGCCCGTGTCCGGCAAGATCGAACTGATCCGCTATATTCCCGGCAAATTCTTCAACGCCTCCTTTGATAAGGCGAGCAAGGACAACGAGCGCAACGTGGTGGTCATCACCGGCAAGGGCAACCAGCGTTTCACCATGGTCCAGATTGCCGGGCTCATCGCCCGGCGTATCGTCTGCTGGGCAGAGCCGGGCGACAAGCTCAAGCGCGGTGAGCGGTTCGGTCTGATCAAGTTTGGTTCGAGAGTTGACCTTTACATGCCTGATGGCTATGTATCCCTTGTGAACGTCGGCGACGCCGTTGTCGCGGGCGAGACTCCCCTGGCCGAGAGGCGCAAGGCGTAGGGCGCACCGAACAGGGCGAAATGACGCGGATACAATGAACGGAGACAAGGATTTGGCGCGGCACAAGAGCGTTTACCTCCTGCCGAACCTGCTGACCACGGCCAGCCTGTTCATCGGCTTTTTGGGACTCACCTGGGCCATCCAGGGCGATTTCGTCGCCTGTGCCCTGTGCATCCTGGCCAGCTGCGTCTTTGACGGGCTTGACGGCAAGGTGGCGCGGCTGACCAATACCACCAGCGAGTTCGGAGTTCAGCTCGATTCCCTGGCCGATCTGGTGGCCTTTGGCGTCGTGCCCGCAATCATGGTCTATCTTTGGGCGCTTGAGGATTTCGGCAGGATGGGGCTGATGGCCGCCTTCCTGTTCATGGCCTGCGGCGCACTCAGGCTGGCCCGGTTCAACATCCAGGCCGCCACCAGCTCCAAGAAGCATTTCGTGGGTCTGCCCATTCCGGCTGCGGCCTGCACCCTGGCGACCCTGGTGCTTTTCACCGTGTACCTGCCCGAGTCGGCCATGGAGAGGCTGCTGCCTATCGGCACCTTGGTGCTGGTGTATGTTCTCTCCTTTTTCATGGTCAGCACGGTCCGTTTCTATTCCTTCAAGGAACTGAGCGCCTTCACCGCCCATCCCTTCAGCTGGATGGTCTCGGCAATCCTGGTCTTTTCCCTGGTTGCCTCGCGTCCGAGGCTGCTGGGTTTCATCATTTTCCTGGGCTATATCATCTCCGGCCCGGTCTACACACTTTTCCTACTATCCCGTCGAGGCAAGCGACTACTGCGGGACAGCTCCAAGGAAGAGCTAGGCTAGTTCTCTCCGTCCCATATCGGTACGTCGTACTGCCCCCGAAACGCCGCGCTTCAGTGCGCGTCGGCGGGTTTTTTTATATTCACGAAACATGTCAAAGTCCTTAGCAAGAGGACACCACGGAGGAAAAAATGGCCGAAAGAGTATATGTCTTTGACACCACTCTGCGTGATGGCGAGCAGTCGCCCGGCGCAACCATGAACCTGGACGAGAAGATACGCATGGCCCGTCAGCTTGAGACCCTGGGCGTGGACATCATCGAGGCCGGATTTCCCATAGCCAGCCAGGGGGATTTCGAGGCCGTGCAGGCCATCGCCCAAGCCGTTTCTGAAGTCCAGGTGGCCGGTCTGTGCCGCGCCGTGACCGGCGATATCGACCGCTGCTGGGAGGCCGTCAGCAAGGCCCGCAATCCCCGCATTCACACCTTTCTCGCCACCAGCGATATCCATATGAAATACAAGCTGGGCAAGACGGCCGACGAGGTGCTGGCCATGGCTGAAAAGGCCGTGCGCCATGCGGCGTCGTACACTGACAATGTCGAGTTCTCTGCTGAAGATGCCTCCCGTTCGGACTGGGATTTTCTGGTCAAGGTCGCCGAGACGGTCATCGACGCCGGGGCCAGGGTTGTCAATATCCCGGACACTGTGGGATACACCCAGCCCTTTGAATACTATGAACTGATCAAGTACCTGATGGACAACGTGCGCGGGGTGGACAGGGCGATCATCAGCGTTCATTGCCATAACGACCTGGGCTCGGCCGTGGCCAATAGTCTGGCAGCCATCCGGGCCGGGGCGCGTCAGGTGGAGTGCACGGTGCTCGGCATTGGTGAGCGGGCTGGCAACGCCGCGTTGGAGGATGTGGTTATGGCGCTGAACACCCGCAAGGAGCTTTATGATGTCGAGACAGGCATAGTGACCGAGCAGATATTCCCCTCCTGCCGCCGCCTTTCCCAGATTATTGGCATGCCCATACCTCCAAACAAGGCCATTGTCGGGGCCAATGCCTTTGCTCATGAATCCGGTGTTCATCAGGACGGAGTGTTCAAGAACAGGCTGACCTACGAGATCATGACCCCGGCCTCCATCGGCCGCACCAGCAACGACATCGTCATAGGCAAGCATTCCGGCTCCCACGCGGTGCGCAGGAAGGCCGAGGAGCTGGGGTACGCCCTGGAGACAGAGCAGGTGCATGTGCTTTTCAAGGCGGTCAAGGAACTGGCCGACAAGAAGGAGCAGGTCTACGACGAAGACGTGGAGGCGCTGATACTGGAAAAGGTCTACCGCCGTCGGGACCGCTTCCGTCTGGCGGACATGAGCGTGTTTTCGGGCACGGGCAATGTGCCGCCTCACGCGGCCATGGTCATGGAGTTCGGTCGCGAGGGCGAGGATGCGGAACTCCGGCGCACCAGCGAATTCGGCGAGGGTTCTGTTGACGCGGTGTTCAAGTCCATCTACTCCCTTGTGGGGATTGCTCCGAAGCTCGAATACTATTCGGTCAACGCCGTGACCGAGGGCTCCGATGCTCTGGCCGGGGTGGCGGTGCGCATAGAGCACGACGGCGTCAAGGCCGTGGGGCGTGCCAATGACGGCGATGTCATCAGGGCGAGCGCCTTGGCCATGATCAATGCACTGAACAGGCTTGAGAAAGCCAAAGAGGAGAAATAGACGATGGGCCATACCTTAGCCGAAAAAATCCTGCAGGGGCATACGGATCAGGAGATCACCGGAGCCGGGGAGATCGTCCAGTGCCGTGTGTCCATTGTGCTGGCCAACGACATTACCGCGCCGCTGGCCATCAAGTCCTTCAAGGCCATGGGCGCGAAACAGGTCTTTGACAGGGACAAGGTGGCCCTGGTCTGCGATCATTTCACCCCCAACAAGGACATTGATTCCGCCGAACAGGTCAAGGTGGTGCGCGAATTCGCCGAGGCCATGGGCATCACCCATTACTACGAGTGCGGCGAAGTGGGCGTCGAGCATGCCCTGCTGCCTGAAAAGGGCATTGTCGGCCCTGGCGATGTGGTGGTGGGCGCGGACTCGCACACCTGTACCTACGGCGGGCTGGGAGCTTTTGCCACGGGCATGGGGTCCACGGACATCGGCGCGGCCATGGCCCTGGGCGAGACCTGGTTCAAGGTGCCGCCCACCATCCGGGTGAACATCAGCGGCAAGCCTGGCAGGTTTGTCGGCGGCAAGGATTATATCCTCAACCTTATCGGCCGTATCGGGGTGGCCGGGGCGCTGTACAAGGCCCTGGAGTTTTCCGGCGAGGCCGTGGACGACCTGACCGTTGAGGGGCGTATGACCATGGCCAACATGGCCATCGAGGCGGGCGGCAAGGCCGGACTTTTCCCGGTGGACGCCAAGACCCTGGCCTATGCGGCGGCAGCGGGCCGTACCGGCGATGTGGCCATGACCCCTGACGCGGACGCGGTTTATGAGCGGGTCATTGAGATCGATGTGACCGGCATGGCCCCGCAGGTGGCCTGTCCGCATCTGCCCGACAATGTCAAGCCTGTTGACGAGACATCGGGTCTGCGCATTCACCAGTCAGTCATCGGTTCCTGCACCAACGGCCGCATCGAGGACATGCGCGAGGCCGCGGCCATTCTCAAGGGCCGCAAGGTTGATTCCAAGGTGCGCTGTATCGTCCTGCCCGCCACGCCGACCATCTGGAAGCAGTGCATGAAGGAAGGGCTGATGGAGATATTCATGGACGCGGGCTGCATTGTGGGGCCGCCCACCTGCGGGCCGTGCCTGGGCGGACACATGGGTATTCTGGCCGGGGGAGAGCGCACCGTGGCCACAACCAACCGCAATTTCAAGGGCCGCATGGGTTCCCTCGACAGCGAGGTGTTCTTGTCCAATCCCTGGGTGGCCGCGGCCAGCGCAGTGGCAGGCGAGATCATCAACCCGGCCGAACTTTAGGAGAGAGAACATGAAAGTGACCGGAACCGCCCACGTTGTGGGCGACCACATTGACACAGACGCCATCATACCGGCCCGTTTCCTGGTGACCACCGATTCCGCCGAACTGGGCGCCAACTGCATGGAGGGCCTGGAAGCGGGCTGGATCAAACGCGTCAAGCCCAACGATATTCTCGTGGCCGGGGACAACTTCGGTTGCGGCTCCTCGCGAGAGCATGCGCCCATATCCATTTTGGGGGCGGGAATCCCGGTGGTTGTGGCCAGGAGCTTTGCCCGCATCTTCTATCGCAACGGCTTCAATATGGGGCTGGTCCTGCTCGAAGTGGGCGAGGACATTGAGAAGATCAGGAACTCGGACCAGATAGAGGTGGACACCGCCAACGGCATGATCCGCAATCTGACCACCGGGGACGAGATTGTCAGCTCTCCGGTGCCGCCCTTTATGCAGGAGATTCTGGACGCGGGCGGCCTTGTTGACTACGTCAAACACCGGCTGGCATGACCGCCTGCCAGGAAATATCGACAATAATTATTGGAGAAGACAATGAAAATCTGCGTTTTGCCCGGTGACGGCATCGGCCGCGAGATCGTGGCACAGGCCCTGCGTGTGCTGGACAAGGTGGCGGCGAAACACGGCCGTTCCTTCGAGACCGCCGAGGCACTCATCGGGGGCTGCGCCATCGATGCCGTTGGTGTGCCTCTTCCCGCCGATACCGTCGCCTTGTGCAAGGATTCCGATGCCGTGCTCCTGGGCGCGGTGGGCGGCCCAAAATGGGACACCATTGATCCGGCCGTCCGGCCCGAAAAGGGACTGCTCGGCATCCGCAAGGAACTGAAGCTTTTCGCCAACCTGCGTCCGGCCACGCTTTTCAAGCAACTGGCCGATGCCTGTTATCTGCGGCCTGATATTGTGGCCCGCGGGCTTGATGTCATGGTGGTGCGCGAGCTGACCGGAGGCATCTACTTCGGTGAGCCGCGCTTTGAGGGCATGAAGGATGGCGAGCGGTTCGGCTCCAACACCATGTGCTACCATGAACACGAGATCCGGCGCATCGCCAGGGTCGCCTTCGAGGCCGCCCGCAAGCGTTCAGGCCGGGTCTGCTCCGTGGACAAGGCCAATGTTCTCGATGTTTCCAGAGTCTGGCGCGAGGTGGTCATTGACGAACATGCCAAAAACTACAAGGACATCGAGCTGACGCATATGTATGTGGACAATGCGGCCATGCAACTGGTGCGCGATCCGTCCCAGTTTGATGTCATGGTCACTGGCAACCTGTTCGGCGACATCCTTTCGGATGAGGCCGCTGCCATCACCGGCTCCATCGGCATGCTGCCGTCCGCGTCCTTGGGCGAGGCCAATCCCGGCCTCTACGAACCCATTCACGGTTCAGCGCCCGACATTGCAGGCAAGGACAAGGCCAACCCCCTGGCCACCATCCTTTCGGTGTCCATGATGCTGCGCCACTCCTTTGACATGGCTGTGGAAGCGGATTGTATCGAGAGCGCCGTGCAACAGGCCCTGGAGCAGGGCTACCGCACTGGCGACATCATGCAGCCGGGGTGTCGGCTCGTGGGGTGTGTGGAGATGGCCGAGGCCGTGCTGGCGAGCATTTAGACGGTTTCCGGCTCCGCTTGCGACGGGCCGCATCGCGTAGGCGGTGCGGCCTTTTTGCAAGGGCATATGTCGAAGCTCCAGGCCGGTTCTGCGGGTGGTTCTTTCGTCCTGGCGGCCCCTTGGCCGTGGTTTGGCCAATGAACCCAAGGGTGAGGCATGTGGTCAGCGGGTGCATCTGCAGGGCGTTCATCTTGTTGTATGCCTTCCCCGTTGTTGTGCCGGGAGGCCCTGCTCCTTCGCTGCCATGTTCATTTTCGAGAGGGTGTCGACCTGTCGCTCAAAGACGGTAGGCTTCTCGCCGCGCTGACGGTCACCGAATCCGAGCGGTGGTGGTGATGGACCATCAGCAGTGTCGCGAGGATAAACCCGGTCATGGCCAGCAGGGTGCTGGCGTCCAGCATGGCTGGTGGTGGCGGGCGTCATGCCTCGGGCGGTCGGGGAGCGCTTGCCTTGAGAAAATCGAGCTTGCGGGCCCGGGGTTGCTTCTTGACCGCCATTTCGAGCCTGAGGGCGTCGCCCTTGGACAGGGTGGGCACGGCCGCGAGCAGGGCCACCGGGGTTCTGGCCCGTGTGTAGCGCGATGCCGTGCCCGCGTTGTGTCGGGCCACGCGGCGGTCCACATCGTTGGTCGCTCCGCAGTAGAGGGTGCCGTCGGCGCAGCGCAAAAGATAGACGAACCACGGTTCCATGGCGCACACTGTAGCCGCCTTCTGAGCCGGGGTCAAAAGCCTGCTTGCATGTTTGGCACGCACATTATATTTGCATTTTCCCAGATACAAAGGAACCCGCTTCATGTCACGAATCACCGTCCAGAGTCTCAGCAAAGCCTACGGGGGCGAAACCGTTTTCGCGGATGTCGCCTTTGAGGTCACTGCGGGTATGCGCCTGGCCCTGACCGGCCCCAACGGCTGCGGCAAGAGTACGCTGCTCAAGGTGCTGGCCGGGGAGATCGAGCCGGACCAGGGCCAGATCAGCGTTCCGCGTGGGGCGCGGGTGGGCTATGTGGCCCAGGAAATGGCCGGGGACGTGCTGGACCAGCACCTGCTGACCTGGGTGCTTTCGGCCCTGCCTTCCTGGAACGAGTTCTGGGGGCAGTGGGAACGGGCCGTGGCCGAGGGCGATTCCCAGCGGATAGAGACCTTGGCCCATCGGCAGGCCGAGTTTGAGGAGCTTTATGGGTACAATCCGGATCACAAGGCGCGGGCCATTCTGACCGGGCTGGGTTTTTCCGAAGCGGATCTGGACAAGCGGCTGGCGGAGCTTTCCGGCGGCTGGCGCGAGCGGGCCAAGCTCGTCCGCGTGCTGCTTCAGGGAGCTGACGTGCTTCTCCTCGACGAGCCTACCAACCATCTCGACATTGAGGCTGTGCAGTGGCTTGAGGAATACCTGCTCAACTATCGCGGGGCGTTGGCCTTCGTGGTTCATGATCGGGTGTTTCTCAACCGTGTCGGAACCCACGTTCTTTTCTTGGGGGGTGGCCGTCCGGTGCTGCGCAAGGGCTCCTTTGACGAGTTTCTGGAGTGGGACCGGGAGAACGCCGATCAACGCCGCAAGGAAGCGGCCAAGCTCTCGGCAAAGATTGACAATGAATATAAGTATATCAATAAGTTTCGCGTCAAGGCCAGAAAGGCAGCCCAGGCACAGAGCAAGCTGAAGAAGGTTGAGCGGCTTGAAGAGGAATTGAGCCAGATCAGGCAGTCTCAGGCCGAGTCCCATCGCGGCCGCAGCCTGAGCTTCCGACTGCCCGAGCCCCGGCGTGGCGACAAGGTTCCTGTGGCCGCCGTTGATCTGGAGTTTCACTATGATTCGGGCCAATCCGTCTGGCCCAGGTTGAATTTCCAGCTCTTCCGAGGCAGGAAAGTGGCCCTGGCCGCTCCAAACGGCGCGGGCAAGTCCACGCTGCTCAAGCTGATCATGGGTGATCTCGTTCCTTCGGCAGGGCACGTCAAGGTCGGTCCCAATACCCAGGTCGGTTACTTCAGCCAGCACCAGCATGAGATACTGAACCTCGACAACACGGTCATTGGCGAGATTCGCCGCCTTTCGGACCCCAAGCTGACCGAGGAGCAGGTCATGGGTGTGCTCGGCCTGTTCCTGCTGGGCGAGCCTTTCTTTGACCGCAAGGTCAAAGGTCTCTCCGGGGGCGAGAAGAGCCGGTTGCTGCTGGCCAGTCTGTTTCTTGCGCGGGCCAATTTTCTGATTCTCGACGAGCCGACCAACCACCTGGACATTGAGACTCGCGAAGGGCTTATTCAGGCGTTGAAGGATTACGAGGGTACGCTGTTTTTCGTGGCACACGACAGACATCTGCTGGGCGAGGTGGCCGAGGAAATCTGGGCGCTGGACCAGGACGGCGGTATTGTCCAGTACCTGGGCGGTTACCAAGGGTATCTGGAGAAGCGGCGGCAGGAGGCGTGTCAGGCCGACCCTGAGGTCTGCGAGCCCGACCCCATGCGCGAGAAGACGAGGATGTCCAAAGAGGAAAAACGGCGGCGGGCCGAGGAGCGCAATACCCTGTACCGGGCCCTCAAGCCCCTCAGGAAGGAATATGACAAGCTGGAGGCGGACCTGGAAAAGGCTCTTGATGAACAGGCCGCGCTGGAAGATCGGATGAACGATCCTGTTACATATGAAAAGCCCGAGGAGGCGCTCAAGGTCAATGCCGCCTACAAGGAGTCCGTAGAATGGACTGAGAACCTCATGGCCCGCATGGCCGGGCTGGAGGAGCGCATGGAGGCCATTGGGGGCGAGGCCGGGGTGGAGGACAGGTGAGCCGTTCTGTGCTTGAGGTGGTGGCCGGCATCATCTGGCGAAACGGCAGGTATCTGGCCGTGGAGCGGCCCGAGGGGAGCCGGATGGCCGGATGGTGGGAGTTTCCCGGCGGCAAAATTGAGCCCGGCGAAAGCGGCGAGCAGGCTCTCAGGCGCGAGCTGCGGGAGGAGCTTGGCATCACCCTGCTTCAGATCGAGTTCTGGCGCGATCTTGTCCATCACTACGATGATTTTTCCGTTCATCTGCACTTTTATCACATCCATGACTATCGAGGCGAGACGGTGCCTCTCGAGAACCAGCGTATGGCCTGGGTTGATCCGGCCAGACCGCACGGGCTCGGTTTTCTTCCCGCAGACGAGCCTGTGGTGGCGGCGCTGCACGACGGGGAAGCCCCTGCCAGGACGCAGGCGGGATTCCTTGTTGATGATTTTTCGAAGAAGGCGTAGCTTATTTGCTTTCCCGCCGGAAAGGCAGGCGGGAGTATGCACCCTCACCTCGGAAGGAGTAGCCTTTGCACGTCTGTGACCTGATCGAGAAACACTCGCCCTTTCTCTCCCTTGAGTTTTTTCCGCCCAAGGAGAAGGACGCTTGGCCCGGCTTTTTCGAAGTGGTCGAGAAGCTCAAGGAACTCGGCCCTCTGTTCGCTTCCGTCACCTACGGTGCGGGCGGCGGCACCCAGGACAATACCCTGGAGATCGCCACCCGCATGAAGCGCGACCACGGCATCGAGCCCATCGTTCATCTGACCAGCGTGGGCGCGTCGGCTGAAAAGCTGGATGCGTTCCTGGCCAGCCTGACCGCTGCGGGCATCGAAAATGTCCTGGCCCTTCGCGGCGATCCGCCTCGTGGGCAGGAAGACTTTGATTTTGAGTCCCAGGAGTTTCGTCATGCCACTGATGTCATTGAGTTCATCCGCCAACGCTATCCCAATATTTGTGTGGGCGGGGCTGCGTATCCTGAGCCTCATCCCGAATCACCGTCCATTCAGTCCGACCTGGACATGGTCCAACTGAAGGTGGCCAAGGGCGCCAAGTTTCTCGTAACCCAACTTTTTTTCGACAACCGCCTTTATTTCGACTATGTGGCCCGGCTGCGGGCCATGGGCGCGAATGTGCCCGTGGTTCCGGGGGTACTGCCCATAATGAGTCTGCGTTCGGCCAAGTTCATTCTCGGGCTTTGCGGCGCGGCCATTCCGGGCAAGTTCCTGAGTGCTTTGGAAAAGGCCAATGAGGAAGGCGGCGACGAGGCTGTCTACGCCCTGGGCATCGACTACGCCGTCAGGCAGGCGCAGCAGCTCATCGACGGCGGGGCGCCCGGCGTCCATCTCTATACGCTCAACCGTGCCGAGGCATGCCTAGAAATCGGCAAGAATCTGAAGATATGACGGGGGAATTTTTGTCATGAGCAGGAATCCAGTGGTGGCTGTCTGCGGCGCAACCGGCGCGGTCGGCCAGGAGATGTTGAAGATTCTGGAGCAGCGCGATTTTCCGCACAGCGAGATCATTCCCATGGCGTCGGCCCGCAGTGTGGGCAAGAAAGTTGCCTTCAAGGGCCGCGAGTTGAAGGTGGTCGAACTGACCGAAGACGCTTTTGCCGGGGTGGATCTGGCCCTGTTTTCGGCCGGCGGTTCCACCTCGGAGAAGTTCTCGCCCCTCGCTGCCAAGGCGGGCTGTGTGGTTGTGGACAATTCCTCGGCATGGCGCATGGACGATAATTGTCCGCTGGTGGTGCCCGAGGTCAACCCCCACGACCTGGATTGGCACAAGGGCATCATTGCCAATCCCAACTGTTCGACCATTCAGCTGATGCTGGCGCTCAAGCCCATCCATGACGAGGCCCGCATCCGGCGCGTGGTGGTCTCCACCTATCAGGCTGTTTCCGGTACAGGGCACAAGGCCGTGGAGGAACTGGAGAATCAGGTCCGTCGTCTGATGAGCGGCCAGCCTGTGGTGGCTGACGTGTATCCGCATCAGATCGCCTTCAACTGCCTGCCGCAGATCGATGTGTTCATGGACAACGGTTACACCAAGGAAGAGATGAAGATGGTCAACGAGACCATCAAGATAATGGGTGATCCGTCCATCAGGGTCACGGCTACCTGTGTGCGCGTGCCGGTTTTCTATGGCCACAGCGAGTCTGTGAACATCGAGACCGAGGAAAAACTCACTGCCGACGACGTACGCGCCTTGCTGGCCAAGGCCCCGGGCGTTACGGTTGTCGATTTCCCCGAGAAAAAGGCATATCCCATGCCCATCCATGCCGCTGGCGAGGACGACACCTATGTCGGTCGCATCCGCGAGGACGAGACCATTCCCAACGGCATCAACATGTGGGTGGTTTCGGACAACGTCCGCAAGGGTGCGGCCCTGAACACCATTCAGATCGCCGAGACCCTGATTGAGCGCGACCTACTGCGCGTTCCCGCCTAAGGGGCATTGTCATGGCGCAAGTTGTGGACAGGGCAACCTATCTTGAGGCGATGCTGGCGGCTCCCAGGCCGGGGATGGAGGAGGTACATGCCTTCTACGAGCACCGGGTAGGGCATATCTGCACCGACTCCGCGCTGATGCTCATGCCCTGGGACGACCACCTCGTCCATCGTGGCGACGGCATCTTCGAGACCATGAAGTTCGTGGACCGTCGACTCTATCAGCTTGAGCCCCATATGGAGCGCATGCAGCGTTCCTGCGAGGCCATTTTTATGACCCCGCCTTGTGCCTGGGACGAGATCCGAACCCTGGTCCTCGAGGTCGCCCGGGCGGGCGGCCGCGACACGGGCATGGTGCGGGTGCTCATCGGACGCGGGCCTGGAGGTTTCGGCATTTATCCTTCCGAGTGCCCCGAAGCGAGCCTGTATGTTGTCTCCTACGATTTGCACCCCAAGGCCGAGAGCGTCTACGAGAAGGGAGTCACCGCCTTCCGGTCGTCCATTCCGGCCAAGCAGTCGTATTTGGCGGCCATCAAGTCCATCGACTACCTGCCCAACGTGCTCATGAAGCACGAGGCCGAGGAAAAGGGCTACGACTTTCCGTTCTGCTTCGACGGCAACGGCCTGTTGGCCGAGGGAGCCACTGAGAACGTGTGCATCGTGTCCCAGGAGGGCAAGCTGGTTATCCCCGAGTTCACCAATGCCTTGGCCGGGACTACCCTGATGCGGGCCGTGGATCTGATCAAGGGCGAGATGCCCATTGTTTTCAAGGGGGTGAGTGAGGACG
This sequence comes from Pseudodesulfovibrio alkaliphilus, assembly GCF_009729555.1. NCBI lineage: Bacteria > Pseudomonadati > Thermodesulfobacteriota > Desulfovibrionia > Desulfovibrionales > Desulfovibrionaceae > Pseudodesulfovibrio > Pseudodesulfovibrio alkaliphilus. Next base: position 292,756 of record NZ_WODC01000002.1, read on the forward strand.
AGCTTCTCGAAGCGCGGGAAGTGATCATCGTGGGCACTACCGGCGATGCCATCCCTGTGGTTCGCTTCAATGGCAAGCCCATCCACGATGTCAAGCCCGGCCCCGTGGCCCGGCGTCTTCGCGAAATGCTCAGGAAGGATTTACGAGAGAACGGTATTCCGCTGTGATTTCATTGGGAACAGGAATCGAACGGGCCGCTCTTCGGAGCGGCTTTTTTGTTGCATCTATTCGTTCAAGCCTGCCGGGTGGCTCTGTCGAATTGGCGGATGGCCTTGCGCAGCAGCGTGTCGGTGCCCATGCTGCGCATGACATGCTCGTGCATCATCCGCGTCACCTCGATGGAGTCTGGAATGGTCATGAAACCGAATGCCTGTGCCCAGGCGTCTCCCCGAAGATAGGCTATGGCCCAACGCAAGGTGTGCATGTGGAAGTATGCCTGATTGTTGATGACCAGCATCGCCTTGCGCCGACCGTCTTCGGCGCGCTCCCGAAACGGGATATTGGACACCTCGCACGATGCCAGCGGGTAGTTGACGTGGAAAAAGGAACACCCGGCGGTGGCGGCCTGGACCCAAAGATCCCAGAAACGGTAGGTGGTGTTGTCTCGGAAGCCGTGGATGCGTTCCCATGTCCTTCGGCGCAGCATCACGGCCGGGCCGAGAAAATTGGTGGTCTGGAGCAGCGTGTCGTCGAAATCAGGCAGCTGGACCAGGCCTGAGCGCATTCCCTGGCCCTTGTCGCGTGCTATCCGTATGTAGTCGGCGTACATCACGTCAGCCTTGGGGAATTCCGAGAACACTGACAGGGCCGTGGTCAGGAACTTGGCATCCATCCGGTAATCGGGTCGCATGAAGAGCAGCAGCCGGCCCGATGAACACTCCACGGCGCGGTTCAGCGCCTCACCCGCCGGAGTGTCCGGTAAGGACTCCACGAGCCTGACCGCCCCGGTGTCGGCTATGGCCGCCCATGCTTGCGGGGCGTCAGAGGCATGGGAGCCGGTGCCTATCACAAGTATTTCGACCGCATCAAGTCCTGTGGACTGACGGGCCACGGATTGCAGCATGCGTGGCAGGCTGGTATGGGCTTCCTGGTCGGAAACGATGATCGAAATGTGGGTTCGGACGCCCATGGACGACCCCTTCCTTGGGATAAACATGATCCATGCGAGGAGCCAAGAATTTTTCATGTACACAGTTTGGCTTTCTCGTATGCTCTCTATCGGCTGTTAAGCGGATTTCTTTAGAGCGCGGTGCGTTTTTTTGATACTTACGGGATGGCATGATTTCATGCCATCCCTTGCTTCGTTGGCGGCGATCACGTATGTGTTGCAAAAGTCACGGAGAATTCGGCCCGGTCGCACGGGCGGACCGTTGGCGTTCATCCTCGATCCTGGTGGTGTGGCGTGGCGATTTTTAGATGCGGATTCTGCGATTACAGGCGCGATGTCCCGGATTCTCTGCTTGGGAAGAAAGCGAAATGCCCTGAATGCGGCCATGGCGGCCGTGTCGCTGACGATGTTTCAGTGGCGGATGATCCGGTCGCCTCCCAAGTGCCTGAGCGAAGCGGAGCCAGTGCCGGGAGCCTTGATCTTGATGCCATCGCCGTGGACGATATGGTTGACGGCATGGTTGATGACGGTCCTGAGGACATTGTTTGCGCTGCCTGCGGCCAGGTGGCCAGTGGAGAGGACAGGTGCCCGGGGTGCGGGATGCCCCTGAAGCGGCCGGAGTCGTTGCCTGACCCTGATGAGATGGGCATTGATGTCAGCGATCTGGCTGAAGAGGGTTCTGCCCAGATATGGGATGAAAACTATTCCGATCCTTCCGCCCAGGGAAAAGGCGCCTTTGTGGACGCCAGGCCGTCATCCCTGGGAGGGCGACTGTTTGAAGGCAATTTCGCGCTTAATGTCTTTGCCGGTCTGATCTCGGGGCTTCTCGCCTTTTATTTCGCTTTGGCCCTAGCCATTCTGACTAGCTCCCAGCCGGGCATGCAGCCTTTTCTTCCCTCGTTCATCTCCATGGCGCTGGTGGCCTCTGTGGCTGGCTGCATCCTCTTCTCTGTCTTGTCGCGCATACCGTTTTCCCTGGCCGGGCCCGAGACCGTTCCAGCCGCCGTGCTGTTCCTTTTCGTCGGTTCGCTCTACAAGGACATGGCCGGGCTGTATCCCACGGATTCCATGATCCCAACCATCCTTGCGGGGGTCGTTCTGGCTGCATTGAGCACAGGATTTGCCCTGTGGCTGCTGGGCAGGCTCAAGGTTGCCGAATACGTGCGTTACATCCCGATCCAGATCATCGGCGGCGTGGTGGGCGGAGTGGGTGTCTATGTCCTGCTGGGCGCCTTCGACTGGATGGGAGGGCTCTCTCTTGATTGGTCCAATTTTTTCGTGGCCATGGGGGATTGTGTTGAACTCATCCGTCCCGATCAGTGCCTCGCGGCCATACTTCCCAGCGTTGTCTTCGGACTGATACTGCTTGTCGGGCTTTCCCGGCTCAAGAATTCGCTGTTCATGCTGGCCATGATCCTTGCGGCCACTGCAGCGGGATACGCAGCAGGCGTCTGGGGTGCTGATTCTTCAATAAGCTCCCTGGCGGCGACCATTCCCCTGCCTGACGCGCCGATTGCGCCCCTGGCTGCGCAATCATTAGGTGAGGGGTTTGAGGCCATTCAGTGGGGTGTGATCAAGGCCAATGGCCTCTATATCGGCGGGCTGGTCATTCTGGTGGTGCTCACCTCCATGAGTCGTGTGACCAATCTCGAGCTGCTCCACGGGCGCGAATCGGATCTCAATCAGGAGTTCCATGCGTTGGGGTTGACCAATATGGCAGGCGGACTGATGGGCGGGATGCCCGCATCCATCTCCTACGGACGCAGCGCGGGCAATCGGGCTACCGGAGCACGGGGACCGATGGCGGGTGTGATGGCCGGGGTGCTTTGCGCGGCAGGTCTGTATTACGCGGACGTTGTCATTCCCATGATTCCCCGCTTCGTGCCTGAGGGCATCCTCATCTATGCCGGGCTCGACCTCATTCGCGACTGGCTCTTCAGAACCAGGACCGCCTTCACCCGGCGCGACGATATGGTCATGCTTTGGACCACCTTTGCCTTCACCCTGTTCCTTGGTCTTCTGGCTGGCATAGGCATCGGTGTCGGCCTGGCCCTGATGGCAACTGTCAGCCGCTACAGCAAGGGCGGGGCGATCCGTAACGTCCTTTCGGGCGTCAATCATCGCAGCAATGTGGACCGCGCCCCGGCCCAGCAGCGGGCACTCAAGGAGTACGGCGATCACATCCACATCCTGCGGCTTCAGGGGTTCATCTTCCTGGGTTCCATGGAGAGCCTGCTCAAGTCCATTCGCGAGCGTCTCGAAGCCCGGGACATGCTGCCTGTGGAGTATCTGGTTCTTGATTTCCGCATGGTCACCGGGCTTGCTTCTGCAGCGGGCATAGGATTCCGCAAACTGCGCAATGTGGTGGAGGAGTACGATCTGGAACTGATCATCACCAGTGCGCCCCTTGAACTTGAGGAACATCTCTCCAGCATGGGGTATGTGGGCGAGGATGACTCGCCTTTCAAGGTCTTCTTCAATCTCGATTTCGCCCTGGAATGGTGTGAGAACCGTGTGCTTGATGCGGAGAACATGCTGACCATCAAGAATCTGACCCTGCCGGAGTTGCTGACTCCGGTTTTTCCCGAGCCCCGGTATATCCCGGCACTGATGAAGGTGCTCAAGCGGGTGGTGGTGGACAAGGGACAGGCCGTGTTCCGTCAGGGCGACAGGTCGGAGTCCATGTATTTTGTCGAGTCCGGGCGGCTTGATGTGGAGCTGGAGCTTGAGGGCGGCAAGCTGCTCAGGCTCAAGAAGGTTGGCCCGGGCGCGGTCTTTGGCGAGATGGGCATCTATACACTGGCCCCGCGATCGGCCACTGTCCGGGCTGCCGAAAAATGCGTACTCTACATGATGACCATGGACAAGCTGAACGCGGTGGAGAAGCGGGCTCCGGTTCTGGTCACGGCCATCAATCGCTTTTTGATCAACATGCTTTCGGAACGGCTGGCAGATGCCAACAAGAAGGTGCGCGACCTGATGGTATGATGACAGGCGTGATAGGACAGGGGCCGAGGCGCTTGACGCGCCTCGGCCCCTGTGCTTTGCAGCAGGTGTTTTGGGTGCTCCGGGTCAGATGACCGAGCCGCGTTTGAGGTCGCCGAGCACGTAGTCGGCCAGGGCCTGTTGCCAGTGTCTGGGGGTCACGCCTGTGGCCTGGATAAAGCGAGAGAGGTCAAGAACGGAATAGGCCGGGCGCACGGCCTTTGTGGGGTAAGCGCTGGTGGGGACGGGCTCGACGTGGCAGTCGAGCCCGGCCAGGGTCACGGCCTGGGTTGCCAACGCATGCCAGGTGGCCTCGCCCGAGTTGGCAAGATGGTGGATGCCCGTTTCGTCGCGGGCCAGAAGGGCAAGGGTGTAAGCGGCCACATCGGGAGTATAGGCGGGTGAGCCCATCTGGTCGTTGACCACGGTGAGGGTGTTGCGCGTTTCGCACAGGGTCAGGATATTTTCCACGAAATTCATTTTTCCGGGACCAAAGAGCCAGGAAGTCCGAATGATCAGTGTGCGCTCGTAGCCGAAGCGCAACAGCCCCCGTTCGCCATCTGCCTTACTGATGCCGTAGACCGAGAAGGGGTCTGGTTCGTCATAGGGTTGGTAGGGGGTTCGTTTTGTCCCCCGGAAAACAAAATCCGTACTGAAATGAACAAAGGGCACCAGACGCTTGGCCGCCAGCGAAGCGAGCAGCGGCGGGGCCGTTGCATTGAGGGCAAAGGCCATCTCTTCCTGCTCTTCGGCCAGATCGACTTGGGTGTAGGCCGCGGCGTTGACGATCAGGTCCGGGTCACGCCTGTCCAGCAGCAGTTCCACGCTCCGTGGGTCGAGGATGTCGCAGTCCTGGCTGGACAGCGGCACGGGTCTGGCTCCGGCCAGGCGGAAGGCCCGGGTCAGCGCCTGGCCCAGCAGACCAGTCCTCCCTCCGAAGATGACGACGCCTTTGCCTTTGAGCTGCATCAGCTTCGCGCCCCGTACCAGGAGTCCATGAACCGCCGATATTCCCCGCTTTGCACCTGTTCGAGCCAACGGGAATTGGTTTCGTACCAGTCGATGGTCCGGCGCAGGCCGGTGGCGAAATCAAGGCTCGGGGCAAAACCCAGTTCCAGTGCGGCCAGAGAATAGTCCATGGCGTAGCGCCTGTCGTGGCCCGGGCGGTCACCGACAAAGGTGATCAGCGATTCCGGCTTGCCAAGAAGGGAAAGCATGGTCTTGACCACTGCGAGGTTGGTCTCTTCGGCATCGCCGCCGAAGTTGTACACCTGTCCCTCGCGGCCCTTGAGCAGAGCGAGTTCCACGCCATGGCAGTGGTCGTCAACGTATATCCAGTCGCGTACGTTGAGGCCGTCGCCGTAGACCGGGAGAGGTCTGTTGTCTTTGGCCGCAAGATACATGAGGGGAATGAGCTTTTCGGGAAACTGGTATGGCCCGTAATTGTTGGAGCAGCGTGTGGTGACTACCGGGAAAGCGTATGTCTCGAAGTAGGCGCGAGCCAGGAGGTCGGCCCCGGCCTTGCTGGCCGAATAGGGGCTGTTGGGGGCCAGCGGCGTGGTTTCCGAGAACTTCCCGCTGGCTCCCAGCGTGCCGTACACTTCGTCGGTGGAGATGTGGACGAACCGGCTTACCCGGCGCTGGCGGGCACATTCAAGGAGGTTTTGCGTCCCGAGAACATTGGTGGTCAGGAAGGGCGAGGGATCATCAATGGAACGGTCCACATGGGATTCGGCGGCAAAATTGACGATGGCGTCCACAGTGGCGTCAGTCAGCATATCCATGACCAGCGCCCGGTCTCCGATGTCGCCCTGGACGAAGCTGTAGCGGGGTTCGCCGCGTTCCAGGTCGGCCAGGTTGAGACGGTTGCCCGCATAGGTCAGTTTGTCGAGATTGACGATGGACCAGTCGGGGTGTTTGTCGAGCATGAGTCGGATGAAGTTGGTGCCGATGAAGCCGCATCCGCCGGTAACAAGGAGTTTCATTGCTGTGGTGCTCGCAGGGCTTGAGTTCCGATCAAAATATCGTTTCGCCAATCAATACAGGGCGAGGGAGGAAAAGACAAGGCGCAGGGCGCGGATCAGTCGGGCATGAGTCCGGTCTGGCGCAGTGCCTCGAAAAGCAGGATGCCCGTGGCTGTGGAAAGATTGAGGCTGCGCACCTCCCCGCAGATGGGGATGCGCACCGCGTCCGGGTGGCGCATGAGCAGTTCGGCGGGCAGGCCCCGTGTTTCCGGTCCCATAAGGATGGCATCGTCGGGTCGGAAGGCGAACCGATGGTGTGCTGTGGCCGCTCGGGTGCTGGCCGGGACCAGCCGGGGCGGAGTCACCTTGACCAGGAAGTCCTCAAGATTCGGGTGGACGGTCACGTCCACATGGGGCCAGTAATCCAGCCCGGCGCGACGCAGATGCTTGTCGTCAATGGTGAATCCCAGCGGCTCAATGAGGTGCAGCGGGGTCCGTGTTGCCGCGCAGAGGCGGGCGATGTTGCCGGTGTTGGGGGGTATCTCGGGCTGGTAGAGGACGATGTGCATGGCCGGGAGGTACCCCTTTCGCGGCTACACGTCCAGCTTGATGGTGGCCTTGCCCGGCGAATAACCCTTGAGTGTGCGCAGCATTTCCCGAATAGAGGCCGAGATGATTTCTTCCACAAAGGGTTTCATGCCAAGGGGGGCGCCGTTGATGTCCACTTCGATGGAGTTGTGCATGGCCAGGCAGGCGCGGGGAGTGGCTGCTCCGCGAACGATGTCCGCCGCCAGCGTGCGACAGTCCGGCCGGCCGCAGGTGGCGCAATCCATGCCGGGCAGAAAGAAACCTCGTTCAAGCACCGCGTCGGCCAAAGCGTCGATATCGGCGAAGGACGGGAGCCCTTTGATGCGGCCGTTGCCCCAGGAGCCGATGGCCAGCTCCGGTCCCAACCAGTCGGTTCCGTCGGAGAGATCGCCGTCGAGACAGAGCACCCGGGGCAGATAGCCCATGGACTTGCCGCCTTCCACAAGGAGCACGTCCGTAGTCAGCAGTGGCAGAAGGTCGGGTAAAAATCGGCTGCGGGTCCAGTGGACAAAGGCCTCCTCCGGTCCGAGTCCGGCCACAGTGTCGCAGATCTTGGCGTATCTGGCGGTGTCCGTGTCGCGCCAGTGAAGGCCGTGGTGGCTGAATTTGGTTGCGGCCACGGTCAGTCCACGCGCCTTGAGACATCGTGCCAGAGTCAGTCCAAGGGTGGTTTTGCCGGATTTCTTCGGGCCGATGATGGAGATAGCCTTCACGTCATTCCTCGTTTGGCTTGAGTGTTTCGGTGTCGATGATGCGGCCGTTTTCGATGCGAAGAACATGGTCGCTGACCGCGTGCAGCCAGGCCATGTCGTGGCTGGCGATGACCAGGGCCGTGCCGAATGTGTCGCGGGCGGCCAGGGCTGCTTTGCGGACCAGGGCCGCGCTGCTTGCGTCCAGGCTGGCAGTGGGTTCGTCCATAAGCAGCGCCCGGGGACGCAGGACCAGCCGGGCAGCCAGGGCCACCCGTTGGGCCTCACCGCCGGAGAGCTCGAACCACTGGCGCCGGGCGAAGCGCTCCGGGTTCAGGCCAACTGATTCCAAAGCGCTGAAAACCCGCTTTGTGGGGTCTTCCCGGCCGCGCACCTTGAGGCCGTAGGCCACGTTGCCGAAGACGCTGCGGCGAAGGAGATAGGGCTCCTGGACGAGCAGGGTGACTTGCCGGTGGACCGGACCGGGCGAGGCGGCCGCAGGGGAACCCTCAAAGGTCATGGTGCCCGAGGCCGGGGACTCGAGAAAAGCCAGCAGTCGAAGCAGGGTGGATTTGCCTGAGCCGTTTGGCCCGGCCAGTCCGACGATGCTCCCGGGCCTTATATCGAGGCGGTCCACGCTGAGGACGGTTCGGTCTGCATAGCGCTGGCGCACGTTGAAGAGACTGATGAGGGGCTTGGTCATCGTACGGCCTTACGCTTGAGGCCCGAGGCCAGGATGTTGACGGTCAGGGCCACAGTCAGCAGGACCATTCCCAAGGCGATGCCCATGGCAAATTCGCCTTTGCCGGTCTCAAGGGAGATGGCCGTGGTGATGGTTCGCGTGTGCCACTTGATATTACCGCCCACCATCATGGAGATGCCTACTTCCGAGACGATGCGGCCATAGGCGGAAACTGCGGCCAGCATGATGGAAAAGCGCGCCTCGACCACCGTGGCCCAGAGGATCTGGCGGGAGTTGGCCCCGAGGGTGGTCAGAGTCATGGGCAGCCGTTTGTCTAGCGCCTCCACGGCCGTGGCCGTCATGGCGATGATCACCGGCAGGCCGAGGATTGTCTGTCCGATGGCTATGGCTGGCAGGGTGAAGAGCAGCCCGGCCCCGCCAAAGGGCCCGCGATGGGTCAAAAAGGCATAGACCAGCAGGCCGATGACCACCGTGGGAAACGAGAGCAGGGTGTCCACCAGGGTGCGCACGATCTTTTTGCCGGGGAATGTCTTGTGTCCGAGCAAGAATCCGAGGGGGATGCCGACGGACAGGCTGGCGGCCATGGCCATGGTGGAGGCTGCCACCGTGGCCCATATGGCGGAATAGGTTTCAGGGTCGCCCGAAAGCAGAAGGAGAAAGCCCTGGAGAAAGCCCTGAAGCAGAAAATCCATGTGATGTCCGTTATGGCCGGGGGAGCGGTGGCCGCTCCCCCGGTTGATGTCGTGACGCGTTTATTTGGCGTTGGGAGTGAAGAGGGGCTTACCCAGGAGTGTGAAGTTGCCGATGGCCTGCTGCACGGCCGGGGAGGCCATCCAGTCGATGAACTGCTTGGCCATGTCGTATTTGGCGTTGGGGCATTTGGCCGGGTTCACGGCCAGGGCACTATATTGGTTGAAGAGAACCGTGTCGCCTTCCACCAGGACCACCATGGGAGGGGTGCCGCCCTTGGTGTCGGCGTATTTGATGTAGGTACCACGGTCGGTGAGGGTGTAGCCGTTCTTTTCGGCTGCCACGTTGATCGTGGCGATCATACCCTGGCCGGTCTGGACGTACCAGGTTTCCTTCTCGGGAATGGCCAGTCCGGCAGCGGTCCACAGTGACTGCTCCATCTTGTGGGTGCCCGAGTTGTCGCCCCGGCTGGCAAAGACGGCCTTGGCGCCTTCGATTGCCTTGAGGGCGTCGGTGACGTTCTTGTCCTTGACATTTGCCGGGTCTGAGGCGGGGCCAATGATGATGAAGTCGTTGTACATCAGTTCCCGGCGGTCCAGAAGCGCACCGGAATTGACATATTCCATCTCGGCATCAGGAGCATGGACGAGGACCACGTCAACGTCGCAACCCTCGGCCATCTTGAGAGCCTTGCCCGTACCTACAGCCACGAACTTGATCTCCACGCCCGTATCCTTCAGATACATGGGCACAATGAGTTCGTCGAGCAGGCCGGTGTTGGCCGTGCTTGTGGTGGTGGACATCATCAGGGTTTTGTCCGCCAGGGCGGGCAGAGCCAGGGTCAGGACAAAAATCAGACAAAGCGCGATCAAAGTAATTCGTTTCACAGGTATTCCTCCGGGTTGCGGGTTCGGGAGAGGGGCGTCATTCGGTGTCTTCCCGATAGAACTCGCCTGCCTTATCCACCTGCATTTCCAGCACTTCCGACGCCCGCTGGGCGGCGTATGCCTCGACATCGAGATAGAAGCGGAGGAATTTGTTCATCAGCTCCCTGCCATGAGGGGAGAGGGTGAACCGCTGTCCCTGGCCGCGGACCTTTTCCACCAGGGGATGCCCGATGCGCTCTTCGGCTTTCTTAAGTTTGCCCCAGGCGCGACGGTAGGACATGTTCAGTTCCTCGGCCGCCTTGCGTAGCGAGCCCAGGCGTTCAATGTGCTGTAAAAGCAGCGTACTTCCTATCCCGAGGTAGGTTTCGCGGTCCTGCTCGATCCAGACTCGCAGGCGAATTGTGGCGTTGTCCTTGCTTGGCATGGCATCAGGGTTGCGGTTTGATGGACAGGGGACGGTCCTGATTGATCAGGAACGATCACCTTGGTCCGTCATGGCAGATGTTGGAATATTAAGTCAAGTTCGGCATAATTACGTAGGGTTTTGCACTCATGTCACAGGGAAACCGTTTCGAAAGAGAGTTGCTTGAGATCAATGAGGAGCATCTTGCCCGTAAGGGGCGAGGGTTCGCCCGAGAGCAGGCGTACGACCTCCGTGGCCATGAGGGTGGCCACGAGGTTGACCGTGGGGATCGGGCAGCCGAGTTTTTCCTCGGCCCCGTTGTCGAGTCCCATGAATTGCGCCGGGCCGGGCTGACCGGGCATGACTACTGCCACGTAGCCCGTCCAGCCCGCAAGTGCGCCAGTGACCAGCGGAATGTCTGCCTCAGCAGCGCATTGTTGGAGGGTCAGCCGGTGGGTCATCCCCCCCAGGGCGTCGATGGCCAGATCAGCCCCTGTCAGGAAGCCGGGCAGGGAGTCTTGGGAAAGGAATTCGTGCCGAGCGTCCATCGTGACCGAAGGATTGATGCGGGCAGCCGCGATCCGGGCAGCCTCGGCCTTGGAACGCCAGACATTGGAGGTGTCGCTCAGTGCTTGACGGTTGAGATTGCTTTCCTCGAAGTCGTCGCCGTCAGCCACGCGCAGGGTGCCCACACCCAGGCGCAGCATCTGTTCAAGGAGGGTGCCGCCCAGCCCGCCCAGCCCCACCTGGGCAACCTTGGCGCGCAGCAGACGTATCTGGGCCTTAGGGGTGATGCTGTGCATGTTGCGCAGGTAGCGCGTAGGAATGATGTCGAGTTCAAGGGCCCGGGCCTCGACGCCGCACCCGGAAAGCCCCTGATCGGGAGCGATCACTGCCACGGCTCCGGGGGGAAGCGTCAGTGCGTGACCTCCCTGGGGCATGGGATTCGGAATCATCATGCTGTGGATGGCCACATCAAGGGAGGGGAACATGCTTTAGCCGCCCCCTACGGGCGGGAACAGTCCGACTCGGTCTCCGTCCCTGATCTCGCTGTCAAGGTAGGCTCTGGCGGAGTTGATGAAAATGAGGGCTATATCGTCCTCTGGGATGCCCAGTTTGGCGACGAGCGAACGTACCGTCTCGCCTGGCGCGGCGGGGTAGTCGGCCGCATTGGCGGGCAGGCTGGGGGCCAGTGTGGCGAAGCACTTGATTTCGATACCCATGGCTTGATTCTAGCGCGGGCCGATGGCGATGGTCAACAAAAGAGGCGGCAGCCAGGAAGAATTTCCCGACTGCCGCCATTTGTATCGGTAAAGCGGACTAGACCTTGGCGCCCTGCAGTTCGTCAACATCCAGATCCCATACCACGCCATGAGGCGGCAGGGGATCGGTTTCGAAGAAACGGGGCAGCTTGTCGTCCATCTTGGTGAACCCTGCACGCTCGTTGAACGCCTGCTCGTCCTTGAGGCAGTTGATGCCAAGGTTGACCAAGTCGTCGGCGCTGAAGGGCTTGCCAGTGTAAGCCTGGACCAGGTCGGCCATGGCCTGGACCCCGTTTGGCGCATCAAGGACCGCGAAAGCAACGAACAGGCAGAAGCCCATGGAGTCGATGGCTGCGGTGGCCACCTGGAGGTTCTTGGAGAGTTCTACGTTGCCTTCCTTCTTGTGGCCGTCGATGTCTCCGCCCACCTTGAGGATGTTCTGAGCCACGCCGTAACCGGCGGTGTGGTCCGCTCCCATGGCCGAGGTGGCGTAGGTGACTCCCACCCCCTTGACCGCACGGGGGTCGTAGGCGGGCATGGACTGGCCCTTGACCGTGGGCAGACGGTCCACGCCGAAGGCGCCTCCGGCGAAGTCCACGCCGTTGCCCATGATCATACCCATGGGATCTTTGGTGCCCACCTTGGAGAGCAGTTCGATGGATGCCTTGCCATCGCCCCAGGGGATGATGCCGCCGTCCATGGCGATTGCCAAAGTGTTGCCCACCTCGATGGTGTCCATGCCCTTTTCATCACAGATGCGGTCGATGGCAGCGATGTCGTCAATGTCCTTGATCATGGCGTTGGCACCCAGGGCCCAGACCGTTTCGTACTCGAAACCGGAGGTCAGGTACTCGCCTTTGGCATCGTTGTACTGTTGGGAGCACTGGATGATGCAGCCCGCATGGCAGCCTTCGGTGGTTTTGCCGCCTCGGGCGTTGATGACTTCGGCAATCTTCTCGCCTGATATGTCGGCGGCATGGTCAACTTGGCCCAGGCGGAAGTTCTTGCCCGGCAGGGCACCGGCCTCATTGACCACGTTGACCAGGATGGAGGTGCCGAAACCGGGCAGCCCCTGGCCGGTGACAGGGTGGCCCTGAAGGATTTCGACCCAGGTCTTGCGAGCGGTTTTGAATGCCTCAACGTCGACTGCGCCGACTTTGTTGCTGACAGCAGGATCAAGGATGATCGCCTTGATTTTCTTGGAGCCCATGACTGCGCCGGTGCCACCCCTGCCAGCCGAGCGGGCGGGCCGCTTGTAGGGGTCGGTGAACTGGATGGTGGCGGTCAGGCGCAGGGTCTCGCCGGCCGGGCCGATCATGGCCGCCACCAGTTTGTCGCCGTATTCGGCCAGCAGCTTGTCGTGGGCCGGGTAGTTGTCCATGCCCACAATGGGTGTTGCATCCTTGAAAGTCACCTTGCCATCGCTGATGAACAAGGTGGAGAAGGGGGCTCCTTCTTCGGGTTTATCTTCAAGGATGATGGCCAGCAGGTCCATCTTCGGCATTTTGTGAGCGAAGAGGCCGCCGGAATTGGACTCCTTGATCCCCTTGGTCAGGGGCGACTTGGTCCCGACCGAGACGCGGCCGGAGTTGGCTGCGGTGGAGCCGCCGAGTAGGCCGGTGGCGATGACGAGCTTGTTCTCGGCCGAGAGCGGATGGCAGTCGGCAGGAACCTCGGTATTGATGATGCGGGAGGTCAGTGCCCGGCCGCCAAGATTGGCGTAGTTGCCGGCGTCCTCAAAGGTGTACTCTTTTGTACGGGTGTTGATTCTCAGGATCTTTGGCATATGCGTCCTCGCAATTTTTAAGATGATGGACGTGTGGGCAAACGCATGTTTGACTTGCGCTGACAATATGGATTATCTATGCACCGTAGAAATAAAAAGTCAAAGAAAACATTATATTATGCTCGAGATGGCATAATGTAATGCTGGGTTGAATACCCGGGTAAGGTGTGAAAAGGCATGAAAAAGAACGAAAAACGCCTGCGTGTGCGCATGAGCCACCAAGGCAGACTGGCCTGGAATTTTTTGCTTCAAAAGGGATTTTATCTTGTCGGCCAGGCGGGTATGACGGTGCGTGAGTTCCTGGCCGCAGCCCTGGGCTATGACGACAGGACCATCGAGGAGCAGGTTCGGACCATCTTTCTCAACAGCAGTCCCATGGATGACATTGATTCGGCGCATGTCCGGGACGGCGACAGGGTGGCCCTGGGCGGTGCCATGCCCGGCCTCATCGGCATCTGCATGGGCCGCGACAATCCCTACAAGGGATTCCGCAGCGACATTTCGGTCCGGGCTGATGAAACAGTGGCGGACAACAGTGAACCCATCGGCGTGTTCGTCAAGATTTTCAGTACGCTGGCCGTGGATACCGGCGAGGCAGTTCTGGCTCGGGGCATCATTCTGGACGCCGCAGATCTGGCCGAATTTCTCTCCCGCCAGCAGGCGCACCTGCTTCCTCTTGACGGTCAATCCGTTGAATACCAACTGGCCGAAGCCCGGACCATGACAGGCCGCGTGGTCGTGTCCGTGGAGTTTGTCGGCTAGTCCGGGCAGCCCAGGCCCGTGGCATAGACCTTCAGTTTATCCACCTGCTCGGCGTAGCGCCTTTGGTTGATCACATCTTCGGTTTCGTAGCGGGAGACGTTGTCGTTCAATGCCCATGCTATCTTGTGGCAGGCTTCTTCCCGTTCATTAGCGGGCATGGCATCAAAGGAGTCGCCGTACTTTTCTTTGGCACTCCGGTAGGCTTTTTCCGCGATTCGGAATTCCGAGTCCGCCATCTCACGCAATCTGTAGATGTCATCAATGTCTTGGGCGGGCGCTGTTGCCGCCATCAGCAAAACCGCCAGGGCCAGCGCGGCCGTCCCAGAGAATTTGAACATGGCAGGAACCTCCGTGATTGGTGATGCCTTCTGCCTATCACAGTACCTATTCGATAAAAAGGTTTACTCCATAGGTGAAAGCGTGAAAAAATTACGTTCTGACCAGGAAGCTGTTTTGAAAAAGATCAGCACAGCCTTGGCCAGCCAGCAGACCAGTTTGACCGGGCAGACGATGACCAGCAGAGATTAAGTGTTTCAAATTAAAGTGGTTCGCGAAGCGTTGCAGGAGTGAAAGACAACGCGCTTCGACCATGCAAAAACAAAGGCGGCCCCGAGTTCACGGAGCCGCCTGGATGGTCGGTGGTGGGCGATACGGGATTTGAACCTGTGACTTCCACCGTGTGAAGATGGCACTCTGACCAGCTGAGTTAATCGCCCACTTAGTTCGTCTGCGGGCTTGCCGCCCGAAGGAGAATTCATATAGCCGCATGGGTTTCGCTTGGCAAGCATTTTTTCCGGGTTGGGAAAAAAAGACCCGGATTCATTGCGCAAGACGGAGTCATGAGCGGCTGACGCAGCCCTCCTCGCTGCACTCCCGTGCGGGCAGATCGCGGTTGTAGCAGGTCAGGCCGCAGCGCAGGCAGCGGCAGGCTTCGTGTTTGGCCTCCTCGCTGCTCAGGGCGCCCTCAATTTCCTTGAAGGTGCAGACGCGTTCGTCGCAGCCGATGAGGTGCGGCACGGTGGAGCGCTTGCGGTATCCCACGTCGGGCACATGGGTGAACATGGTGTAAGGGATGAGATCGCGCTGAACCTTGGCGGAGTAATGAGGTGCGCCGTCGGTCAGGTACTGGTGGATGGAGCGTGCGGCCTTGCGCCCCTCGCCCAGGGCGGTGATGACGATGCCCGGCCCGGTGTGCATGTCGCCGCCTGTGAAGACATGGGGCAGGGCGGTCTGGAGCGTGACAGGGTGCGCGTCCAGGGTGCGCCATCTGGTCTGTTTCAGCTGGCAGTTGCCCTCCTCGTCGTAGAGGCAGGAAAGCTCGGGCTTCTGGCCGATGGCCGTGTACACGGTGTCCGCCTCGATCAGGGCCGCGGATCCTTCAACGGGAACAGGGCTGCGGCGTCCTGATTCGTCCGGCTCGCCAAGCTCCATGCGGATGTACTCCACATGGGTGACATGGCCGGATTCGTCGCTGACGATGCGGGTGGGGGCGGCCAGAAAAAGGTATTTGACGCCTTCTTCCTCGGCCCCGATGATCTCCTCGATGTTGGCAGGCATCTCGCCCTTTGTTCGACGGTACATGAGAGTCACCTCCGCGCCAAGACGGACGCTGGTGCGGGCCGTGTCGATGGCTGTGTTGCCGCCGCCGATGACCACGACCTTGCGCCCCACGCCGGGGTCCATGTTCAAACCCACCTTGGTCAGAAACTCGGTGCCGGTTTCCACGCCCTTGGCGTCTTCGCCCTCGATGCGCAGGGTCATGTTCATCCACGCGCCAATGCCCAGAAACACGGCCTCGAACCCCTCTGCCTTGAGGCTTTCGAGATCGAAGTCAGTGCCAAACGTCTTTCCGTGGACAACGTCGATCCCCAGACCGAGGATGCCTTCTATCTCCCAGTCAAGGACAGCCTTGGGCAGCCGGTACTCGGGGATTCCGTAGCGCAACTGGCCGCCCAGCTTGGGCATGGACTCGAAAATGGTCGGGCTGTGGCCCAGGCGACGCAGGAAGAAGGCGCAGGAGAGCCCGGCCGGACCGCCTCCCACCACGGCCACCCTGCGGCCGGTTTCAGGCGCACAGGGGATGGGCAGATGCTGGCCCGAGTTCATTTCCCAGTCGGCAACATAACGCTTGACCATGTTGATGCCCACCGGAGCGTCCACATGGGTTCGGCGGCAGGCGCTCTCGCAGGGATAGGGGCAGACCCGGCCGATGGTCAGCGGCATGGGGATACGTTCGCGGATGGTCTCGAGCGCCCCGGCGAAGTCGCCCCGCGATGTCTGCTCGATGTAGCGGGGGATGTTGATTTGTCCGGGGCAGCGCTGGCGGCACGGGGCGAGGCAGTCGGTGATCTCGTTGAGGTGTGCCAGTCGGGCGGTCATGCCCCAGATGGTGATGACTCCCCGCGGGCAGACCTGGGCACAGGCTCCGCAGGCGGTACACAGGGCCGGGTCCACCACGGGGTAGCCGTGAGGGCCCATTTCGATGGCTCCGAACTGGCAGGCCGTGACGCAGGTGCCGTGCCCCAGACACCCTTCCGGGCACATCTTGTTGCCGCCGTAGAGCAGGTCCTGGGCGCGGCAGTCGCTTACTCCCGCGTAGTCGTAGATTTCCTCGGCGCGGATGCCGCCGGTGCAATCCACAAAGGCGATCTGCTTTTCCATGGACGAGAAGCTCAGGCCCATGATGGCTGCAACATTTGCCGCCACCTCGTCGCCGCCGATGACGCAGACCGTGGCCCCCGCCCGGCCGCTCACAACGCCCTGGGCCGCGGCGGCGCAGCCAGGGAAGCCGCAGCCACCGCAGTTGGCTCCGGCCAGGACGCTCTCCACCTCGGCGATGCGCGGGTCTTCGTAGACGTAGAGGAGCCTGGAGGCCATGGCCAGAATGGCTGCCGCCGAAAACCCTATGCCCAGCAGGACAAGAACCGATGTCAGGATCATGATCGAAAAACTCCTAGGAGGCCATGCCCTTGAAGGCGAAGAATGCCAGCGACATCAACCCGGCCATGATCAGGGCCAGGGGAGTGCCGCGCAGACAGGTGGGCACACGCGCCAGATCGAGCCGCTCGCGGATGCTCGCCAGCACCACCAAGGCGAGCAGGAATCCCGCACCCGAAGCGATGGAAAAAACGATTGTCTCAAGCAGGGTGTATTCTTCACGCTGGCAGATGATGGCGATGCCGAGAACGGCGCAGTTGGTGGTGATCAACGGCAGGAAGATGCCAAGCGACTTGTAGAGCGGGGGCACGACCTTTTTCAGGAACATCTCCACGAATTGGACCAGGGAGGCGATGACCAGGATGAAGGTGATGGTCTGAAGGTAGGCGAGGTCGAGGGGCACAAGTAGGAAGCGCTGGACGCACCATGTGATGGCGGCGGCCATGGTGGCCACGAAAACCACGGCCAAGCCCATGCCGATGGCCACTCCCGACTCCTTGGACGTGCCGATGAACGGGCAGTTGCCCAGGTATTGGGCAAGGACGATGTTGTTGACGAAGATGGCTGCGATGACGAGGGTGAAATAGTCCATACGGCCTTCCTATATCCTTGGCTTGGTGGCGCACAGGCCGCAGGTCTTGCAGTCGTGAACCGGGCCTTCAATGGCTTCGAGTCCCCTGGTCTTGCGTTGCCAGTTGGTCAGGGCGTTCATTCCCGCCAGCACCAGCCCGAGGCAGACGAAGGCGCCCGGTGCCTCGATCATGAAGGCGAAGGGCTCAAACCAGTCGCCGGTCAGTGTCATGTCAAACCATGTGCCATAGCCGAATA
Source organism: Pseudodesulfovibrio alkaliphilus (assembly GCF_009729555.1). NCBI lineage: Bacteria > Pseudomonadati > Thermodesulfobacteriota > Desulfovibrionia > Desulfovibrionales > Desulfovibrionaceae > Pseudodesulfovibrio > Pseudodesulfovibrio alkaliphilus. The sequence goes on from NZ_WODC01000002.1 coordinate 310,348, forward strand.
TCTCCCGGATGCTGCCGAGGAAGGTCAAGGATAGGGTAAAGCCGATACCCATGCCCAGTCCGTCTGCCACGGCCAGATGGGTAGGGTTTTTGGAGGCAAAAGCCTCGGCCCGGCCCAGGATGATGCAGTTGACCACGATCAGGGGCACGAATATGCCGAGCTGGAGATAGAGCGGATACGCGTATGCCTGCATGAGAAGCTCCACACAGACCACCAGCGAGGCGGCCACCACGATGAAGCAGGCGATGCGGACCTTGGCCGGGATGATCTTGCGCAGCAGCGAGACGAGCAGATTGGAGAGGGTGAGAACAAAGATCACGGCCAGCCCCATTCCCAGGCCGTTATATGCGGTTTTGGTCACTGCCAGCACCGGGCACAGGCCGAGTACGATCTTGAAAGGAGGCAGGTCCTTCCACAATCCTTTGGAAAATTCCTTCGACAATCTGTTCATGGCGTGTCCTGGAGGCCCCAGTGCTCGGGGAGTCTGTCCTTGATTCTTGAGTATTTGCGGATAGCTTCGTTGATGGCGGCCACGGTGGCGGTGGACGAGAAGGTGGCCCCGGCAACAGCTGCAATGTCGCCGCCCTGGCTGTGCAGGGCCAGATCATGCCCCGGACGGCGAGCGAACTGCTCTCGAAACTCGGGTTCAACCACTCGCGAGCCCAGACCGGGCGTTTCCTTGTGGGTGGTGATGCCGATGCCTGCCAGGGAATCGTCGGCAACGAGGAAGCCGACCATGACGCCGATGTCGCCGCCGTATCCCCGGCCAAAGGTCTCGAAGGCCACCCCTGTGAGTCTGCCGTCAACCATGGCCGGAAAGACCGTGACCGTTTCGCCCTCAAGGTCGACGGCCACGCGGTCCTGAACCGGATGGTTGTCTGCTGCCGTGAATATCTGTTGCAGGGCCGGACCCTGCACGAAGGTCAGCACCTGTTCTTCGATTCGCGGACCAGTGGCCTGACGCACGGCGGCCAGTGTCAGCCCCGAGAGGCCGCAGATAAGCGAAAGGACGAGGATCATCCGCAATGCTTCGCGCATGTGGCGTTGTCCTCCTTTTCCTGGGCAAGTATGTAGGGGCCGCCAAAGGGCCTGGGCCGAATCCGGTCGAGCAGCGGAGTGAAGAGATTGGCCAGCAGGATGGCAAAGGGGACGCCGTCCGGGTAGATGCCGTAGACCCGGATGATGATGACCATGATCCCGGCCAAGAGGCCGTATATCAGGCTTGGAATGCGCCCGATGGGCGAGGACGCCGGGTCCGTGGCCAGGAAGAATGCGCCAAGGACCGTGCTTCCCGTCAGCAGGTGGAACAGAGGCGCGGCATGGGTCGCGGGGTCGAGGACCTGGTAAATCCAGGCCGTGGTCAGCAGGCCGATGATGAAGGCGGCGGGAATCTCCCAGAAGATGTGCCGCCGGATCAGCAGGAAGATGCCCCCTGCCAGCAGTGCCGCCACATGGACAGCGCCGAGCCCGCCCAGCTGGTGCCCTGTGAACAGGGACATGGGGGTAAGTGAGGCCACGGCGTCTGCGCCGAAATATTTCAGGAGCTGCAGCGGATCGGGCAGGGTAGTGCCGAGCATGGTGGCGTTGGTGTCCATGGCCTTTGGCCAGGAGAGAGTGCAGATGGACCAGCCCACCAGGGGCGGGCACAGGGGGCTGGCTCCCAGGCCACCAAAGACGGCCTTGCCCAGTCCGACTGCGGATGCCGAGCCGACCGTGACCAGCCACCAGGGAGCCGATGCCGGGAGCAGGCAGGCGAAGAGCAGGCCGATAAGGAGGGCGCTGAGGTCGTCCACGGCCGGGTCGCGTCCCGCGAGCCTGTTGCACAGGGCCTCGGTGGTCACGGCCACGGCGCAGGAAAGGGCCATGACGCGCACAGCATCCATGCCGAACGCCATGGCGGCCATTATTACTGCCGGCATAAGTGCGATGATTGTTTCGCCCATGTGTCCCCTGATGCTTTTGCCGCAATGGACATGCGGGGCCATGGAAACGGTCAGGATAGGATGTTGCGGTCTAAGCATCGCTGTTCTCCCGGAGGGCTTCCTTTGTGGGGTCCAGGGGAGGCCGTTCGGCCGGGGTGATGGCCGAGCGCAGCAGGGCCAACTCGTACTTGGCCAGCCGGATGTATTGGAGCAGCGGCCGTTTGGCTTTGCACCAGTAGCCGCAGATGCCGCACTCCATGCAGGAGTGGATGTGAAACAGTTCGGCCCGTGCGAACTGCTTGAATTCCGAGCAACGGCTGATCATACCGGGCATGATCCGGGCCGGGCAGCGGCGCTCGCATTCGCCGCAGCCAAGGCAGGGGGCGTCCACCGGCACAAAGGCCGCGGACTTGCGCAGGATGTGCAGTCCGGTGGTGTCCTTGGCCACTCCCTGGTCGGTATTCAGGGCCGGAATGCCGCGCATCAGACCGCCCAGGATTACATGGTCGCCGTCCTCCACGGTTCCTCTGGCCTCGGCCACAAGAAAATCCACAGGGGTGCCAACATGCACCAGATGGTTCTGTCCGGCAATGGTCATGACGGTCTGGGTGAGAGGGCGGCCGGTCTCCATGACGCGACCGATGAAGTACAGGTCACTTACGGACAGGATGGCCGCGTTCTCCGGGTGTTGACCCGGCAGATGCTCCCGTCCGGTGACAGCTTTGGCAACGAGGGGGGGCAGGCCGTTTGGATAGACGGGCGGCACATGCACGACCGTGCAGTCGGCAAAGGCATTGGCCCGGTTTCCCCTGGCCGCCATCAGATACAACCTTGCGTATTCGACCACCCGTCGGGCTGTTTCAAGGCCAAGTTCCACGGTCTTGCGATAGTCCCGCAGCAGGGGGTCGTGAATGGAGATGCCCGGTTCGGGCGGCACCGCGTTGACGATGAGGACGGGTGCGCGGCGCAGGGGACGGACATCAATGCCCATGGAGCGCAACCAACGCCGCAGGATGTCGCCTCCTTCCATAGGCGCGGTTTGCGGATCGACCCTGCGTTCCTCCATGACTTCAATGAGCATTGCGAAGCGGCTCACCTCTCGTATGATTCCGGCCAGGGGGGCGTGCATATCTCCCCGGTCGTCCCTGGCCTTGGCGAGCAGTGTGCCCGCGAGAACCTGATCGCCCTCGGCGAGTACCGGCCTGTGCCCCTCAAGGGGAACGCGGAGGCTGTCCGGCCGCGCTCCCTTGGCCAGGGGGCCGGTATCGCCGGTCAGCAGGCTGAAACTGAAATCGGTCATATTTTGAACACCTTTATCTCATGTGGCATCTGAAGCAGGCGTCATCGCCGTAGGGGCCGCTCGTCTTCTCTTCGTGGCAGCCCATGCACTGAGCGTGAAACGCTGTGGCCGTGGTGGGAATCAGTTGGTCTGTCTGTTCTGCGTGGCAGTCCGAGCAAGGACGCGGGGAGATTGCCGCCCCCTTTTCATTCCCCGGCTGCGGCGAGACGACAGGCTTGCGCACATGACAGGCAGAGCAGCCGGAAACGCCTGCGTCGAACAGGTCATCGTGGCAGTTGGCGCAGCGGGCGTGGGCCGCGTCCTTGCGGGTGGGGATGTCGAGGCGTTGGCCGTGGCAGTTGGCGCAGGTCTGCGGGGTGGGCTCAATGCTCGCATCGTGATGGCAGGCCTGACAGTTGTTGGCGGCGTAGTCTTCTGCGTGGCCGTCGTGGTCGAAATTGTCAATGGTCGCCTCTGCGTGGTGGCAGGCGGAACAGTGCTTCGGGTCGATGGTGTTCAGGTGCCCGACGACGAAGGATTGGTCGAATTTGGGTACGTGGCAGACGGAGCAGGCGGGCGGAGCGGGGTCCTGGCCCGAGGTATGGTGGCAGTCGACGCAGGCGCGGCCCTGCATCTCGGTGTGGACCTTGTGGTCGAAGATGACCTTGCCGCCCTTGTTCTCAAGGAGGATGCGCACGGGCTGGGCAGCAGACCGGGCCGGAATGAGGTAGCCGACCAGGGCCAGGGCGAAGAGAGTCCCCGTCAGCAGGGTTATGGGCAGAAAGCGTCTGTTCAATGAATCAACCTCGGATTGGTGCGTAGTTTTCTCTTATAGAGGAATTGCTCGGCCCAAGTCCACACCCAATGTCGATTGATCGACTGCTCAAAGCTTCGTCGAGAGTTCTTGCGGGGTGGCGTAATCGGCTCGATGCCGTCCGAGTCCAGGTCCGAGTCATCTGTCGACAATGACCGCGCAAAGAAATGCCAGCACGAAGAAGGCCGCCCCGGCCCACCACAGGGCAACGGAGAGCTGGGTGGTTATCAGGACATAGGCTCCCTTGATGGCGAACTCGAGAGGGAGCGACCTTATCAGGGTGAGGAGGTCGAGCCCCAGGCGGCTGCCGACATCCATGAGGGTGAGCGAAGGCCATTGGGCGGTAAGGCCCCAGGCGGCAGCCTGATATCCAAGGAGCAGGATGCAGCCGGTCCAGGCGAGAAGGCCAAGGGTCTTGAAGAGGGTATAGGGCGTTGAGCGTTTCACTGAATTATGGAGTATATATCATTGCCGGACGGTTGACCATAGTGTAGTGGCGGGGTGAAATGGAGGGGCAGTGCATGCCGCTGGTAGCTGGCGACAAGGTGCTCATGGAGTTTTCCACATTCGGCGACCGATTCTTGTGCGTGATCACGGAAGTGGGGGAGCATGGCCGTTTGTCCGCCTATGCGCCGGTGCCGCCGGCCGTGGTGGAGCGGATGGCAGTCGACCGGAGTGCGAGGGTCCGTTTCGCTCAAGAAGGTGTCCTGCGTGGCTTTGAAACCCGTATCCTGAATCGGGATAATCCGCCGGGTGTCATCCTGGAATTGGCCGGGCCAGGCAAGGTGTACCACGCAGAAGACCGTGCGGAACCTCGGTGCCGTTGTCGCTTTCCGGCAGTGGTGGCCGACGGGGCTGGGCGTGTTCTGGTACGCGGAGTTGTTGAGGACATGAGTGCCAGTTGCACCCGCGTCCGCCTGATGGGCGAGGGCGGGGTGGCCTCTGTGGGCGGGGTGGGTGCTGAGGTTCGGTTGACCTTTCATCCCTTTGACCCCGATGAAGGACTAATGGTGGCCTGCACAGTCAAGAAGTCCTTCCTCAAAAATTCGGTGGCTTATCTTGTTCTCGAATACCGCTCCGGCGAAACGGTCGCTCGTCAGCGTATAGCCAGATTTGTGGAGGCGCAATTGAACTGCGGCGAGCCGCGGCTGTGAGCGGAGCGGCTCGGGGCAGGTGCGCGGGACGGCGACCGGGATGATTCCCGTCAACCTTCCGGCGCGGCAACCTCAGCCTTCGTTCTTGAGCTTGCGAGCGTGGTTGGCCGCCTCGATGCCCGCCACGCAGCCTTCGCCCACGGCCTTGGCCATCTGAAGAGGCGGGCCGCAGATATCGCCTGCTGCGAAAATTCCATGAATATTGGTGTGTTGTTTCTTGTCCGTTTCAATGTATTTCATGGATTCGTCGAGGGCCACTCCGAGGGTGGCCGTCAGCTCCAGGACGCCTTTGGCGCCCAGCTCGATGAATACCCCGGAGACTTCCCTGACGGTGTCGTCGTCAAGGACCACGGACTCCACGCCCGTCTTGCCCCTGATCTCCTTGATTTTCACACCCTGGTGGACGGTCACGCCTGTTTCGACCAGCTGTTTGCGCAGACCGTCTGCCACATCCAGGGTGTCGCAGTAGAGGTGGACTTCGCTGGCAAAGCGTGTCAGGGCCACGGCTCCGCCCGCGGCAGCGCTGCGATTACCGGCTACGGCCACTATCTGGTCGCGGAAAAAACCAGCGTCGCAGTCCACGCAGTAGCTTACTCCCTTGCCCAGCAGTTCCTTTTCTCCAGGCACCCCCAGCTTGTTGCGGCTGGAGCCGGTGGCCAGAACCACTGATTTGGCCAGGATGGTCTCGCCCGATTCAAGGTGGACGGAAAACAGCGTGCCCTCGGGTTCAATGGCCAGCACATCCTCATCGCGGAAGATCCCGCCAAAGGATTCCACCTGTTCCCGGCCGGTGTTCAGCACGTCTTCGCCCGAAACCGCGAGCTGGCAGCAGAAATTTTCAATATGCGCCCAATACAGGCTGCTATTGTCCATGCGGCCGAGCATCAGGGTGCTGGCGTTTTTACGGGAGGCGTGGATCCCTGCCTGCAAGCCGGCCGGGCCAGAGCCCAGGATGACCACGTCGTAAGTTTTTCTATCTGTCATGAGAGCCTCCGTGGCGGTCGTAAAGGTGACTGGCTCTGATGATAATCATTCCTTGCTGGATGTACAGTCCGACGATGAGAAAAACGACCATTGCAATGTGACGGCAGGTTGCTCACCGATGCGCCGGGCTCAGGCGCAGGAGCTGATTCTGGAGAGGGCGGCATCGCCCAGCCGTCGGATTCGTGCATCGTTCGGGAGCTGGGCCAGGAGCCGGGCGGGGTAGTTGCGCTCCAGTGCCATGTCCAGAGAGGAGCGATAACGCAGACCGTCCAGCCAGCCCATCAGGAGCAGCTTGAAATCGTTGGCGTATCGCATGTGGCGGTAGTCGCCGGTTCGGCCATTAATGATGGCGTCGTATATCTCCTCGGAGTAGAGATCCGGGGCGTCGTCAAGGCGGTGGATGACCGCTTGGCTGGGCTCGCCGTTACCCTCGAAGTGGTCGAGAAGAATGCGGATGATGTCGAGCTTGTCTGCATCACGCACCACAGTGACCGGAAGCTCAAGCCTGGCAGGAAGGGCGGGGTTAAGGCTCTTGGCGTTGTGCTGGGCCACGGCAAAGCGGACTATGCGCCAGTCATGCCCGGAGAGGCCGGGCGGCATCTCCATCCCTCGCAGGGCCAGTACGCCCAGGCGGGCATGGTTGGCGGAATCGCGGTCATTGAAGGTCCGATACCGGGCGTACTGGGGAAAGCGCCCCATGTCGTGGTACAGGGCGGCCAGACGGGCCAGATCAGCCATGCGTCCCTTCACGCCTTCGGCATCAAGGATATGTCCGGCGTTGTCAAAGACGCGCAGGGAGTGCTCAAGCTTGAGAAGGATGAGGGCGTCATCCGGCCCGCCCGTCAGGTGGGATTCGGCGAAGCTGCGTAGGACCGCCACATGAGGCCCGAACAGCATGGTCAGTCTTTGAGCCCTTTCATAAGGATCTTGTATTCGAATTCGGTGATCTCGCCACGGGCAAGGCGTTCTTCCAGAGCGGCGCGTTCGGCGGCGGTCTGCTCCCTGGCCTCGCGGTCCATCTCGTGGTCCCTGAAGCGGCCCTTGGGGCCGAAGAGGACGCGAAGAAAGATGATGATGACCGCGAAAATAAGGACGATGAAGCCCATACGCGCGATGGCGGGCAGGATATGCTCACCGTAGCCCGCATTGAATGGCCATGCCAGCCACATGGGGTGGTCGAGGAAGTCGAAAAAGCCCGACTGGGAGATCAAAAAATCTGGGATGCGCATGAAGAGGGCTCCGGGGTTGGCGTCTGTCTGCGGGGGGCATGGATTACGCCATTGGCCGCCGCAGGGCTTTTTAGTACTTGGCAAACGGTTTCGTGGCAAGGGATTTGGGCCGTGGTCCGGCATTTTCACTCGTTGCTTGTGCTTGCCCAGGTTAGTGTCTATAAGAACATTCTGCGTTCCCGGACCAATGCTTGAGGTCGGACGCAGCCGGAGGGATGATGCGAGTTTTGATTGTCGAGGACGAGTTCACCAGCCGCAAGCTCCTGTGGGCCCTGCTGGCCGATTTCGGCGAGTGCGACACGGCCCGGGACGGGCTTGAGTGTGTGGACATGTTTCGTCGTGCTCTTGATCGCGGCGAGCCTTACGATCTCGTCTGCATGGATATCATGATGCCCAACATGGACGGGCATCAGGCCCTCAAGGAAATCCGTTCCATTGAGCAACGGAAGGGAATCCTGCCCCCCGGAGAAACCAAGGTGATCATGGTGACGGCCCTCAACGATCCCAAAACAGTGGTCAGGGCGTACTACAAGGGCGGCGCTGCGGCATACCTGCCAAAGCCCATCGAGGTGGAATCTCTCCACGCAATCCTGCGCGACCTGGGACTCATCGAGTAGACGGGTGCGCGGTCAGCATCGACTTATCAAATGACAGCAATAAATCAAAACCAATCATTGCCTGGTTCCGGCGCTCTCAGGGTCGGAGGGGCCTGCCTTTCCGTTCTGGCGCTACTGTTGTGGGCATCCCCGGCTCTGGCCGCTGAGCCGCCCCAAGGCGGCGGCGCAAGCGTCCTCAACATTCTTTTTCTTGGGCTGATTGCCTATTTTCTCGTTCGCGCCTTTCGGCGAAAGGGCGGAGGCGGCTCCGGGCCTGATCGTGGCTCCGGCTATGATGATCCAGCCTCACGCGACGACTCTCAGAGACCTTCGGGCAGGCCCATGGATCGGCATGAAGCTGCGCGGCAGATGTGGAGCATGCTCGGTTCGGGCGATGCTGCCCAGCCCGGCCCCGCCGCGGGCGGCGACAGCCAGGTGGCGGTTGGATTCGATCCCGCTGAATTCCTGGAGGGAGCCAAGCTGTTTTTCTCCCGGTTCCAACAGGTCTCAAGCAGTCGTGAACTTGATGAACTGCGCGGGTTTCTCTCCGACGATGTGTATGAGCAGGCTTTGGCCGCGCTCCCTGCTGACGCGGCTCTGGCCCGCACCGAGGTCATGTTGGTGGACGCCCGGCTGGTGGAGCGTAGGAGTGAAGGAGGGAGAACCTGGGTCACCGTTTTTTATGACGCCCAGTTGCGCAAGGGAATCTCGGGAGAGCAACCCTATACGGTGCGCACCGCTTGGGAGTTCTCTCGGGTCGAAGACGCGGGGAACGGCCTTTGGACACTTGAAAAAATTAATAAAATAGAACATTAAGAAAATTTTGGCCGTTTGGTCGGCAAGGATGACGTTGGCATGACGGAATATGATCTCGATCAGCCCATGGACCGGCTCATCGAACTGGCGGTGCGCAAATTCGGGCAGGTGGAGTTTCGCAAGGTGACCCTGGGCGACATTGCCCTGGAAGTGTTGCAGGTCAAGGACATGCAGCGGTACATTGAAACCCTTGCCAACAAGGCCAGGGGGGGCAAGGGGGTATCCCTGCCATTGTGGGCCAAGGTCTGGCCGTCGAGTCTGGTGCTTGGCTACATGCTTTCGCGGTATCCGTTCACCCAAGGCTGTCGGATTCTGGAGATTGGCGCGGGAAGTGCGGTAAACAGCCTGGCCCTGGCCAGTCGAGGTTTGTCGGTGACCATCAGCGACAATGATCCCGATGCGCTGCTTTTCAGCCGCATCAATGTTCTCAAGAACAAGCTTGAAAAGCATGCCACCACTTCCCGGTTGGATTTCACCGTTCCTGACCACGGCGAGCGGTATGACTGTATCGTGTGCTGCGAGGTGCTTTACGACGAGGCTGTCTTCGAGCCCCTGCTTGCCTTTCTTGATGGTCATCTGGACTTTGGCGGTCAGGCCGAGATTTTTCTGGCCATGGACGAAAAGCGGCAAGCGCGGAAGTTCTTTACCAGTGCTGCCGAGGTCTACGCCATGGCCCGCACTGACTCCAAGTACACGGAGAAGGACACCGGCACGGAACGGACCGTCAATCTATACAGACTCAAGAGGAAAACGTCGTGATGCGGCTTGAGGATTGCCCCAAGGCATATACCTCGGACCAGGACAAGGCATGTTCTCCTGAGGAAACTGTCAGGCGCGTGACCGCACGTCTGGCCGAGGCCTGTCAGGGGGTGCTTGACCGGACCGAACGGGTGGATACCGGAAGGCTCGGCATTCCGGTTTTTGTGGGCGTGTGTGGCCCGGAGGCCAGACGCCTGATGCCCACCCGCAAGCAGATGGGCAAAGGTGCCTCGGCCGAGCAGGCAGAGGCTTCGGCCCTCATGGAATTGGTGGAGCGGTATTCCTATTTTCATTTCTGGGCCGACGAGTCCAATTTCACTCGCCTGACATGGACCGAGGCCGAGGAAAAATGGCCCGGTCAGGTCATGGACATCTCCCTGGTGGCCGCTTCGGTGAACGAGAGCATCTCCGAGGTCGATGCGCGGCGGCTCATGGATCTCAACCGCTGGCGGTTTCACGCCGCCCTTGACGTGGCCAGTGGAGAGTTTCGCTATGTTCCTCTTGATTGGTTCAAGAAGCTTAACGAGTTCAATGGCTCTTCCGCCGGAAACACCTATGAGGAGTCCATTTTCCAGGGAGTGTGCGAGTTGGTGGAGCGGCATGTCTGCGCCCTGATTGATCGTCGTCGGCCCGTCCTGCCGACCATCGACCCGAAATCCTCGGACGATCCGGTACTGACTCGGCTTGTGGAGTGTTTCGAACACAACGGGGTCACTTTGATTCTCAAGGATTTCAGCATGGATTATCCGGTTCCCACGGTGGGGGCCGTGGCCTGGGACGCCAGGACGTTTCCCGCCCTGAGCGAAATCGTCTTCACGGCGGGCACGGCGGCCTCGCCGGTCAAGGCCGCCATACGGGCCATCACCGAGGTGGCCCAGCTGGCCGGAGATTTCGAGACCAGCCGCGTCTACGAGGCTTCCGGGCTGCCAAAGTTCACCCGGATTGACCAGACGCAGTGGCTTGCCCAAGGGCCGAGGGTCGGGTTCGATGCGCTTCCCGATGTCGAGGACGATAATATCCTCACCGAGCTCATGGTCCTGGCCAGGGGGCTGATGGAACGGAAGACTCCGCTTTACAGCGTCAGCACCATGCATCAAGCCATCCAGGTGACCACCAACTACAATTTTGTTCCGGGTTTTGATTTTCGGGAGCGTACGCCCAATGGCAGCATTGGCCTTTTCGTAGGCCGCATCCTGGCCGAGGAGGCGGATTTCGACGATGCCTTTGAGGGACTTGAGGTGATGGAACGTATCTATCCCGAGGCCTATTTCATCCCGTTCTTCAAGGCGCTCCTGGCCCTGCGCATGGACGATCCCGGTTTTGCCGCCGAGCAGTTCGCCTTGGCGGGCCCGCTTCAGCCTGCCAATGAGGAGCGTGCTTTGTGCGCTTTCTATGAGGCCTATGCGCTGTCGCGTCAGGAGCGTTGGGATGAGGCCCTTGTTTCGCTGGACCGGGCACTGGCCATGGACGATGAATGCCGGGAGTACTTCAATCTGCGTGGCGTGGCCCATTTCAAGGGAGGACGCTACGAAGTAGCTGCCAAGGACTTCGAGGCGGCCCTGGCCATAGACAGCGGATCCCCCCACGATCTGGCCAATCTCGGCTTGTGTCATAAATTCATGGGTAACGCAGAGGAAGCGCTTGACTATCTCGGAGCTGCGCTTAAGATGGACCCCGGACTGGAATATGCACGTTGTCATTACGAGGAACTTCGCCAGCCCTGACGGAGGAGGCGGTTCCAAGGGAGCCGAAAAGCCCCTGAGGGAAATTCTTCGAGAGCTTGACAAGCAGTGGTTTCTGGACGTAATGTCCCGTCACGGTTTTGTGAGGATTGCCAAGGTATCAAGCAGCGGATCGCTGTTTAATCGGATAAGGTTGCCCGGGGAAGTCCCAGGGCTACAGCATGACAAACATCCCACTAGGAGGATACAATGGCTGTTGTTGAATTTCAGGGCGCTACTTTCGAGGTTGATGAGGACGGTTTCCTGCAGAAGTTCGAGGACTGGACCCCTGCTTGGGTCGATTTCGTGAAAGAGTCCGAGGGCATCAAGGAGATCACCGAGGATCACCAGAAGGTCATTGACTTCCTTCAGGACTACTACAAGAAGAACGGCATTGCCCCGATGGTTCGCATCCTCTCCAAAGTGACCGGCTTCAAGCTGAAGCAGATCTACGAGCTTTTCCCGTCCGGCCCCGGCAAGGGTGCCTGTAAGATGGCTGGTCTGCCCAAGCCCACTGGCTGCGTCTAACCACAAGCCGAGCTTGAACGCATTGGGCGGGAGCGCAAGCTCCCGCCCCTTTTTGTGTCCTGCATGCGGGGGGGCGTCTGTCGGGGGTATAGCGCCTTCAGGACAGTTTTTTTACTTGCCAATTCTGGCGGTGCCGAGTATAAGACCGAGTTTCCCGCACCAAATATGACAGGAGATCGTCATGAAAAAAGATATTCATCCCACTACGCACAAGGCAAAGTTTCGCTGCCACTGCGGCTACGAGGCCGAGCTGCTGACCACCAAGGGACAGGAAGTCGAGGTGGAAATCTGCTCCAACTGCCATCCCTTCTACACCGGCAAGCAGCGCTTTGTTGACACCGCCGGGCGCATTGATCGCTTCCGCAAGAAGTACGCCCAGTTCGCCCCGTCCGGCAACTAGCTGCTTTTTCCGGCGAAAGCCGCGACCATATGCCTTCGTTGGGAGCCTATCCCGCGAAGGCATATTGCTTTGCCGAGTTCGCTTTACAAACGTCCGGGAATTCTTAATTCTATTCCGGCTGAATGCGGGGGCGACTCAACATTCTCGCAGCGAATACCGGAGGGTAGCCAATTGAATATGCTGGGACTTCTGGCCTTGGCCGCGCCACAGGCCGTGGGCGGTCAGGCTGTGATTGAGGGGGTGATGATGCGCGCCAAGAACACGCTAGCCATCGCCATCCGCAAATCTGACGGAACCATCACCACCGAGGTGAGACCCTGGTTTACGCTCATCCGGCATCCCTGGCTCAAGAAGCCTTTTTTGCGCGGATTCCCCGTCCTCATGGAAACAATGGTCAATGGCATCAAGGCGTTGAACTATTCAGCAGTACAGGCCGCGGACGATGACGACGAGGAGGGGGAGCTGACCACCTGGCACCTGGTTTTGACCATGGTTCTGGCCTTGGGGGCAGCCCTTGGCCTCTTTGTGGTCCTGCCGCACTTTTTGTCTGTGGGCATGGAGTTCCTTGGCCTTGCGGGCGATGTCGATTCCTTGAGCTTCCACCTCTGGGACGGCGTCATCAAGATGCTGATTTTCGTTGGCTACATTCTGGCTATTTCCTATATCCCGGATATTCGCCGCGTTTTTCAGTATCACGGGGCAGAGCACAAGGTTATCTGGACATGGGAGCAGGGGGGCGACCTTTCTCCTGATTCCTCCCGCTTTCACAGCCGGTTGCATCCAAGGTGCGGCACGGCGTTTTTGTTGTTCGTGCTTGTTGTCTCCATTCTTCTTTATGCAGTGCTGGTGCCCTATCTTCTGCTTTTCTACTCGCCGGAGCATTTTTTCGCCAAGCATTTGTATATTGTGGGAATGAAGCTTTTTCTCATGATTCCTGTGAGTTGTGTGGCTTATGAGATGATAAAATTTGCCGGGAAATACAGTGGAAATATCCTGTGCAGGATGATGTGCTGGCCCGGAATGATGTTGCAATTGCTGACGACCAAGGAACCGGATGACAGTCAGCTGGAGGTGGCCATCGCCGCCCTGCGCTGCGCTGTCAACGCCGAGGAGTGCTGATTATGTTCGGCAAACTTGAAGAGATCGAAGAAAAATACGAGAAGCTGGAGCAGGAACTGGCCCAGCCCGACATTTTCAATAATCAGGAGCGATACAGAAAGGTTTCCAAGGCCCACGCCGATCTGGCCGAGGTGGTTACCCTGTATCGCGAATACAAGGTGTGCAGTCGCGACCTGGCCGACAATCGGGAGATGGCGCATGACAGCGATCCCGAAATCCGCGAGATGGCCAGGGCCGAAGTCGGCGAGCTTGAGGACCGTATTGAGTCCCTTGAGGAAAAGATCAAGATCCTGTTGCTGCCGAGCGACCCCATGGACGAGAAGAACATCATTCTTGAAATTCGGGCAGGTACCGGAGGCGATGAGGCGGCCCTGTTCGTGGCCGACCTGTATCGCATGTACACCCGGTTTGCCGAGGCGAACCGCTGGAAAGTGGAAGAGATGAGTTCTCATTTCACCGGATCCGGGGGGCTCAAGGAGGTCATCGCCAGCATTGCGGGCGACAAGGTCTACAGCAAGCTCAAATATGAATCCGGCACCCACCGGGTGCAGCGGGTTCCGGCTACGGAATCCCAGGGGCGCATCCACACCTCGGTGGTCACGGTGGCCATCATGCCCGAGGCAGAGGAGGTCGATGTCGAGTTGCGTCCCGAGGATGTCCGTGTGGATGTGTTCCGCTCGTCCGGTCCTGGAGGGCAGTCGGTCAACACTACGGATTCGGCCATCCGCGTTACCCATGTGCCCACAGGCATGGTGGTCATCTGTCAGGACGAGAAGTCACAGCACAAGAACAAGGCCAAGGCGCTGAAGGTTCTGCGTTCCCGGCTGCTCCAGATGGAGCAGGAAAAGGCCAAGGCCGAAGAGGACGCAACCCGTCGCAGCCAAGTGGGCTCTGGAGACAGGTCTGAACGTATCCGTACCTACAATTTTCCCCAGGGAAGGGTGTCCGATCACCGCATCAACCTGACCCTTCACAAACTGCCGCAGATCATGGAAGGCGAGATCGACGATCTGACCGATGCCCTCATCAGTCATTATCAGGCCGAAGCCCTGAAACGGCAGGGCGACTAGACCAGACTTCATGGGGCTTACCGTGCAGGCCATTGTCCGGGAATGCGCGACCCGGCTTGCGGACGTTGATTCGCCGTTGCTCAGTGCGCAGCTTCTGGTGGGCGAGGTGCTTGGTTTGAGCCCCCTTGCCTTGAGCCTTGAGCGAGACATGGTCCTGGACACGGTTCAGGCCGGGAAAATCCACGATCTGACGGAACGACGCGCGGCCGGCGAACCCGTGGCCTATTTACTTGGTCGCCGCGAGTTTTACGGAGTCGACTTCGCGGTCACGCCTGATGTTCTCATACCGCGGCCGGAAACCGAGCATCTCGTTGAGGCCGCTCTCGCTCATTTTCCCGTCGAGGCATCCCTGCGTTTTGCGGATCTGGGTACCGGCTCCGGCATCCTGGCCGTGACCTTGGCCCGGCTGTATCCACTTGCTGTGGGATTTGCACTGGACCGGAGCGGCCCGGCCCTGGATGTGGCCCGTCGCAATGCCCGTGCTCATGGGGTGGACCAGCGAATCGCCTTTGTTCAGGGGGACTTTACCGAGTCCGTCCCTTGTCATGGCTGCGACCTCATCGTCGCCAACCCTCCGTATGTGACCGAAGCGGAGTACGCCAAGGCGAGTCGGGAAGTCGCTGCCTACGAGCCAAGAGAGGCGCTGATCAGCGGGCCTGACGGGCTTGATCATGTTCGGGGGCTGCTACCCAAGGCCCGCAATGCCCTTCGGCAGGGCGGGGTGCTGATCCTTGAGATCGGCTGTAGTCAGGCTGAGGGAGTGAAATTTATAATGTCGTCCGAGTGTCCGGGATTCAAGGATTTCGTTGTGACCAAAGACCTCGCAGGCCATGATCGGGTGGTTTTCATGCGTCGCGCATAATCGCAAAAAAACAACATGGTCGCGAACCCCTGTGGTAAAAAAACAAATAGTTGCGAGAAAGACACACTTTTCTAGAAAGTGTCTCAAGTAAAAAAGGTTTTGTTTTTAGTATGTTGATAACAAAAAGGCCTGTGGCATTGTTCTTGCTTAATTGGCATTGATTCAACCGGAGGGACAATGCTTCAAACCACAATACACAAGTCGGTGCGCTGTACTGGTATAGGTCTTCACAGCGGCAAGCAGGTGGAGATGGTCCTTCGCCCGGCTACCGAGGACACCGGCGTCCTCTTCTCCTTGCGCAACGAGACCGGCACCACCTTCCTGACTCCCGCCCCGTCCCTGGTTGTCGAAACCGGACTGGCCACCGTGCTGGGCGATGGACATCAGTCCGTGGCCACTGTCGAGCATCTGCTCGCCGCCATCAGCGGAATGGGCATCGACAACATTCTTGTCGAAGTCACTGGCAGGGAGTTGCCCATCATGGACGGCAGCGCCGCCTCATTTGTTTATCTGCTCAAGCAGGCCGGGTTGCGCAGGCTGGGCAAGCCAAGGACCGTTCTGTCCGTCAAGAAGACGGTAGAGTTCGAGAAAAATGGCAAGTATATCAAAGCTCGCCCCCACAAAGGGTTCCATGTCGATTACACCATAGAGTTTGTCCATCCCCTCATTGGCTCCCAGCGGCTGGAGCTTGAAATCAACCCGAAGAATTTTGTCACCGAGATCGCCAAGGCGCGCACCTTTGGTTTTCTCAAGGAAGTGGATTATCTCCACGCCAACGGGTTGGCCCTGGGCGGTTCCCTCGACAATGCCATCGTGCTTGATGAGTATGGTGTCCTCAATGCCGAAGGGCTGCGCTTCAAAGACGAATTTGTGCGGCACAAGCTGCTCGACTTCATCGGCGACATGGCCGTGCTCGGAGCCCCATTGCACGGACATTTCGAGGTGTTTGCCTCGGGACATTCCATGAACAACGCTTTCCTGCGTCATCTTGACGAGAACCGGGACATCTACCTTGAGCCGGTGACCCTTCCCGTGCCCGAAGGGGTGCGCGAGACCGTGCGCGGCAGCGGTCGTCTGGAGCCTGTCTCCGTCACTGTCTGATCCAGTCCACGGATCTCGCTCAGAAGTCTTTTGCGACCACTTGAACCCGCTCCAAAAGGGCGGGTTTTTTCATGTCCTGTTGGTGAAGAGCAGGGCGGCGAGCAGTCCTCCGTGTTCGTTGGCGGGAAGTCTGGTCACGCCAAGGCATTGCGATCGCACTCCTGAGCTTGCGGGCACCATGTTTCGCAGCAGGTTTTTGAGGGGGGCTGCAACTGCCGGACGCTGGAGCTTGACTCGATACCCAATGTTCGTTCCTTTCTGGAGGAACTCAAATCTGACTAGGCCGAGCGCAAGGGTTTCGCATTCCATTACAACTTCCCTCAGGCCGTTTGAAGAGCGACCGCTGCGTCGAAGGTGGGTCAATTGCCGCCTGGACCTGGGAGTCAGCCAAGGCTGGTAGGAGATCATGCCCTGTTCTTGAGCCAGCAGCCTGTTGATTTGGTTGGCGCAGGCAAGGGCGTCTGTGTAGGCGGCGAACAAGGCGTCGTCGCCGGTAAGCAGGGAGATGAATCGCGCCGGGCGGTGCAGGATGGCCGTGTCTGCAAGGTCGGTTGCGTGTCGGCGAAGTCTGTTTTCGAACAGGGTTCGTGCGGACTCAAAGGACTTGGCTGCGGCAATGCCGTCGCCGACCGGGTTACCCGTGCCCGGAACCCCCGACAACTCGCGGAGGACAATGTCGGGATCAAGGCGAACGATGAGGAAAAGGAGTTGCGCTCCTTCGGGCGGCCTCGTCTGGAGATGGGCCAGGAGGTGGTGGCCGTCGATGAGTACCCAGGCCATGCTCTCGGAAACCCATTTGACCAGGGTGCCGCGAACCTTCTGGCCCGGACGCCTTCCCCGGCGAAACTGGTCCGAACGGCGTTCGTTGCCGCCGCCAAAATCGAATGGACCAGATCCGTTGCCGCTTACGCGCATCATTTCTCCAGGGCTGGCGGCGAGCTGTTGCCAGCGGGGTCTGTATATGAGCCGGAAGGTCGCTTGGGTGTAGGCTATGCCTCGGAAAAAGGCCACTCCGTGCAGGATGGATGCCGTCGGGGTCAAGCTTGATCGATGATCAGCTCCACATCTTCAAGGCCCAAGCCGGTGGCATTGGCGAGTTGTGCCGGCGTTTTGCCAGCCCGATGTCCCTTGAGAATGATCTCGCGCATGAATTGGGGGGACTTGCAGTAGGTGTCCGCCTGATTGACCAGCTTTTTTAACTCCGCCACACGGCCCTCTATCTCGTTGTTCAGGTTGACCAGTTCCAGCTGCCGTCGCTCGAAGGTGGCCACCAGCTCGTTTTCAAGTTGGGTATTAAATTGAAGCCGTTTGATGAACTCCTCCTGCTTCAGTTGAATGCCAGAGAGCAGTGCCTCGGATTTCTTCAGGCGCAGAAAGAACATGATGACCACGCCGAGCAGCACGACTTCGCTGATGGTGAGCAGGATGATGAGCAGGTCGGACATCGGGCTTTCTCGCTGTTTCGTGTGTTGCGGTGAGTCGGAAGGTCGAGTGTGTCGCAGGGCTCAAATCTTGACGTTGATGATGTTTCCGGTCCAGGGGGAGGTGTTGGAGGGCTTGGTTTCGTCCTTATCCTCTTTCTCCTTGTTCTCCCGTTCGGCGAGCTGCTGTTGGCCCTTATGTTGTTGGTGTCCATCGCGGTCAAGGGGCGCAGTGGCTTCCTTTTTTTCCACCTGCTGGACTTTGCTCTCGTTTTTGCGAATGTGTTCGTGGATGAGCGGGCCAAAGAGCTGTTTTCTGATTTCCGGTCCGGCTTTTTCCGCATGGGCGATTTTCGCAACATGGTGCATCTGCGATATGAGGACCGGAAGGTCCAGCGGAGTCGAACTCATGGCTCACCTCACAAGGTATTGTTCGAAGAAGATCGTATCGAACTGACCAAACCCCATGTATTGGTTAATGATCGCCAGCAGCTCCTGCTTGAGTTTGTCGCTGTTCTTCTTGTCTGAGAGAAATTGCAGGTCCTTGTTCTTGAGGTAGTAGAAAAGCGCGTTTCGTACGGTGTAGGTGTCTTGTTTGAACTGTTTTGCAAGCCCCTCGTCCTCTGTGCTGACAATGACGCGGACTTCGAGGAACCGGATGACATTGTCCCTGTCCCGCTGCTCGATGAGGAACGGATCAAGGCGGATCAGTATCTCCTGGGCTTGGACCGTCTCGGCCGGGGCCGCCGTGGGAGCCGTTCTTGGTGGCGGTGGCGGCAGCGGCGGAGCGGCTGGCTCGCGCAAAAGCAAATAGAGGATGACCGCCACCAGAAGCGCAATGACGCCAAGGGCGAGCAGGAACAGCCGATTTTTGAGAAGCGCTCCGAAATCGAACTGCCGCTTGGGTTCCGATTGTTCGAAGAGCGGTGTCTCATCATGGACGACAGGTGCCTCTTCCTCTTCCTCCTCGTCTTCAAGGAAGGGTGCGTCGTCGAGATCAAGATCGACCTTTTGCGTCGCCTTGCTGGCCTCGCTGTTGTCGAGCTGCGCCTTTGGCTGCGTCTCTTGAGTTATGTCTTCCGCGTCATCCGGGACAAGCAAGACCATGATGTTCGCCTATCAGGCCGAAAGCCAGAGGCTAACTGAAGATTTTGTCGATCTTCTGGCCCAGGGTTTCGGGGGTGAACGGCTTGACGATATAGTTGGAAACCTTGGCCTGCACCGCCTCGATGATGTTTTCCTGCTGCGCTTCGGCCGTGACCATCAGGAAGGGCAGGTCAGAGTATTCCTCGCTGGCGCGCACTTTGCGCAAAAGCTCGATGCCCGACATGGTGGGCATGTTCCAGTCCGAGACGATAAAGTCGATGTTGTCCTTGTTCAGCACTTCCCAGGCGGTGGAGCCGTCGTCGGCCTCGACGATGTTGGTGAAGCCGAGTTGGCGGAGGATGTTCTTTATGATTTTGCGCATGGTGGAGAAGTCGTCAACAACGAGGATGCGCATATTGGTGTCATAGGCCATGGGTTGCTCCTTTCGTCTCTGTTACTCAGTTTCGTAGCGAGATCTGAATGTTTTTCTCAGTTTTGTGAGGGCCTGAGAGTGAAGCTGGGAAACCCGGCCCTCGGTTATGTCCATGACTTCGGCGGTTTCCTTCATATTCAGTTCCTCACCGTAGTACAAAGATATGACCAATTTTTCCCGTGGCGTCAATTCCTCAATGAGACTGGCTACTTTGTCAACAATTTCTTGAAATGCGGTGGACTGGAAGGGCTCGTCCTCGGTCATGGCCTTGCGGCCGATGACGTTTTCGTGGAAGCTGTCAAGGCTGAGACACATCTGGTTGTGCAGCGCCTCAAGTCCGTGGCGAACTTCCTTTTCCGACATGCCGGTGATGCGTTGCAGCTGCTCCATGGTTGCGGTAGCCCCTGTCTCATGCTCCACTTGGCGTTGGGCGTCCTCAAGCGCTTTGACTTTTTGCCGCAGTCCTCTGGAAAACCAATCCATCCGGCGCAGCTCGTCAAGCATGGCACCCTTGATCCGGTTTTCGGAATAGGTGTCGAACTTGATGCCCCGGCTGGCGTTGAACTTGCCCAGTGCGTCAAGCAGCCCCAGGCTGCCGGCGCTGATCAGCTCACAAAGCTCCACGCTTTGCGGAAGCTTCGCCTTGAGGCGCAGTGCGAGAATCCGAATCTTCGGCGCATAGTGGCGGACGATATCCTCCCGATCTCTTGGCGAGAAGTCGTCCCAGCCCCTGGCTCCCAGCTCCAGATCACGCCACGGATCGTTCCTGGAAGAGCAGCTTTTTCCAGAAGAATTTGATATTGCCATCTGTGTTCGGTTCCACATGCCAACCGTTGATTGTCTGTGCGGCCTGCCGGATCGCCACGCTGGCCGGGCTCTTGGGAAATTTGTGACAAAAGGGAACCTGCGCGATGACGGCATTGCGGACGTTGGGATCATAGGGCACGATTCCCACAAGATCCAGAGAGATGCCGTCCAGAAAGTGGTCGCAGGCCTTGAGCAGCTTAACGTAAACCTCCTTGGCCGTTTTTTTGTCCTCCACCATGTTCACGAGTACACGGAAGCGTTCCACTCCGTGCTGGAGCTTGAGTACCTTGATCAGTGCGTAGGCATCGGTGAGGGATGTGGGCTCCGGCGTGATGACCAGCAGCCGCTCCTGCACCGCGAGGTTGAAATACAGCACGTTGTCGTTGATGCCCGCGCCGGTGTCCACGATGAGATAGTCCACGGCATCTTCCAGAACGTCCATGGCGTCGAGCAGGTCGAGTTTCTGGCCCCTGTCGAGGTTGACCATATCGCTCACGCCAGAGGAGGCGGGGAGAATCCTGAATCCGTAGGGCGTCTCGAACAGAATCTTGTCGAGGGTCATGTCCTCGTGAAAAAGATGGAACAGGTTGCGCTCCGGGGTCAGGCCGAGAATGACATCGACATTGGCCAAACCCAGGTCGGCATCCAGCAGAACGACGTTCTTGCCAGCCATGCTCAAGGTGTGGGCCAGATTGACGGACATGTTGGTCTTGCCAACGCCGCCCTTGCCGGACGTGACCGAAAGGACCAGGGGTAAACGGGTGCTCATGGCGTCAATCTTTCTCCTTAGGGTTGAATGTCGCCGCCGGGCAGCTTGCGCATAAACACCATCCGCCAGATCATGTCGAGGGTGGCGGGAGCGATGCTGTTCTTGAGGCCGGCACCGTACGAGAGCGCTGAAATCGGCAGCCCACTGGCGAACGCCATGTTCACTAATGCCCCGAATGTACAGGTTTCGTCGAGTTTCGTCCAGATAACGCTTGCGAGTTGTTCACTTTTGTATTTCTCCATGAACCGTTCGAACTGGGCTGCGCTGTAATAGGGGTTGAGAACCAGGTGGATGGACAATTCCCCGCAGGTCGAGAGGCCGTAGAGTCCGGTGAAGTCCTCAAGGGTTGTATTGCCCGTCAGTCCCGGCAGGTCAATGAGAATCATGTCAAACTGTTCGGCTTCCTTGCGCAGGAGCAGGAAGTCATCACGGGTCACGATTTCGCGAAAGGCGAGGCCTGAAAGCTCTGCGTAGTGTTTGAGCACCAGCCGTCCCTTGCCGCGTCCTCCGTCAGCCGTGGCCAGGCAGATGCGCGTTTTGGGGTTGGACCTCTTCTCGCGCAGTGCCAGCCGGATGAGGCTTGAGGTCTTGCCCGCCCCTCCTGGTCCGGCAAAGGCGTGGATGGCTCCGGGCCAGTCCCGGGAGCGAAACGGCTTGACTTCCACCAGGGATTCCAGGGCGGTGATGATGGAGCGCTTCGGGTCGTCCCGCAACTCGCAATACACGCTGGCAAGCACCTTGGCATCCACCTCTTCCCGTTCGAGGTATTCCATGGCCAGCCGCTGCTTGGGAGCCAGGGTGGCGGGGTCCATCTGGGGTTTCATCAGGGCCAAGATCTGACCCTTGATCTGGCTCCATTCGCGCTGCCAGCCGATGGCGCTGCGGAGCGCGTCCTCCACCGTGTCTTCCTTGGTCCTGGATGGCCCAGTGTGTTTGACCGGGCCTGGTGCGCCCGGCGTCCCTGCTGGCATGGCATCCACTGCGGCCACGATTTCGCAGCATTTGCTGCCGTTGTCGGTCACGGTCTTGTTGGAGAGGATGACGGCATCGGCCCCGAGTTCGGCCTTGACCATGGCGAAGGCCGCTGTGGCGGTGGCGGCGCGGAAGGTCTTCATTCTCATGTGCTGTTCCTACAGGTCAACGGTTGCTGCGGATTGAATCTTGATGTCGGCGGGAATCTCGGCCTGGGACAGGATGGGCAGGGTCGGAATGAACCGATTCAACAGTTGGGCGAGATGGCTGCGAATTTGCGGGACCACCAGCAGCACGGGCTGGCCGTCGGCCACCATTGCCTCCTCGGTGGATCTGTTGATGGCCTGGATGATCTGCTGGGCCATTCCGGGTTCCAGTGCGAGGTAGCCGCCTTGTTCGACGGGGCGCATGGCGTTGACGAGAATCTCGTCCACCTTGGGGCTCAGGGTGATGATGGGCAGTACGCCCGACTCGCCGAGATAGGGGTTGACGATGGTGCGTCCCATCTTGGCCCGGACGAACTCTGTCAATTGGCTTGGCTCCTGGGTGGCGACGCCGTAGTCGGCCAGGGTTTCCACGATGGTCAGCAGGTCGCGTATGGAGACGTTCTCCTGCACCATCCTTTGGAGTACCTTTTGGACGCCGCCCACGCTGAGTACGGAAGGCACCAGGCTTTCCACGGCCTTGGGTGCCCGTTTGGCCAGGTTGTCGAGCAGTTCCTGGGTTTCCTGCCGTCCCAGAAATTCGTGCAGGTTGCGGCGGAACACTTCGGTGAGGTGGGTGGCGATGACCGTGGACGGATCGACCACGGTGTAGCCCGCCAGCATGGCCTCTTCCTTCTGGGCCTCGGGTATCCAGACCGCTGGCAGATTGAAGGCGGGCTCCACGGTCTCCACGCCTTCGATGCGCTGCCTGGCGTCGCCCGGATCCATGGCCAGGTAGTGGTCGATGAGCAGCTCCGCCTGGGCGACGGGGTTGCCTTTGATGACAACCCTGTATTCGCCGGGCTTGAGCTGGAGATTGTCGCGCAGGTGGAGCGAGGGGATGACCACACCCATGTCCAGGGCGAACTGGCGGCGGATGGACCGGATGCGTGAAAGCAGATTGCCGCTTTGCTCCTCGTCCACCAGCGGGATGAGGCCGTAGCCCACCTCCAGTTCGAGTTGGTCCAAAGGCAGGAGCATCTGCACTTCTTCCGGCGTATCCAGGGTTGCGCTGTCGCGGGTGCTTTTGGAGTCGTCCTTCTCCGGGTTCAGGGCCTGCTGCTGCTTGGCCGAGAGGTGCGCCACGGCGTAGATGATGCTGGCCAGCGTCAGGAAGGGGATGGTTGGCATACCCGGGACAATGGCGAAGACCAGCAGTATTGCCGACACCAGCTTGAGGGCGCGATGATGGAAGGAAAGCTGTCCGATGAATTCCTCGCCCATCTTGGCCTCGGCGGCAGCTCGGGAAACGATGATGCCTGCGGAGGTGGAGATGATAAGCGAGGGGATAGTGGCCACAAGGCCGTCGCCGATGGTCAGGAGCGTATACGTCTGTGCGGCGTCCATCCAAGCCATGTCCTTTTGGAGGACGCCAATGAGAAAGCCGCCGATGATGTTGATGGCAGTGATCATCAGACCGGCCTTCACGTCTCCGGACACGAATTTGCCCGCGCCGTCCATGGCGCCGTAGAAATCGGCCTCCCGGCGCATGTTGTCGCGTCGCCTCGTGGCTTCCTCCTCGTCGATGAGGCCCGCGTTAAGATCGGCCTCCACTGCCATTTGTTTGCCTGGCATGGCATCCAGGGTGAAGCGGGCCGCCACTTCGGCGATACGGGTGGTGCCGGTGACGATGACAACCTTGTTGAGAATGAACAGGATCATAAAGACCACGATGCCGATGACGTAGTTGCCGCCGACAACGAATTCACCGAAACTTTGAATGACCGAACCGGCGGCATCGGTGCCCTCGTCGCCGTGGAGCAGGATGGCCCGCGTGGTGGCCACGTTGAGGGCGAGGCGCAGCAGGGTGGTGACCAGCAACAGCGATGGAAAGATGGAAAATTCGAGGGGAGAGGTCATGAACATGGTGGTGATGAGCACCACAAGGGCAAGCGAGATGCTTACCGTCAGCATGAAGTCCAAAAACGGCGTCGGCAGGGGAATGAGCATGACGAAGAGGATGACCACCACACCGCCTGCCAGAAGAACGTCGCCCTGTTTGGCGAATCTTTCGTAGTCTATATTGGGAACGAGGGATTTGCTGGAAGGCTGAGCCATGTTTTTGACACCTCGCGGATGGTCTTGGGCTGGTTGCCGGAGGTGCCTTCATGTTCCTCAACTCCTAGCGTCGCTTGAACTTCTCAAGCTTGGCGAGGATCGCCGCAACGGCCTGGAACAACTCCTCCGGGATGGTTTCCCCGATTTCCACCTGCTTATACAAAGCCCGTGCCAAGGGTGGGTTGGCCTCCAGTGGGATGTTGTTTTCCCGGGCAACCTCCTTGATTCGTTCGGCAACGCGGTTCACTCCCTTGGCCAGGACCAGGGGGGCTGGTGCGACCAGGGCATCGTATTGCAGGGCAACGGCGTAGTGTGTCGGGTTGGTGATGACCACGTCTGCCTTGGGGATGTCCTGGAACATCCGGCTGGCCATCATCTGGAGCATTTTCTGTTTCTGTTTTTGTTTGACCCGAGGGTCGCCCTCGGCCTGTTTGCGTTCATCCTTGACTTCGTCCTTGGTCATCTTGATTTTTTCCTCGTACTGCCAACGCGTATACCAGAGGTCGGCCAAGGCGATGATCAGCATCGGTATTAGAGCGTAGCAGACCATTTTGTAGCCGATGGAGAGGAGAAAGGCGATGATGCCGTGGACATCGGAATAGAAGAGAGGCAGAAGATTCATGTATTCCTGCTGGATAACGATATATGGGGCAATGCCCACGGCAACGGCCTGGAGCAGGCTCTTGCCGAGACGGACTAATGCCTGCGGGCTGATGAACAGTCGTTTGAGGCCAGCCATGACATTGAACAGCTTGCCGAATTTCGGCCGCATGGGCTTGGTTGTCCACAGTGAGCCAACCTGAAGACGCAGGATGAGCCAGGCCGTGAAGGCGAGTACCAAAAGGACGGGCAGGACGAGAATCGTCAGTTTTTTCATGCCCCAGACGAACAGGGCGTAGGCAGTGGACTGGTCGATCTTGATTTTGATTCCTTCACGAAAGGTCCAGTCGAAAATCTCCATCATCTGGCCCTGGTAGAAGCCGATGAGGACGCGCAAGGTAAGGACGCCCATGAGCAGGACGATCACCTTGGTCAACTCCTGACTCTTGGGAACATTTCCCTCGTTTCTGGTTTTTTTTCGCCGTTTCTCTGTGGCTTTTTCTGTTTTGCTCGGATCCTGGGCCATGGCGCAAGCCTTCTAGAGTGGGGAGCCGGCTTTGAGGATTCCCCGGAATATGGGGCCGAGGTTGTCCAGAAAGTCTTGCACGTAGTTGGCCATGATCATGAACAGGAAGCCCAGGAAGAAGAAGCCCACTGTGATTTTGATCGGAAAACCCAGGACAAGCACATGCATCTGGGGCGCGGCTCGCGAGATGAGCGCCAGCGAGAGATCGACCAGGAACAATGCGGCCATGACCGGGGCTGCGATACGGATGGCAAGGGTGAATATGATGCCCGAAAATTCAAGGAATTGGGAGACCAGCCCTGGTGTGAGAAGCAGGCCGCCCGGAGGAATGTACTGAAAGCTCATGCCCAGGGCGTTGATCAGTTGCAGGTGGCCGTTGAGAACGAGGAAGGTGAGCATGGTGCACATGTAGAGGAAATGAGCTGTCACGGCATTGCTGGTGCCGGAGATGGGGTCGACCACGTTGACCATGGCGAATCCCATCTGAAAACCGACAATCTGTCCACCAAAGCGGACTGCGGCAAACAGGAAGTTAACGATCAACCCGAGGATGAGTCCCATGAGCGCCTCGCCCATGAGCATGATGACGATGTCTATGCCGCTTGCTGGCATCATGCTGCCGGGAAAAGCGAGCTGAGGCCAGACCGCCATTGTCAGCACCAGGAGCAAGGCTGCCTTTATGGGGGCCGGGATGGAGTTGCCTCCGAAAAAGGGCAGCAGGAAGAGCACGATGCTGATTCGAAACAGCGTCAGATAAAAGCTCAACATGTCTGCTGGGTTGAAACCGAAAATATCCATCAGGCTCTCAATGCAAGACCCGAACCATTCGATGCCCCTTGAGGCTGTCGTCTGTGTCCGGAGGTTCCGGCCGCGTGTCGTATGAAGAAAGCCCTCCAGGAAAGTCTTGTTCCAAGAGGGCCTGCCTTGGTCATCGCGTGGCTGGTCAGTTCAGGATGTAGCGCTTGGGGTCTACCGGTACTCCATTGAGGCGCACTTCGTAGTGCAGGTGCGGCCCGGTGCTTCGTCCCGTGGTGCCGACATAGCCGATCAACTCGCCTCGGGTCACCTCCTGGCCGTTCTTGACGGCGATGCGATGCAGATGGGCGTAGCGGGTAGACAGGCTGGCGTTGTGTTTGAGGCGGATGGTCAGACCGTAGGAACCGTCGCGGCCGGTGAAGGTGATGGTGCCCCTGGCAGGAGCATAGACAGGTGTGCCGCGGGGTGCGGATATATCAATACCCTTGTGAAATTCGCGCTTGCCGGTGAAGGGCGAGGTGCGCCAGGCAAATCCAGATGTCACCCAACCCGATGTGGGCCAGATGGAGGGGGTGGCTTCAAGGATGTTCTGGTTGTTGCGCAGGGTATGCAGAATCTCCTGCTGTCTGACTTCTTCAAGCCGGGCTTCGACGTTAAGCTGGCGCAGAAACTCGTGCATCTTGCGGGCCAGCAGTTCCTGCCTGTAGAGAGGCAGATAGCCCTTGGCGAAATTTTCGTTGGACGGGCCGCCCTTGGGGGCAGTTGCCTGGCTTCCGTCCTGGTCGAGATTGATCATGACCCGGAGCTTGGAATCGAAATCGCTGATGCGGTCGAGGTTCTTCTGGAGAGCGGAAATTTTCTGGGAGAGGCTGAGAAGTTGGGTTTTCTGTTCCTGAACGGTTTTTTCGGCGATGCTCAGTCCCTGTTCGACGCGGGAATGGTGGGTGTATTTATTCCAGAGAACGACATTTCCGGCGGCCATCCCGACCATAAGTATGAAAAGGGTGGCGATGAACCAGCCCCGTAGCTGGAATTTCTTGCAGGAACCCTGTTTGTCCTTGAAGACGACGATGTGATATTTTCTGAAAAGCATTGCCTTTCCAGTCGGATGTTATGAGTTCAAGGGCGCGGGTGGATCAATTGCCATTCTATTAGTCTAGAGTTTTTGGCATGTCAAGTGGACTTGGTGACGAAGGATGGCATTGAAGATGTTGTTTTTTATGCGTTTATCATTTTTCCACGCTTGGCGCAGCCAGTCATGCACCTCGTCGCGCTTGGTGCTGCCGTTGGAAGGGCAGGTGTTTTCCCATACCGGCAGTTCCCACTGTCTGGCGGCCTTGATCACGGTGCCTTTGTCCAGCATCATGGTTGGGCGGATGACCTGGAGTCTGCCGTCGAAGAAAGGCTCGTGAGCCGAAAGCCCGTCGGTGCGCCCGTTTTGCAGGACATTCATGAAAAAAGTGACTACGTTGTCGTCGGCGTTGTGACCAAATGCGAGATGGGTCAGTCCGTAGTCGCGGCATAATTCAAAGAGCCGCTTGCGACGCAGCATGCTGCAATAAAAGCAAGGGGAATTCTTGCGATTTTCCTCGGTATGGGCGCGGGGGCCGTAGTCTGTAAGCTCGGCGTGGAGCGAGAGGCCATGGCTGGCGCACCAGTGGGTGAGCGGCGCGTGGGAGGCGGTGTCAAAGCCTGCGTTGATATGCAGGACCATCAGTTCGACAGGAAAGGGCATTATCGCCTGTCGGATGGTCAATACCTTGAGCATCAGAAAGCTGTCCACCCCGCCGGATGCGGCGACGCCAATGCGCGCCCCGCTTTCAACCATGCCGGTTCCCTGCATCAGTCTGCCTGTGGCGCTGACGCATTTTTTCTGTGCGAATGTGAGTTTGCCCCATGAAGCCATTGTTCTTCCCTCGGGGTTTCTGGTAATGATGCTGGACCCGGTGGGGGAGTTAGACGATTCCTGCTTGACTTGCAAGCGCGGCTGGTGCATTTTTATTGGCTTGTGCGCCGGGCATGGTCTTTGGTGCTATCTTCCGCTGCAATCCGTTCCGGCATCCCGTCCTGGAGGACTTGCCCCTTGAAGCGATTATTCCTTGGCCTGATCTTGGCACTGCTGGCCGCAACGGCTTTGGGCGTGTATCACTGGCGCATGGCCGAACCCAGGCAGGAAGTGGACAGGACGCGTTGGCTTTCCCGTCCCTTTGATGCCGTGCGCTCGCTGCATATTCAAAGCGCTAAGGGAACCTATATGCTCACTGTCGCGGATACAGGCTGGGAGGCGCACGTTCCCGGCGCTTCGTGGAATTTCGTTGCCCGGGTCATGCCTGAAAAGGTGGCTGACTATCTCGCCCGATTAGGCGGACTGGCTCCCCACCGTTCGGTGGGCGGATTCGATCAGGGCGGGCTTGAGCAGTACGGGTTGGATGAGCCGGAATTTAAAATTCTCGTCTCCTTGGGCGAAAAGGATGGCAACCCGCTGACGGTCAGACTGACAACTGGCGAGTCCGGCGCGGTCTACGGGTGGAACTCTGACAGCCCCGGGCTGGTCTACGAGTTCGATGCTTCGGTTGTGGAGCAGCTGGGTCTGCCCGCTACGGCCTTTTTTGACACACGCGTCTTCAATTTCGACCAGGAGACCGTGTCCAGGGTCCAGCTGACCCAGCCCTTCGG
Source organism: Pseudodesulfovibrio alkaliphilus (assembly GCF_009729555.1). Lineage (NCBI taxonomy): Bacteria > Pseudomonadati > Thermodesulfobacteriota > Desulfovibrionia > Desulfovibrionales > Desulfovibrionaceae > Pseudodesulfovibrio > Pseudodesulfovibrio alkaliphilus. The sequence continues at coordinate 339,009 of NZ_WODC01000002.1, forward strand.
GTCCAATTGGCTGGTGGAGAAACGAAAGGAAGGGTATTTCTTTAGTCTGCCCGGCTATCTTAAGGACAAGCCTGCTTCGGACTCGGCCCTCAAGCTCTATCTGCACTCGCTTTCTCTCTTGAGGGTCGGAACCCTGGTGCTTGAACCGCTGGATGTTGACAAGCGGTTGCCCGCTTTGACCATCCGTATATGGAACGCCAAGAGTGAAACGCCTTCTTCCGTGGACTTTTATACCGTCAACGACAGGCCCGAAGTTTTCATGGGGCGCTCCTCCTGGCTGACCATTCCCTTTACCCTTGATGCCCAGAGCGTTGGCCAACTGGTCAGGAGCGCCTTTGATGTGCAGGGGCGTACGGTGGTCAAACTTGACATCGGCATCGTGGCCCGCCTTGTGGTCAATCACGGCGGCACGGAGTATGTTGTGGAGCGCGGCGAGAGCGGTTGGCACCGCCCCGGCGATCAAACCGAACTCAGCGGCATTGACATGTCGCTTTGGCGATTTACTGATTTGCAGTTCGAGGCATTGCCTCTGAATCTTCTGCCGGAGAGTGCCACGGAAGTGATGCACTGCCGACTTTTCGACGGCAAAGGTGACAAACTGACCGCCCTGACGTTCTATGCCGATCCCAGGCTGCCTCAGGGGCAGTGCTGGCTTAAGAACGGCGGCGGCATGTATTACCCGGTTTCAAGCAGGCTGCTCAAGGACCTCCAGGGACTTTTTCCCGTCGGTACCGCAACAAGCGGGTAGGCCCAGGGCAGCAACACGATTCAAGGAGAACGACATGGCACGCATTACTGTAGAGGATTGTCTGGAGAAGGTCAGCAACCGCTTTCTCATTACCCAGATGGGCATCAAGAGGGTCAAGCAATATCGCGAAGGGTATCCGCCCCTGGTGGAATCCAAGAACAAGGAAATCGTCAATTCCCTGCGCGAGATCGCCGCGGGAAAAATTCTGCCCGATCAGGAAATTCCCGACGTTGAAATCGATATCGACGCCTACGGGGAAACCTCCAGATAACCATGGCCAAGCGTGATTACTACGAGATTCTGGAGGTTTCCCGCGACGCCTCCCAGGATGAGATAAAATCCGCCTACCGCAAGCTGGCCTTCAAGTTTCACCCCGACCGCAATCCCGATGACCCGGAGGCGGAAAACCGCTTCAAGGAGGCGGCCGAGGCTTATGAAGTCTTGGGAAACGCCGAAAAGCGGCAGACCTATGACCGTTTTGGCCACGATGGGGTGAACGGCAATGGGTTCTCGGGGTTCTCCAGCAGCGAGGATATCTTCGGCGCCTTCAGCGACATCTTCGGCGAGGTTTTTGGATTCTCGGCCGCCGGTCGCGGCGGAGGCAACCGACCCAGGCCAGGTGCGGACTTGCGCTACAACCTCGACATCACCTTCCGCCAAGCCGCCAAGGGGGCCGAGGTGGACATCCGCATTCCTGTCGAACAGGTCTGTGGACGGTGCGATGGTTCCGGTGCGGCTCCCGGGTCGCGTCCCCAGACCTGCTCGCAATGCGGCGGCTCTGGCACCATGCAACAATCACAGGGGTTTTTCAGGATTTCCGTGACCTGCCCGCAGTGCCGTGGAGCCGGTTCCATTATTACTGAGCCTTGCGACGAGTGCATGGGGCGCGGCAGCGTGATTCGCGACAAGGATCTCAAGGTGCGAATCCCGGCGGGCGTGGACAACAATTCGCGTCTGCGTCTGCGTGGCGAGGGCGAGGCAGGCATGTTCGGCGGGCCTCCCGGCGATCTCTATGTGGTCCTTCGCGTGGAGCCTGATGCGGTGTTCGAGCGCCAGGGGCAGAATCTGCTTATTCGTCGGGAAATATCCTTTGTCGAGGCGGCGTTGGGACATCGGCTGGAAGTGCCGACCCTGGACGATCCGGTCAATCTCGAAATCCCCAAGGGTGCCCAGAGCGGCGAGGTCTTCAGGCTGCGCGGCTTGGGACTGCCCCACCCGGGCAGCTCTCACCAGGGCGATTTGCTGGTGGAGGTGCGGGTCAAGACCCCCACCAACATGAACAAGCGCCAGGAGGAACTGCTGCGCGAGTTCTCTGAGATAGAGTCCAAGAAATTGAGTACCAAGGTCAAGGGTTTCTTCAAGAAAACCAAAGACAAGGTCATGGGTGAGTAAGATGTCTCCTGGCTTCTCGCATATGGACGGCGACGGCAACGCCCGTATGGTGGATGTGTCCGGCAAGAACGATACCCTGCGCAGGGCCATCGTCCGTTGCGAAGTCAGGCTCGCGCCCCGGACCATGGCCCTGCTGGTGCAAAACGCCCTGCCCAAGGGGGACGTGCTGACCACGGCCAAGATAGCCGGAATCCAGGCCGCCAAGCGTACTGCGGATCTGATTCCCATGTGTCATCCGCTGCCCATCAGTCTTGTGGATATTCGATTCGTGGTGGACGAGGCCGGAGCGAGGATTGTTGTCGAGTCCGAGGTGCGGACCACCTACAAGACCGGCGTGGAGATGGAGGCCCTGGTGGGCGCCCAGATGGCCGCCGCCACCATCTACGACATGTGCAAGGCTGTTCAGAAAGACATCGTCATCGGCAATTGCCGACTGGTCTTCAAGAGCGGTGGCAAGAGCGGCACCTTCTCCGCCGAGTGATCCGGTTTTAGCCATCAGGCAAAATTAAGGCCGCTGTCCCGAACGGGGCAGCGGCCTTCTCGCGTCAGGAACATTGACCCTACCAGACAGAGCGGGTCTGTACGCCTGCTTCAGCCATGTGTTTTTTGAGGTCCGCGATGGTGTATTCGCCATAGTGGACGATGGATGCGATGAGGGCGGCCGTGGCCCTGCCCCTGGTCACGGCTTCCACCATGTGCTGTGGCGAGCCCGCACCGCCCGAGGCGATGACCGGAATGGTCACGGCTTCGGCCACCATCCGGGTCAATTCGATGTCATAGCCGTTCTTCGTGCCGTCAGCGTCAATGGAGTTGAGGCAGATTTCGCCTGCGCCCAGGGCCTCGCCGGTCCTGGCCCATTCAAGGGCATCCATGCCCATGTACTTGCGGCCGCCGTGAATGACCACCTCGAAACCCGAAGGGATGGTTTCGGACTTCTCGACCCGCTTCACATCCATGCCAAGGACGATGCACTGGGAGCCGAAGCGGGCCGCGCCTTCGCTGATGATGTCCGGGTTTTTGACCGCCCCGGAGTTGACCGAGACCTTTTCGGCACCGGCCACGAGTACGTCGCGCATGTCGCCTACGGTGTTGATGCCGCCGCCAACGGAGAAGGGGATGAATATCTGCGAGGCCACCTGTTCGACCACATCAAGGAATATCCCACGCGCTTCGTGGGAGGCAGTGATGTCGTAGAAGACGATCTCGTCCGCGCCTTCCTCGTAGTATTTCCGCGCCGTCTCCACGGGATCGCCGATATCCACGTTGCCTTCGAACCTGACGCCTTTGGTCAGGCGTCCGTTGCGCACGTCCAGACAGGGGATGACCCGTTTACTGAGCATCGGCGGCCTCCTGGCAGAAGGTGTTGAAATTCCTGAGCAACTTAAGGCCTGGGCGTCCGCTTTTTTCAGGATGGAATTGCACCGCCCAGAGTCCACGGCGGCCATGCACAGAGCAGAAGTCGATGCCGTAGCGGGTGGTGCCGATGACGTATTCCTCCCTTGGGGCCGGGTAGTAGCTGTGGACGAAGTAGAAGTCCGCGTCCGGGTCAATGCCGGCGAACAGCTCACACTCCTGCCTAAGCTCCACCTGGTTCCACCCCATGTGGGGAACGCGGATGGGCACGTTTTCATAATCGGTCCAGGAGGGGTTGAAAAGGCGGCATTCTCCCGGAATGATCTTGAGGGCGCGAGTGTCGTTTTCTTCACTGTAGTCAAGAAGGATCTGGCAGCCGACGCAGATGCCGAGTACGGGCTTGTTTTGCCAGATGAGGCTTTTGATGACCTCGTCAAGACCTGCCGAATGCAGTTCATCCATGGCCTGACCGGCAGCTCCTACACCGGGAAAGATGATTCCCTGTGCAGCGTTCAATAACTCCGGGTCATTGGTGATCCGGTTGGGAATGTCCAGGTGTTCAAGCGCCCGGTGAACGCTGGTCTGGTTTCCCGCCTTGTAGTCAAATATGGCGAGCATTCGTCCCTCCGCTGGGTTTCGTTCACTACTGCGACTAGTAAAAAACGCATCGGATAACAAGGGGTTTTTTCTTGTTGACCATTATTATCGAGCCGCAGAAAAGAGAGGGGAAAAGAGGGTGTTATCCTGGTGCCGGGTGTGCGGGCCATGGCGGTCGATGCAGGGCGATGGTTCCCGTACAAAAGCGATGCAGGGGATCATCGGGGTGAAGACGCGCCTGGCGTCGTCGTCTGGCCGGGAGCTGGACTATCGGGCGAGTATTTTCAGCAACAGGTCGCCCTTGAGGGGGCCGAGCTTGCGCCCAAGGCCCTTGAGCCTGATAGGGCGGCCGACCATGAAGTCGCGGGGCAGTGTGACTTCAATGGTTTTGGGACCGTCCGAAAAAGTCTGTTCCACGGAAATGCGTACCTTGCGGCCAGGAATGAGGGTGGATGCCGGAAAAAAAACGGTCTGCTCGTGATCCATCTGTCCCTTGAACCAGGATTTGACCGTTTCACCGAATCCACGGGCGAGGTCGAGGCTCAGGGTACGGTTGCCGAAGTGCAGTTGCAATTTGCGTTTTTTCAGTTCCAACGGCCCCTTGTAGCCGGGGCGCTCCTTTCTTATCTGGCTGTAGATGTCCTCGAAAACCTTGCGGGCAAAGGGGTCGCCCAGGATGGTCCGAAGAACTTCCTCTTCCTTGTAATAAAACTGCTGGTGCCTGGAGCGGGTCGAGTTGGCCTCTGGCGGCGGCTTGGGTTTTTGGCGCTGCTGCCTGGAATAGGCGCGAGCTCCCTGGGAGCGGCTTGTAGTCGGTTTCTCGGCCCGTTGGTTGGTGCTATGGGCCGTAGCGTTTCCGTTGGTCTCCTCAAGCAGCTTCCGGGCAGTCACATACGCTTCGTTGACCTCGCGAAAGCGTTCGTTCGCGCCGGGTTCGGAACTGATGTCCGGATGATACTGGAAGGCAAGGCGGCGAAAGGAGGATTTGACCGCGTCAAGGTCCGCGCCCGTATCGAGTCGGAGTATCCGGTAGCATTCCTGAAGGGTCATGGCGGCCTCGGTTGAATCAGTCGTCGCAGATCAAGGCGTTGGGCGATGTGTCGGGATCATACCGCAAAAGACCCTTGTCGTGCAAATAGCGTCTGCCTTGGCGCACAAATTCGGCGTGGCCCGCATCCGCGTTGATCCCCGGGCAATACTCCTGGATCATTTTCCAACTCGTTTCGTCCACGAGGTTGCCGCGGAAATAGGGCCAGGCCCGGCAGATGTCCGGCCTGCCGGGGTGCACCCCGCACCCTTGGTCAAAGAAGACGCAATAGCCGTCGTCACCGCAAATCAGGTGGATCTTGCCGCAGCGCTCCCGTGTGTAGCGACGTACCAGTTCGTCCTGGTCGATGCCCAGATGGTCGGCCAGCCGCTCCCGGTCAGTGTCGGTGAGCACGATGCCGCCCTCTCCCTGGCAGCAATGGCCGCACATGCGGCATTCGAAAGCCGTCTCGCTCACGGCCGTACCCCGAGACGGGAGAGTTCCACCTTGAGGCAGCGGTCCTCAATCACCTGGATGGGATATCCCGCCAGCAGTTGGCGCGCCTCGGGGCTGAATACCCCGGCCTGCATCCAGAAGAACCGGGGCAGGGTCTTCATCTCAAGCACCTCGCGGGCATGGCCCGGACAGAACTGGGCATTGCGGAAGAGGTCGACCACGTCCACGGGCACGGGAATGTCCGTGACGCTTCTGTAGGTTTCAAGGCCCCAGATGTTGTCGCGGACCGGGTGCACGGGAATGACGGTAAAGCCCATTTCGATCATCTCGCGGCCCACGCCGTCCACGGGGCGGCCCGGCTTGTCCACGGCGCCGATCACTGCGATGGTCTTGACCTCTCGCAGTTGGGCGGCTAGTTCTTTTTCGTTGATCAGCATGTCGCGTTCCTCGCTTGGGAACGTCCTTTTACAGCAATCCACCCTCATTGCCTAGTCGTTATCGCGCAAGGAGCTCCATGTTCGAACCCATTGCCCGCATTCCGGCCGAGGAACTCGCCCGCCGCCATGCCTCCCTGAGGCGTCATCTTCAGAGCGTGGCCCCTGCTGCCGGCGGAATCCTCGTTTTTTCACGTCTCAACATCTATTACCTCACGGGCACATGCGGTCAGGGCGTATTATGGCTCCCCCTGGAGGGCGAGCCCGTCCTCATGCTGCGCAAGGGCGCGAGCCGCGCCCGTATTGAGGCAGGGATCGGGTGCATAGCTTCCTTCAAGTCCTACTCCGAGCTGCCCGGTCTGTGCGCCGAGGCGGGTAGCCCCATGACCAGGACAGTGGCCGCGGTCATGGCCGGGTTGACCTGGCAGTTGGGCACCATGCTTGCGGCCAAACTCAAGGACCACGCTCTGGTGGCCGGCGATCACGCCGTAGCTCTGACCAGGATGGTCAAGTCCGGCTTTGAGTTGGACATCATGCGCCGTTGCGGCGAGAAACACCATCGCTGCCTGTATGACATCCTTCCCGGCAGAATCTGTCCGGGCATGACCGAGCGGGAGATCGCCCACAAGGCCTGGGAAGTCTTTTTCGAGGAAGGGCACATGGGCATCCTGCGCATGCAGGCCCATGGCGAGGAGTGCTTCCTCGGTCATGTCTCTGCCGGGGATTCCGGCAATTATCCCAGCGCCTTCAACGGCCCGCTGGGGCTGCGCGGCGAGCACCCTGCGGCAATGGTCATGGGCAACGCGGCCAAGGTCTGGCGGCCGGGCCAGCCGCTGATGCTCGACATCGGTTTTCAGATTGAGGGCTACCATACGGACAAGACCCAGGCCTATTTCGCCGGACCTGAGTCGGCCATGTCCGATGACATCCGCCGGTCTCACGATTTCTGCATCGAGGTCCAGGAGTGGGTGTGCGACAACGCCAAACCCGGCACGACCCCGGCCGAACTCTATGCGGGCAGCCTTGAGATGGCCAGGCGGCGAGGATTCGCCGAAGGGTTCATGGGGCTTGACGACAACCAAGTGCCCTTCATCGGCCACGGCATCGGCCTGACCATCGATGAGTTCCCGGCCATAGCCGCGGGCTTTGACCTGCCCCTTGAGCCCGGCATGACCCTGGCCGTGGAACCAAAGCAGGGGATTCGCGACGTGGCCATGGTCGGGGTGGAGAACACCTTTGAAATCACGGAAAACGGGGCGCGTTGCATCTCCGGCGACAGCTATCGCATGCTCTGCGTGGAATGATGCCGCACTTGAAGTGAGACCAGGAAAAAGCCGGGGCGCGATGTTTTCGCGTCCCGGCTTTCTGTTATGCCGTTTATTCAGGTCTGTGCCCGAAACGCCTTTATTCGTAGGCCGCCTCGAAGATGGCTATCACATCATCCATGGACATGGAGACCGGGGTAATGTCGAAGAGTGCGCCCATGGTGGTCAGGGCCGTTTCGGCCAGGGCCGGAATTTCGGCGCGGGTGACGCCGTAGGCCGAGAGCTTCTCGTCGCCGAGCCCCACGGCCTCTATGAGGGCGTCAAGGGCGTCGAGGAAAGCCACGCCGGGCACGTCCTCGTCCAGGTCTTCGGCCAGGGTGTCGCCCATGGCTAGGGCGAGGTCGCCCAACCTGTCCACGCCCCTGGCGGCCAGGAAGCCGAAGTACGCCTTGGAGATCATGACCAGTCCGGCTCCGTGGGGCATGTTCGGGTGATGGGCGGACAGGGCGTGTTCAAGGGAGTGCTGGGAAATACAGCTGGAATAGGATTCGCATAGTCCGGCTGCCGTGCTGGCCCAGGCCATGACCGTGCGCACCTCAAGGTCGTCGCCGTTGACCACGGCCTCGGGCAGGGTGTGGGCGATAAGATGGACGGCCTCAAGGGCGAGCATGTCGCTGGCAGGCTGACGGCACGTGGCCAGATACGCCTCACAGGCGTGGAAGAATGCGTCCATGCCCGTGTAGGCAGTCTGTTTGGGAGGCACGGAGAGCATCAGCTTCGGATCCACAATGGACAGATGCGGAAAGGTGGAGTCGTCGCCCCAGCCGATTTTTTCTCCGGTTTTCGAGCCTGATTTGCTGACCACGAGCCAGGGATCGGCTTCGGTGCCGGTACCGGCCGTGGTAGGTATGGCGACGATGGGCAGAGCGGGGCGCTCGGGCGTCTGTCCGCCTCCGGTGCCGGAGCGCATGTAGTCCCATAACTTGCCAGGATTGCCGGCCATCAGCGCGATGGCCTTGGCCGCGTCGATGGTGGAGCCGCCGCCAAGGCCAACCAGGAAGTCCACGCCCTGTTCGCGGCAGATGGCCGCGGCCTCGTCCACGCTGTCGGATTCCGGGTTGGGTCTGATTCTGTCGTAGACGATGGTTTGCACGTCCTGGGCCGAGAGCATCGACTGGACCCTGGAAAGATAGCCGTGCCGGATCATGGCTCCGGACTCGCCGATGACCACCATGGCCTTGTTTCCTTTTGGGAGGTGCGGGGTTTCGGCCAGGGTGTTCAGCGTGTCAGGGCCGAAGACCAGTCGGGTCGGCATGTAATACTGGAAGTTGAGCATGATTGTCTCCTGTTGGTTGCGAAGGGCTACTTCTCCCACGATCCCATTATGTTTTCAAGTTGGGATCGGGTGTAGAGATCGCGCAGCACCAGGGGCGTCATTCCGGCTTCGCCGGGCGGGAAAAGGGCGGCTGCCGGGATGCTCATGCTGCCCAGGGCGCGGAGCAGGGCCTCGCCCTCCACGTTGCGCCCGGTCAGATCCACCTTGATGAAGGCGATGTCGTGCCCGCGCTTCCATCTGGTCACGTTTTGCGGGGTGAGAACCGTGGCTTCGAGCACCTTGCAGGTGGGGCACCAGTCGGCCGTGAAGGAGATGAATATGCGCTCCTGGCCGATGCGTTTGTGCAGCGAAACCGGATCAAAGGGTTCCCATGCGGATTCACTGACCCGGTCCGGTCCGGTCCAGATGATCATGGCCGCCACCAGGGCGAGGCTGGCCGTGCGCAAGGCCCATCTGGCCGAAGGCCGGGCAAAGCGTGTGCGAACCCACAGCCAGCCTCCGAGCGCCATGGCCCAAAGCGGTGCGAGCACACGCAGGACAGTGTCGCCCAGGGCGATCCCCGTCAGATAGACGGCCGTGCCCACCAGGAAGAAGGCGATGCCCTTTTCGACATATTCGATCCAGGGGCCGGAGCGGGGCAGGAAGCGGGAAAGGCGAGGATTGGCGACCAGCAAGAGGTAGGGAAAGGCCATGCCAAGACCGATGGAGGCGAAGACCGCGAAAATGACGCCTCCCCCCTGAATCAGCGACCAGCCGAGTACGCCACCCAGAAAGGGGCCGCTGCAAGGGGTGGCCAAGAGAGTGGCCAGGTTGCCGGTGAAGAAAGCCTGGATGCGCGGGCTCCTGCTCTTGATGCCGAATTTCAGGTCGATGACTGGCAGATGGTAGAGGCCGAAGAGGCTTAAGGACAGGGCCAGGATCAGTCCTGCTGCGGTCAGCACCAGCCATCGGTTCTGGAAGAGCGCTCCCCAGGCCTGTCCCGTGACCCCGAGCGCGGCGGCCAGGACCATGAAGAAAGTTATCACTCCCAGGGCGAAGAAGGCGTTGTGCTCGCGAAAGGCGCGGATGCGCTCTGCTTCCGTGTCGATGCTTGAGGAATTGAGCAGGGCCGAGAGCTTGAGACTGACCACGGGCAGGACGCAGGGCATGATGTTGAGGATCAGGCCGGCCAGAAGCCCCATGAGAATGGCAGAAAGCAGGCTTGATACTTCAAGAGCCGGTTGCAGATAGGTTGGCGAGAAACTCCACTGCACCAGTGTTTCTGCATCATCGTTCTCGGGCGTCGCGGGCAGGGCGCTGTTGGCAGCACTGCCGGATTCGGCCAGTGTCCTGAAGGTCGGCCACCAGGGCTGGTCCTCGGCTGCGGGGAAGGGCCCGGTTTCAGGGCCGTCGTGGGAGAGGTTGCGCCGGTAAGGCACGCATTTGGTCGGGTGGCAAAGCAGCAGCTCAAGCTGCATGACGACTGGAAAGGGCTCTGTGCTGGCGGCCGGGACGCCCGAAAAGAGCAGGGTGCCGCTTTCGTAGGCGTTGATAATGACCGAAGGGTCGAAGGCGTCGGGCTTGGCCTTGCCGATCGGATACAGGGAGACCAGGGGCAGAGTGTCCCCCGTGGTCCCGGACAGGATGGTGGGCTTGCCCATGCCGCCGGGTACGTTGGCGTAGGTGTACCATTCGGGCTCCATGTCCAGGCTGACGGTCAGCACATGGGACAAGTCGAGTCCCAGTTGTCTGCGGGAGTCATCGGAGAGGGTGAAAACCTGGATTCCCGGCTCAATGGGCAGTGTTCTCGGCGCAGCCAGTGAGGGTCGGCTCCCGGCGGCGAGAATCAGCAAAATGAGGGAAAAAAGGATTGAGAATCGTTTGGTTAGCTGCATCGGTTTCCTATGGAAAAAAAGATGGGATTTAATTGTTGACAAATGCTGGCCCGGCTTATAGTTATTCTCTCCGTTGCGCGGGAACAGCGCAGCCCGAAGTGGGTCACTAGCTCAACTGGCAGAGCAGCGGACTCTTAATCCGGAGGTTCAAGGTTCGATTCCTTGGTGACCCACCACTTCGAAATCAAAAGCCCGGCCCAGGCCGGGCTTTTTCGTGCCCGCAGCAATGCGGCGCACCGATACGGGGTGACTCTCTTGCTTCATTTCCCACATGTACCCGTGACGACGCGGCGTGGCAAGGAAGTGATGCTGTTTTCACTGGTTGCCATGGGAAAGGGCCGGAACGAACGCTCCGGCCCTTGTGGACGCATCCCCTGGCCGGGGGCGTCGTCTTTGGTGGCCGTTCGTCTATCCTCCGAACCAGCCGGGGCTGATGACCTGAAGGGCCTTTGTGTAGTGGGTCCGCATATTTTCGAGCTTGCTGCCGATCATCTTTTCCTGTTCGCCAAGGTTTGTCGGGCAGGTCTGCTGCATTTGTTCGGCCACTGCCTCGATCTCGCGTACCGTGGATTTGAGGAGGTTGATGGTGTCGGTCAGATCACCGGACGGCTCTGCCACGAGGACATCGTAGAGCCTGGCTTTCCAGCTGTTCAGTTCCATTTCGAGCCCCTTGCAGTAGTTGGCCACGGCCGCTTTCTTTCCTGCCTCGTCGGCGCAGCCGTCTATTCCCATGCAACTTGGGCACGGGCCTGGGTAATCCATGTTGGGCATAGTCTCCTCCTGGTTTGGGTTGTCATTGCCTTGATCGTATCCGATTTTCATTTTCCGAGCAGTATAATCTCACTTCAGGAAGGTCCGGGTGGCGGGATTATACTCCAGGACGCAAAAAACGCCCACTCAGGACAAAGGAAGCGCCCGGAGAAATCTCCGGGCGCTTCGTGATAACGGGTTTGATGTGCCCTACTTTTCCGCGCAACCGCCCTCGGCCATGGTCTTCAGGGCATCGTAGCGTTTGAGGTAGTCCTTTTCGATCTTTTCCCTGAATTGCCTGGAGACCTCAGGATGAAACCGTTCCAGCATGGCGTAGCGGTTTTCACCGGAGAGGAATTCCTGAAGCGTACCATCCGGGGCCTTGGATTCGAGGATGAAGGGATTTTTACCCTCGTCGGCCAGGAGCGGATTGTAGCGATACAGGGGCCAGTAGCCGGAGTCCACGGCCAGTTTCTGTTCATACTGCGTCTTGCCCATACCCTTTTTGATGCCCTGGTTGATGCACGGGGCATAGGCGATGATCAGCGACGGGCCGGGGTAGGCTTCGGCTTCTTTTATGGCCTTGAGGAACTGCTGTTTGTTGGCGCCCATGGCTACTGAGGCCACATAGACATAGCCGTAGGTCATGGCCATGCGGCCCAGGTCTTTTTTGCCGGTGCCCTTGCCTCCGGCCGCGAACTTGGCGATGGAGCCCAGCGGGGTGGCCTTGGAGGATTGGCCGCCGGTATTGGAATAGACCTCCGTGTCCATGACCAGGAGATTGATGTCCTTGCCCGAGGCGATAACGTGGTCGAGCCCTCCGTAGCCGATGTCGTAGGCCCATCCGTCGCCGCCGAAGACCCAGACCGATTTCTTGGTGAACAGGTCGGCCATGGAGGCGATTTCCTTCAAGAGCTGCTTTCGGGCGCCTTTGAGGGCATTTTTCAGGGTATCGCCTGCTTCGCGGGACTTTTCGGGATCATCGCGTCCGTCGAGCCATGCGGTAAGGGCGGCCTTGAGTGGGCCGGTCTCGGTCTGGGCCGCCTGGCTGACCAATCCGGTCAGGTGCTTGCGGCGCTGATCAAAGGCCATTTCGATACCGAAGCCGAATTCTGCCGCGTCTTCAAAAAGGGAGTTGCCCCAGGCCGGGCCGTGGCCGTCCTTGTTGACGCAGTATGGGGTGGTGGGTGCGCTGGCACCCCAAATGGATGAGCAGCCCGTGGCATTGGCAATGACCATCCGCTCGCCGAAGAGCTGGGTGATAACCTTGACATAGGGCGTTTCGCCGCATCCCGCACAGGCACCCGAGAATTCCATCAGCGACTGGCGGAACTGGCTGCCCTTGAGCGTTTCGCGACCCAGTGCGTCTTTAAAGGGAATGGTTTCGGAGAAGTCGAAGTTGGGCACCTGGATAGGGGTCTGGGTGGTGATGGGACGCATGACCAGGGCCTTTTCCTTGGCAGGGCAGATGTCGGCGCAATTGCCGCAGCCCATGCAGTCAAGGGTGCTGATCTGAATGCGGAACTGCATACCTTTGAGTTCCTTGCCCGTGGCATCCAATGTCTCGAAGGACTTTGGGGCCTTCTTCAGTTCCGAAGGCTCGGCGAGCACGGCGCGTATGGCAGAATGGGGGCAGACAAAGGCGCATTGGTTGCATTGGATGCAGTTGTCCTTGAGCCACTCGGGTACGCTGATGGCAACGCCGCGTTTTTCGAAGCGGCTGGTGGCGGCGGGCATGGTGCCGTCGCGGGAGAAGGCCGAAACGGGTACGGTGTCGCCTTTCTGGCCGAGTACGGGACGCATGACCCTGGTCACGTATTCCGGTTCGTTGCGCTTGACAGGGGCCTCGTCCTTGAGCTTCTTCCAGGACGCGGGTACATTGATTTCGACGATGGCGTCCACCGCGTTGTCCACGGCGGCGTTGTTCATGTTGACGATCTTGTCGCCTTTTTTGCCGTATTCCTTTTTGATGCCGTCCTTGAGCAGAGCCACGGCCTTGGTGAAGGGAATGACATCGGCCAGTTTGAAGAAGGCGGTTTGCATGATCATGTTGATGCGGCCGCCAAGGCCCACTTCCTGCGCGATTCTGACCGCGTCGATAGTGTGGAATCTCAGTTTTTTCTGGGCGATGGTCCGGCGCATGGCGGCGGGGAGGTGGTCGTCCATCTCCTTGGCCGTCCAGGGACAGTTGAGCACGAACGTGCCGCCCTCCCTTATGCCTTCGAGAATGTCATAGACATTGACATAGCTCGGATTGTGGCAGGCGATATAGTCCGCGTCGGTTATCAGGTAGGTGGACTGGATGGGTTTTTTGCCAAACCGCAGGTGCGAGATGGTGATGCCGCCCGACTTCTTGGAGTCGTAGGCGAAGTAGCCCTGGGCATAGAGCCTGGTGTTGTCGCCGATGATCTTGATGGCCTGCTTGTTGGCGCCTACAGTGCCGTCTGCGCCCAGGCCCCAGAACTTGCACTGCACCGTGCCCTCGGGGGTGGTGTCGATGACTTCGGAGACGGGCAGCGAGGTGCCGGTCACATCGTCGTTGATACCCACGGTGAAGCCGTGCCTCGGCTTGGCCAGGCTGTCGAAAACCGCCTTGACCATGGCCGGGGTGAACTCCTTGGAGCCCAGACCATAGCGGCCTCCCACGATCTTGGGCGCATCCTTCCTGCCAGCGTAGGCGGCGCAGACATCAAGGTAGAGCGGGTCGCCCAGGGCTCCCGGTTCCTTGGTCCGGTCAAGAACCGCGATCTTCTTGACTGTCTTGGGAATGACCGCCAGCATGTGCTTGACCGAGAAGGGACGGAACAGCCGGACCTTGACCAGACCGACTTTCTTCCCGCTTGCGTTGAGGTGGTTGACCACTTCCTCAATGGCCTCGCAGCCCGAACCCGTGGCCACGATGATGCGGTCCGCCTGGGGATGTCCGACATAGTCGAAGAGCTTGTACTTGCGGCCGGTCAGTTTGCCGACTTTTTTCATGGTCGTCTCGACAATGGCGGGGATGGCGTCGAAATAGGCATTGGCTGCTTCGCGACCCTGGAAATATATGTCCGGGTTCTGAGCCGTGCCCCGGATGTCCGGGTGTTCGGGGTTCATGGACCGGGCGCGGAAGGCGGCCAGCTTGTCCATGTTCAGCAGTGGCTTCATGTCCTCGTAGTCGATGACCGCGATCTTCTGGATTTCATGGGAGGTGCGGAATCCGTCGAACACGCTCATGAAGGGGAGCGATGCCTCCATCGAGGCCACATGGGCCACCAGGGAAAGATCCATGACCTCCTGGACCGAATTGGAGAAAAGCATGGCAAATCCGGTCTGGCGTGTGGCCATGACATCCTGATGGTCGCCGAAGATGGACAGGGCGTGTCCGGCCACCGCCCTGGCCGAGACATGGAAAACGCCCGGCAGCAGTTCGCCGGATATTTTGTACATGTTAGGGATCATGAGCAAAAGGCCCTGGGATGCGGTGAATGTGCATGTCAGCGCACCTCCCGCCAGGGCCCCGTGCACTGCGCCTGCCGCGCCTGCCTCGGACTGCATCTGACGGATTTGGACCGTCTGGCCGAAGATGTTCTTGCGCCCCTGCGCCGCCCATTCGTCGGCGATCTCGCCCATGGGCGTGGAGGGCGTGATGGGATAGATGGCTGCCGTCTCGCTCATGGCATAGGCCACATGCGCGGCGGCGGTGTTGCCGTCCATGGTCTTCATTTTCTTGGGCATGTTCATTCTCCGCGGGTTTGTATTGGACCGGAATCGGGGTCATGCCGTACTCCGAGGCATGCCGGGGAAGCGCCTTCGGGACGAGGCCCCGAAGTATATTTTTTCGCGCTTTCCGTCTTTTGGGTCAAGCCCTTTCCATGCCGTTGCCCGACCAAACAAGACCGTTCACCAATTGGCAGTGTGAAAACCCTCGAAGGTTCGCATGGTCAAGCGGTATGAGTTCTTGCCAATACCCCGTGTTTGGGATCACACTCGCACATTCCCGGGGACCACATGAACATGGCCTTTGATGATCGAATCCGGCGCAAACGCCTTCTTATTTCGGTGCTGTTGAGCGGTTTTTTCGCCACCCTTGGGGTGGGGGTGTTTTCCTTTGCCCTGCCGCTGGCCAGCCTGGATGCCCGCATCGGCGGCGCCTGGCTGGGTACCGGGTTCGCCGGATTCTATTTCATGCGTTTGCTGGTCGCCCCTCTGGCCGGTCTTTGGGCCGACAGGCAGGGGGCGCGGCGGCCATTGCTCGCGGCCTCCGCTCTGGGCGTGTCCGCACCGCTGATTTATCTGGTGCATCCCTCCATGGCGGCGCTATACGCGACCCAGTTTCTGCTCGGCATGGTGTCGGGCGTGTTCCGTCCTGTGGGCATGGCCGCTCTGGGCGGTATGGTCCAACGCGAACGGTTGTCTTACTGGTTCGCCGTGCATGCGCTGCTTTTCAATCTAGCCATGGTCATCGGCCCGTTAGCCGGGAGTGCGCTCTATCAGAACAGACGTGTCGAGCCTGTCCTTATTGGCTTGGGTGTGTGCATGGTCGCCGCCTTGCTTGCGGTGGCGCTGTGCATGCCCGGTGGTAGGATGGCGAGCTGCGCACAGAGCGTGCCGAAGCACGACGCGCCCACCGGGGCATGGAGCTGGTTCGCCGTGCTCCTTGCCGTGGCTGGAAGAACTTTGGGGCTGGGACTGGTCGCGACGTTTTATCCCATCCACCTTGCGATGGCCCTCGGACACAAGGGGCTTGTGCTGGGTGGGCTCTTTGTTTTGCCCAGCCTTGCCGTGTGCTTCGGTCTTCCCTTGGTCGCAAGGTTCTTCGGCGGCGGGTGCCGGGCTTCCCTCACCCTGGCGGGCATGAGCGTGAGTGCTTTATGTCTTTTCGCCCTTGGGGAGAGCGACGAGCCGTTGCGGCTGGCTTTGTTCGGCATTGGCATGGGGCTGGGGTCGGCCTTGTCCGTGCCGTCGTCCATGGCCCTGGCATCGGACCTGTCGCCCAGGCAGGGGCGGGTTTTCGGAGCGGCTCATGTGGCCTCGGGCCTCGGTTTTGTCCTCGGACCTCTGCTCGGCGGGGTGGTCGTCCAGACCACTCATCAGGTGGGGCCGGTATTTCAGGCCGCAGCCCTGGCGAGTCTTATCTGCTGTCTGCCGCTTCTGGTGCGTGTGCTCATGGACAGGTTTCACTACAGCCGTGTTGCGGCCCTGTGTCTGGCCGGAATATGCGGCCTGGGTCTGGCCGGGGTGGGCGGAGCCATGATCCAGGGGCGGGTCCAGGGCGCAGAATCTTATCCGGCCGGGTTCCATCGCTATACGGACGTGGCCATGGGAACGGTGGTCAACCTGACCCTGGTCAGCGACAGCAGGAGAAATGCGGATCTTGCGGCGCGACGCTGCATCGCTCTGATGCGGGAGCTGCAGGCGGATTACGACCACCGCAACCCCGAGGGCTCTGTGGGCCGCATCAATGGCGCGGCGGGCAGGGGCTGGATTCAGCCGACTCCTCGCGCCTTTGCCCTCATCCGTCGCTCCATGGGCTTTGCCCATGCCAGCGGGGGGGCGTTTGATCCGACCATCGGCGCACTGACCACGACGCCGTTCTATTATATGATGGACGGAGTCATAGCCCGATCACGCCAGGGGCTGGTGGATTTCCGCCAAGTGCGTCTGGAGGAGGGGAACGGGAGAGTTCGGCTGGAGCGCCAAGGCATGGCCCTTGATCTGGGCGGCATTGCCAAGGGTGCCATCATTGATGCTGCGGTCCGATTGCTTCAGGCTCAGGGTGTCAGCGCGGGCATGGTGGCGGCGGGCGGCGACTTCCGTGCCTTTGGCGACCGCGACTGGACCGTGGGCATCCGCCATCCGCGGGCCGAGGCCATCCACCGGACTTTTACGGTGCGCGATCAGGCCGTCTGCGGGTCAGGCGATTACGAGCAGTTTTTGGTGCGCGAGGACGATGCCGGTGCGGTTTTGCGTCACCATATTATCGACCCGGCGACCATGGAGCCTGCCGGGGCGTCCATCGGCGTGACAGTGGTGGCAGACAACGCCGAAACGGCCGATGCCCTGGCCACCGCCCTCTTTGTCATGGGGCACGAGGAGGGCGCCGCGCTCCTTGAACGCTACCCCGGTACGGCGGCTTTGTGGTTCGGCCCGGACCTTTCCGTGGTCGAGACACCCGGATTCCCCCGGTAGGGGCCGACGCAATTTCTGTCAATCCTACCGTCTGTCCCCGCCCGGTGCTTCCACTCTCTCCATCGGAGGCCCAGCTAGCCCTCCACCGCATACCCGGCGCGGCTCCAGGCGGTGAAGCCTCCGGCCAGGGCGCGCACATCCCAGAAACCGTGGCGCTGGAGGTAGGAGGCCGCGATGTTGGAGCGGTAGCCAGAGGCGCAATAGATGATGTGGTGCTCGTCCTCTTCCAGAGAGTACCGGCCATCAAGAATCTCAATGAGGGGAATGTGTTTGGCACCCGGTATCCGGCCCTGGGCGAATTCATCCGGAGTACGGACATCCACCAGACTGAGGGGCTGGCGCTGCTCAAGCAGGGATTGTACCTCCTGTGCCGAGTCGATGGAAAGACGATCAACCGGGCGGCCGCTGTAGACCCAGGACGAAATGCCCCCCTTGAGATACCCGTGGATGGTGTCGTAGCCGATGCGATGCAGCTCGGTGCGCATGCGTTCATAGTCTTCCACGGTGTCCACCACCAGGAGCAGATCTGCACGGGGTTCCACCACCATGCCCACCCAATTTGCCAGGCTTGGCTCAAAGCCGATGTTGACCGATCCAGGGATGTGATACCCGGCAAAAGAGGCGGTGTTGCGCACGTCGATGACCACTGCGCCAGCCAGCATCTTGCCCTCGAAGCGATCGGGTTCCATGGCCAGGTCCACAGGGCAGCGCTCCAGCAGCGTCGCTCCTGCTGCATTGGTGGAGATGATGTGGCTGAAGCTCTTGGGCCGGGAGGGAAAGTCGCGGCTCATGGCAAAATGGAAGGACTCGAAATCCTTGAAGGCGAGAACCGGATTGTGACGCCGCTCGAATCCTAAGGTGGAGCTGGGTTTGGAACTCATGCCCCGGCCGCAGAGGGAGCCCGAACCGTGGGCAGGGAAGACCTCAAGGTGATCGGGGTATTCAGCCAGCTTGACGTAGAGGGAGTTGTAGAGGTTGGCAACCTGTTCGTCGAGTTTGGCGCCGCCCACGAGATCCGGTCTGCCTGCATCGCCCACGAAGAGCACATCGCCGGTCAGGATGAGCCAGGGCTCGTTGCCTCGGCTGAAGTCTGTCACCAGCAAAGAGAGGGCGTCCGGCGTGTGGCCCGGGGTATGGACCACCTCAAGGCCCGCGTTGCCGACCTTGAGCTTCTGGCCTTCGCCAAGCGGGGTGAAGTCGAAGGTGACGGGCGAAGTATCGTACATCAGGATTTCGCAGCCTGTGAGAGAGCGCAGTTCATGGGCTCCCGAAACATGATCGGCGTGGACGTGGGTGTCGATAACCCGGCTGATACGCATCCCTTCTTCGCGGGAGATGTCGAGGTAGTCCTGCACATCGCGCTTGGGGTCCACCACGATCATCTCGCGGGCAGCGGGACAGCCGATTACATAGGAGAAACAACCCAGGCCGGACGTGAGTATCTGCTTGAAATACATGGCGGCTCCTTGAGGCAGGGGTGATCGATTCCGCTTTGAGAATAACCACGGGGACCAGTGTGCGCAACCTTTGGGCGGTATTATGCCATCAAGTCGGAAGTATGGTCATTCCAGTTCGGTTGAACGGGTGCGCAGACGCGATGCAAGGTCGTCCAGTGCATCGGCAGCCGCCACAAAGGCGGGCAAATGTTTTTCCGGCTCGTCCAGAACGCGGCGATATGCCCATTGGGCGAGATAGAAGAGTTCCTGTTCGGAGCAACCGGGGCAGTGCTCGCGCATCCGGGTGACGATGGACGCCTTGATCTGCTCCCGTTGAAGGATGGACTGCTTGAGGCGCTGGCCTGCCTCGGCGGGGTCGTCTTGACCGTCCACAGCGGCCTGGAGGCGGAGGTTGGCCCGTTCGACGGCCCGCGCCGCGCCGAGGTATTTTCCGGCCATCTCGACGATGACAGGGTCGTTGCCCACCCCCCTGAGCGCTGCCGCGGTCCGCTCCGCGTCCGAAGCCACGAGGCGCAGCATTGTCGCTGTTTCTTGGGGAGACAGGGTGCGCTCCTGCGTGGCTTCGCCCACGGTGTAGGTCCGTTCTTCATGAAGGGCGGTGTCGGTCAGGTCGGCCACCAGGACCGGGGCGTAGAGGTCGTGGAGGGTTCGGATCATGCCCGGCGAAAAGACGTAGTCCAGCACCGCCTTGCGCGACTCGCCGATATCGTCACCGATTGTCGACAGCCCGCGCATCTCGCGGCCGAAGAAGATGTTGAGGGCCTTGACCGAGGCCGTGCTGGCCGGAGTGCCCTGCCTGCCCAGCGGATGAAAGCCGGAGAGCAGGGAATCGGTCAGTGCGTGGACAAAGGAGAGGGTTACCGTCGTGTCCTCGCGAATCCTGATGGGAGCCGGGGGGGGCGGGGAGGGACTTTCCGCTACGGTGGCGTTGTGGGCGTCGGCAGTGCTTGGCGAATAGTCGGGTTTGGGCGTCTGGCCGGTGTTGACCCAGGCGGGTGCGCTGGTGGGCCCCTCGTCCGGGGGTGTTATGGTCTGCCGAACCTGGGGACCGTCCGATCCGGGAGAGAGCAGCAGGAATGCGCCTGCTGCCAAAGCCAGTGCGCAGCCGACGAGGATGACGGCTTTGTGTCGTTGAAGCAAGGCGGGCCTCCTTGGCTGGCCATTAAAAGTGGCTGTTGCCGAAGGCTACCAGTTCATGCCGGGGTTTTCCAGCTGTATTCGTTGGACTCGTCCGCCGTCTGACAGATGACATTGGGTTCGCGCAGGCCCGACCATGCCAGCGTCCCTTTGACCGCCTGCTCGCACATGGAGCGCAGGCTCGAATGGTAGTCGAGCAGCTGCACCATCCTGGGCAGTTCCAGCCGCCCCTGAGTGCCCAGGCGGAGCAGTTCCTCCTTGAGGGCGTCATAGGTGGACTTGAGGTGTCCCAGCATGTGTTTGAGTTCCGAATACTCTTCCGCGCAGGGGGTATGAGCCGCATTGAGGATGTCGCGCACCTCGCGGCGCATTTCGCGGGCGGCCGTGGACGCGCCACCGGGCAATTGGTGGTCGAGCAGGGCGTGCTCGTGAGACATTGTCTCCATGATATTGGCTGACTTGGAGAAATATTGGGCCGAGCGCAATGCCCAGGGTAGCTTGTCGTTGACTGTCGCAGGCAGGTCCACGTTGCCGAGTCTGGCGCAGAAGGTGCGAATGGCCTCCACCAGGGATTCCTGAGCGGTCTTGTCCCTGTTGAAGTCCTTGTATCGGAATTTGGCTGCCAGCGCTTTTTGTCCCATCAGTCGCGTCATTTCTCCCAGCCTGCCAAGTTCCATGAAGAGGGCCTCCATGGCCATGGTCGGGGTTTTGAGCACGTTGTCGTCAAGGTATTTGGGGCGGGACATCTCGTCGTCATCCCGGCCGATGCGCGTGTCGAGCAGGGCCACCAGCCGGGGGGTCAGCGGGAGAAAGATGAGGACGCCAAGCAGGTTGAAGCCGGTGTGGAAGAGGGCGAGGATGGTGCCCATCCAAATTGCCTCGGCAGCGCCGATTGCCCGCACGGCGCTTGTCAGCAGCGGGATGAGGAGCAAGGCCACAAGCCCGGTGACGAGGTTGAAGATGATGTGAGCCGCCGCGACCTTCTTGGCGTTGTCCGTGGCGCCGATGACAGAAAGCATGGCCGTGGAGGTGGTGCCGATGTTCGTGCCCACCACGCCCGCAGCCGCGCTTTCAAGGGAGATCACTCCGGTCATGGCCGCTGTCAGGACCAGGGCCATGGCCGCACTTGAACTTTGCATCAACAGGGTCAGGCCAAAGCCCACGGCTGTGAACACGAGCATGTCCATGCCCGAGCCCAGATGCAGGGAAGTCAGATCCAGCCCCTTGCCAACGTCAAGGAAGGCGGATTGCAGTACCTGGATGCCAAGGAAGAACAGGCCAAAGCCTGTCAGCGCTTCGCCCAAGTGCTTTCGACGGGTCTGGCCATTGCCAAGGCCCATGAACACGCCAATGCCGATCATGGGCAGGGCCATGGCCTTGACCTCTACGCTGACGCCCACGGCGGCCACGATCCAGCCGGTGACGGTGGTACCGATGTTGGTGCCGAAAATGACGCCCACCGATTGGCCCAGGGTCATGAGCCCTGCGTTGACAAAACCGATGACGGCCACGGTCACGGCGCTTGAGGACTGGACCAGGGCCGTGATCATGAACCCGGAAACAAGGCCGTGAAGGGGGGTGCGCGTCCACTTGCCGAGGATGGTGCGCAGGGCCGGTCCGGCTGCACTGCGCAGCCCACGGGTCATCAGCCCCATGCCGAGGAGGAAGAGGCCCACCCCTCCCACGAGGCTGGCCAGGAGGGGGAATGTCATGGGGTTGAATTCTCTCTTGGAAATTGCTGCATCTGGTTATGTTAACAGTTTGAAATGATAATGTAAACAAAATTCAAAAGTTAGTCCGATGAGAAACCCCCCAGCTTTGCTGGGGGTGTAAAGTTTGACTTTTGCGGGAATAGTTTAAAGCCTCCCCTGGTGAGCTGCTCAGAGTGAGCACAGGAGAGGCTTTAAATGAAGTGCAATTCAAGCCTATGTCACACTCGGTGGGACTGCAAGTATC